>JBARXR010000390.1:0-30476 GCA_049647445.1 Jannaschia sp. | reverse complement strand
AGCGCATCCTTTGCACGGCGATGTCCTCAAAGCCTGCAGGACCGCGCACCGTGTTGCTGGTGACGCATCCGGCGAGGACGAAAACGAAGAGGAACGGGGCAAACCGGATCATCGGCCAACCTCTGCGCTCGCTTCGGGCGTAAGCCTCTCGACCGACAGGAACGTCTCCGTGCCGTTCGGGCCGGGCCGGGTCCCGGTGTGCACGACCGCGATGCGCGCCGGGTTCAGATACCGCGCGGCCAGCAGAGTTGTGCCAGGCAGGGCTGCGGTCGCGTGCGTTGCGGGCAGGGGCGCGTCGGTGCGGATGCCTTCGGACTGCAGACCGGACACCGCCACATCGGCGGCAGCGGCACCGTGGCTTCCGTCGAAGGCAACTTCGCATCGGCGGTCCGTGCCGGGCGTGACGCTCGTGCCGGGCGTCGGGGGGACGTCGGAGAACGGGTTCATGTCATAGAAATCGACCCGGGCGCCGGTGCTGGCGATGTTCGATCGTGCCGATTGCGCGGTCAGCAGCGGGCTGTAGCAGTGGTCGGCGAATGCGGAGAGCATGTCGTTGCGGAGAGGGTTGGCAAACGATGCGTGCGCGCTGGCCCCGAAGGCAATGCAGCACAGGGCAACCACGGCGATGACAGGGGAGACCGCGCTGCCGTCCGCTCCCGTAACAGTCGTGAAGCGTCCCAGGACGGACCGGAGGCGAACGTCATTCGTCTTCAAGGACGCCTCGTCGATCATGAGATATCCGCCTCTGGCAAGTCGCCGTGCGAGATCCCGTGGGACGCGCCCCCTTTCGACCTCAGATCCCAGCTGCGCCATCGAGGCATCGGATATCACGTAAAAGATGTCGCCGGACCGGCCAGGTTTGATCACGATGCGATCAATTAAATCCCATCGAAGAAAGGTTTCGCGCCACATGTAGCGATACGACAGGCCGTCGGAGGTCAGACGGATGACAGTCCGGTCCCGCCGCACAAGAGCGAAGGCCGAAACCAGCCCGCCCAAAAGGCCAAATGGAACGGCGACCCAGGCGATCGCCGAGGTGAGGGCGAGCTTTGGATGATCCGCGCCCAAGACAATCCCGTACCAAGGCGTTGCAACCAGGCACAGAAAGGCGGCAAGACAGATCAACCAGAATTTTCGGCTGTATCCGATCTCGACCGTTTCGCAGGGAGTGTCGCAGGGCTTGTCCATTCAGGTCAGCCCTTGACCGCCTTCACGATCTTTTCGGCCCCATCCTTCAGGTCATCGGCCGCGATCACGTCGAGGCCGGAGGTGCGGATGATTTCCTTGCCCTGTTCGACGTTGGTGCCCTCAAGCCGGACGACCAGCGGGACCTTGAGGCCGACTTCCTTGACGGCGGCGATCACACCCTCGGCGATGACATCACAGCGCATGATTCCGCCGAAGATGTTTACGAGGATACCCTTCACCTGCGGGTCGGAGGTGATGATCTTGAAAGCCTCCGTCACCTTTTCCTTGGTCGCGCCGCCGCCCACGTCGAGGAAGTTGGCGGGCTCCGCGCCGTAGAGCTTGATGATGTCCATCGTCGCCATGGCGAGGCCCGCGCCGTTGACCATGCAGCCGATCTCGCCGTCGAGCGCGATATAGTTCAGGTCGTACTTGGAGGCGGCGAGTTCCTTCGGGTCTTCTTCCGTCTCGTCGCGCAATTCGGCGATGTCCTTGTGACGGTAGATGGCGTTGCCGTCGAAGCTGACCTTGGCGTCCAGCACCTTGAGGTCGCCGGTATCCGTCACGATCAGCGGGTTGATCTCCAGCATCTCCATGTCCTTCTCGGTGAAGGCCCTGTAAAGGATGCCCATCAGGTTGACGCATTGCTTCACCTGAGCCCCCTCGAGGCCCAGCGAGAACGCGATGCGGCGTCCATGGAACGGCTGATACCCGGTGGCAGGATCGACCGAGAAACTGACGATCTTTTCGGGGGTATGGGCGGCGACCTCCTCGATGTCCATGCCACCTTCGGTCGAGCAGACGAACCCGATGCGGCTTGACTGACGGTCCACCAGAAGGGCGAGATAGAGTTCGCGCGCGATGCCCGATCCATCCTCGATGTAGATGCGATTGACCTGCTTGCCTGCCGGGCCGGTCTGATGCGTGACCAGCGTATTGCCCAGCATCTTGCGCGCCTCGTCAGCGGCTTCCTGCACGGATTTGGTCAGGCGCACGCCGCCCTTCTCGCCCGCTTCGGCTTCCTTGAAGTGGCCTTTGCCGCGCCCGCCCGCATGGATCTGCGCCTTGACCACCCAAAGTGGCCCGTCGAGGCGCGCCGCAGCGTTCTTTGCGTCGGCTGCCTTGGTTACGGGCACACCTTCGCTGACCGGCGCGCCGTAGTCGCGCAGCAGGGATTTGGCCTGATATTCGTGGATATTCATGGGTGCGTCCCTGTCCGGTTCGATATGGGTCGCCCTTGCCACTGGCACGACAGGAGACGTCTTGGAACCGAAAAGCGCCCTGTTTTCGGGATTGATGCCGGAAATCGCACGAGTGTGATCACACAGAAGCGGACTGTGATCACAAAAAAAGCGGGACCCGGAGAGTGTGATCGGCGGGACTTGGAAATGAGGGCGCGCCCGACGGGGCGCGCCTTTTCGGCAGATGACGCCGTCGCTCAGACCAAGGAGCTGTCGATGGCCTTGCAGGCTTCGACGAGACCTTTGACGGCCTCCACGGACTTGTCGAACATCGCCTGCTCGTCGCGGTTCATCTTGATGTCCACCACACGTTCGATCCCACCCGCACCGATCACGGTCGGAACCCCGACATAGATGCCGCTCAGGCCGAGCGCACCGTCGACCCAGGCGGCGGCGGGCAGCAGGCGTTTCTGGTCCTTGAGATAGGCTTCGGCCATCTCGATGGCGCTGGAGGCGGGGGCATAGAACGCCGAGCCGGTTTTCAGCAGGCCCACGATCTCCGCGCCGCCGTCACGGGTGCGCTGGACGATCGCGTCAAGTCTTTCGTCCGATGTCCACCCCATCTCGACCAGGTCGGGCAGGGGGATCCCCCCAACGGTGGAATAGCGGACAAGCGGGACCATCGTGTCGCCGTGACCGCCCAGAACGAAGGCCGTCACATCGCGCATCGAGACGCCGAATTCCTCGGCAAGGAAATGGCGGAAGCGGGCGCTGTCGAGCACGCCCGCCATGCCGACGACCTTCTCGTGCGGCAGGCCGCTGAACTCACGCAGCGCCCAGACCATCGCATCCAGCGGATTGGTGATGCAGATGACGAAAGCGTCCGGGGCGTTGTCGCGGATCCCCTCACCTACGGCCTTCATGACCTTGAGGTTGATACCCAGAAGATCATCGCGCGACATGCCTTGCTTGCGCGGAACGCCGGCGGTGACGATGCAGACGTCCGCGCCCGCGATATCGGCATAATCGTTGGTGCCCTTCAGCGCGACATCGAACCCTTCGACCGGGCCCGATTCGGCAATGTCGAGTGCCTTGCCCTGCGGCGTCCCTTCGGAGATGTCGAACAGAACGACGTCTCCCAGTTCCTTGATCGCAGCGAGGTGGGCGAGCGTGCCGCCGATCTGTCCAGCGCCGATGAGGGCGATCTTGGGTCGAGCCATGATGTTTCTCCGATGTAACGGTCCGTGAGTCGGTGCATGGGCTACCCCCGAGGGACGGGGGCGCGCAAGGGTGCAAGCGTTGTCCGACATCACGTCCGGCGCGCGGCCGGACAAACAAAAAGGCGCCCGAAGGCGCCCTGTGCATCGAATTCTCGTGCCGGTCCGGCGGTCAGGTATCCGCGTCGGCGAGATGGCTGAGGTCGTCCATCCGATCCTCGAAGTTCTGGCCCGAGGCGACAAGGCACATCATGCCGTTCGGCAGGGTGACTGTCACCGTCCAGCTGCCGGTGCTGGGGGAGGCGAAGACTTCCATCACCTGGTTCTGCGCGCCGAGGCCGATGCCTCGCCGGGTTTCGCCGAAATGCGACGACAGACGCTCCAGAACGCTGCCGCGAGGCCCGCAGTTCTGGCCCTGCGCATTGGCGGGCAGGGTCAGCAGGGTCAGAACGAACGCTGTCAGGGCAGCCAGCGTGGCATTGAGCTTCTGGGTCTTGGTCATGGCACTTTCCTTTCGATGGTCACGGACCCGGACAGCCGTCAGACACGCGGCGGCAGCCGATGTCTCTGAGGGGGGAGGGCCGGAGGTGCCGGCAGGAATTCAACGAGTCGGAAGGTGCCACAGAGGTCCGAAGAAATAGTTAATGCCGGTGGGCAGCGCGCGCTGAGGCGCTTCCGGAGCGCTCGCAACAATCGAGATGATTGACCTCGTCATACTTGCCAAACATTTCCCGACCTGTTCCAAGCCCCCAAGCCCGGAGACAGCCATGATCGCCTCAGACCGCCCGTACCGTTCCGTTCTCTACATCCCCGGCTCCAGGGAACGGGCGCTGGAGAAAGCGCAGAGTCTGCCGGTCGATGCGATCATTTTCGACCTGGAGGACGCGGTTGCGCCCGACGAAAAGGTCAACGCCCGCGAGACGCTGGAGCATGCCCTGGCGCAGTGTGGCTACGGGCTTCGCGCCCGTATCGTGCGGGTGAACGGGGCCGGGACGCCTTGGGCCACCGATGATCTGGCGGCCTTCGCCGCCGCTGACGTGGACGCGATCCTTTTGCCGAAGGTGAATGGGCCGTCCGATGTCGCGGCCGCCGCCAAGGTTCTGGATGCCGCCGGCAGCGCAGCCGCGATCTGGGCCATGATGGAGACGCCGGAGGGGATCCAGGCCGCAGCCGCCATCGCGCGCGCGCCGCGCATGGGCGGCTTCGTGATGGGAACCAACGATCTGGCCAAGGACCTCGGGTCGCGCAACCGTCCCGACAGGCTGCCGATGATGCATGCGCTCCAGACCTGTCTGATGGCCGCGCGCGCGGCGGGGATCGTCTGTGTCGACGGCGTCTATAACGCGTTCAAGGATGATGACGGCCTGCGCGCCGAATGCGAGCAGGGTCGCGATCTGGGGATGGATGGCAAGACGCTGATCCACCCGGCGCAGGTGGCTATCGCCAACGCGACCTTTGCGCCGACCGCGGAGGAGGCCGACCTCGCGCGTCGCCAGATCGCGGCGTTCGACGCGGCCATGGCCACCGGGCAGGGGGTCGCCGTTCTGGACGGACGTATCGTTGAGAATCTCCATGTGGACACGGCGCGCAGAACCCTGTCAAAGCTGGCGGCAATTGCAGCTTTGGAGGGGTGACATGACCCTGATCATCATCGGCCTCCTGCTCTGGAGTGGGGCGCATTTCTTCAAGCGTCTTGCTCCGCGCCTCCGGCAACGGATGGGCGACAAGGCCAAGGGACTGGTCGCCGTCGGTTCGGTGCTTGGTATCGTCGCCATGGTCATTGGGTATCGCGGCGCGGCATTCATCCCGGTGTGGGATCCACCTGCCTTTCTCGTTCACGTCAACAACCTGCTCATGGTGCTCGCATTCTATCTGTTCGGTGTCGGTGCGGCGAAGGGCACCCTCTCGGCGCGCATCCGGCACCCGCAGTTGACGGCAGTGAAGACCTGGGCGGTGGCGCATCTTCTGGTGAACGGCGATCTGGCATCACTGGTTCTGTTCGGCGGGATGCTGACCTGGGCCATCGTGTCGGTCGTCGTCATCAACCGATCCAGGCCTTGGGACTATCCGACGGAGGTTTCGGTCAAGGGCGACGTCAAGGCGCTGGTGATCGGTCTGGTGCTGATGGCCATCGTCGCGGGGATCCATGCCTGGCTTGGGGTGAACCCGTTCGGATGATCCGGGGAGATGGCTTGATGACGACGCTTTATCGAACGCTGACGGGCGAAGACGACGCCACCTTCTGTCACAAGGTCTCGGAGGCCTTGTCGAAAGGCTGGGTCCTGCATGGCGCGCCGGCCTATGCCTGGGACCACCGCGAGGGGCTGATGCGCTGTTGCCAGGCCGTGACGAAGGAGGTCGAGGTGCCCTATTCCATCAACATGAAGCTGGGGGCGCAATGACCGGATCGACAGTGGTGACAAAGACCAATGCCGGCCGTTTTTTCGAAGACTACGTCGTCGGCGAGGTCATCCGCCACGCGGTTCCGCGGACCGTGGCCGAAGGTGAACGGGCGCTCTACCACGCGCTTTATCCACAGCGGTTCGCGCTCCATTCCTCGGATGTCTTCGCACTCGATTCTGGTCTCGATGGCGCGCCGCTGGATGACCTTCTCGTGTTCCATACCGTCTTCGGCAAGACGGTGCCGGATATATCGCTCAATGCCGTTGCCAACCTCGGGTATGCAGAGGGCCGCTTTCTCCAACCAGTCTTCGCGGGCGATACGCTACGTGCGGAATCGGAGGTGATCGGCCTCAAGCAGAATTCCAATGGGACGACCGGGGTCGTCTGGGTGCGGACCGCCGGCCTGAACCAGAATGACGAGCCGGTGCTGAGCTATGTCCGCTGGGTCATGGTCCGGAAGGCCAACGTCGACGTGCCCGCCCCGGAGAGCGTGATCCCCGATCTGGCCGAGACCGTCCCGCCCGAGGCGCTGATCATCCCCGCCGACCTGACCTTCGACGGCTATGATTTCACCCTTGCAGGCGAGCCGCATCGCGCCGCCGATTACGCCGTTGGCGAACGCATCGACCACATCGACGGCACCACCATCGAGGAGGCCGAGCACATGCTCGCCACCCGGCTTTGGCAGAACACGGCCAAGGTGCATTTCGACGCGACGCACCGCGACGACGGCAAACGGCTGATCTATGGGGGCCATGTCATCTCCCTTGCGCGCGCACTTTCGTTCAATGGGCTGGCAAACGCGCAGATGATCCTGGCAATCAACTCCGGCGCCCATGCCAACCCCTGCTTTGCCGGCGACACCGTGCGGGCGTGGTCAGAGGTGCTGGACAGCGCCGACCTCGCACCGGGCATCGCCGCGCTGCGCCTGCGCACGGTGGCGACCCGGGGTGAGGCCTTCGCCCTGCGCGGGGATGACGGGAAGTACCTGCCCGACGTGCTGCTCGACCTCGACTACTGGGTCGCGATGCCCGCGTGACCGGGGTTACAGTCCGGTGGCTTGCCGTGCGTAATCTTCCGCGTCGAACCATCCGCGCGAAGCCACCACCTTGCCGTCCGGACCAGGGTCCCATTCCTCTGAGCCCCGAATCGTAAGGGGGTTGCCACTGGCCGCGTCATGTCCCGTGAACGTCCAGAGATAGAGCGCATGATCACCCGCGCCGCGCGTGTCGTCACTGGTCAGCGTCAGGTCGGGAACGTCGGCATAGAACCCTTCCACCATCGCCTGAACCCGATCTCGCCCGCACCATGGCTCTCCCAGATTTATCACGACCTTACCATCGACCGCGTAGAACGAAGCCACGGCCTCGGCGGATTTCGAATTCGAGGCTGCGGTATAGGCGTCTGCGATCTGTCGGAGGGCGTCCTGCGACTGGGCCATGGCTGTCAGCCTCGTTCTAACCAAAGTGTCATTATCGCAGCCTAGACGATGGCCTCGAAATCCGGCCACGCCGCGTCAGGCGCTTGAGGCCACCAAATGTCTTGCCCGTCGTCTCCCATCCTGCATTGGTGTCGACATGTTTCGTATCTTGCTTTGTCTTCTGTGTTTGGTGACCCCGGCCCGCGCCGATTTCGTCCTCAGCAACCTGCGGATGACGCTGTATCACGAGGTCGGGCACGCGGTGGTCGACCAGATGACCGTGTCGATGTTCGGTCCGGAGGAAAACGCCGCCGACAGCTTTGCGATGGTGCTTGCCGATCGCCTGCATTCGGAGGCGGAGATGCAGCAGATCATCCGCGACGTGACGGCGCTGTCCCGGATCGAAAGCGAGAGGGAGTTGTTCGACCCATGGGACGAATACATGCCCGGAGCACAGCGCATGGCGCGTGCGGTATGCCTGTTTCACGGTCTCAATCCGGTCGAGCGCAGGCCGCTGGCGCGCGCCTTGGGCATGCCGGCCGAAATGGCCGATGAGTGTGCCGAACAGTCCCTCGTCATCGCCCGATCGTGGCGGGACGTCCTCGATGTGGCAAAGCCAGACGCGCCCACAAACAGCCTGCGCCCCGCGATAAAGGGAAAGGCGCTCCGGTTGCTCGCGAAGGATATCGCGCGGGTCAATGCGGTGCTGCTGCTGCCACGCAGCATCCCTGTCGATTACGAGGACTGCGGCGAGGACAACGCCTTCTACTATCACTGGGATGAGCGGATCGTGATTTGTTCCGAGATGGTCGATGCTCTCCGCCGCAACGCCAGCCGCTGACGGGGCGCCATCGGTGTCCTGCGCAAAGCAATTGCGTGTCGGCCCCGTCCGATCCGACGGCCGCGCGTCGTCGCCCGCGATCTTCAGGTGCCGCCCGCGCTTCTAAAGGCGGAACGACAGGTCAATCCTGCATCGGGTCGTGCCCCCAATTCATCAGGGAATAGCGCCAGGCGGAATGTTCCATGTCGTCCTCGGGGCCGCCCTGTGACAGGTGCCGCTTCACATACCCCACGACGCGCGCCATGTGGTCCCAGTCATCATCGGACAAGTCGTCCTTGTTGGTCCGCTTGATCTCGACGATCCGTCTGCCCGATTTGCGCCCCTTGCTGTCGCCGTCGCCTGCATCGACGCCGACCGACTTGCTCTCCTCGCTTTCCAGCCAGTCCTCGAGGTCCTTTGGCGTCATGTTCACGAGGTCCCGCCATTCGTCCCAGATCTGCTCTTGTGACTTGTCGCTCATCCCGTCCTCCATCTTCCGTGGGTCCGCAAAACGCGGCCCGACCTCGGTTGTTCCCGTGATCACAGGCTGCGGTGCGTGATCACAAAAATGGCTTTGCGGTGCAATTTAACGGACTGCGACGGTCCGACCCCGTGACACCCGGCGCGAAATCGCTAGAACCAACGCTTATGAAGATCGAACACCGACCCAAAAGGAGCGTCGCATGGCCGATGTGAACCGGGGCAACCGTCCCCTGAGCCCTCACTTGCAGGTATATCGCCCGCAGCTGACCTCCATGACCTCGATCCTCGTGCGTATTTCTGGAAATGCCCTGGTCGTGGCGGGTCTCATGATCACGTGGTGGTTCGTGGCGCTGGCCGCCGGGCCCGACGCGTTTGCAACCGCCGACGCGTTCCTGACGTCGTGGTTCGGCAAGCTGGTCTTCCTGCTTTCGATCTGGGCCGTCTGGTACCACACGCTTGGCGGTATCCGGCACCTGGTCTGGGATCAGGGGTATTTCCTGGATGTCGCCACGTCCGAAAAACTCGGGCTGGGCATGATCGGCGGCTCGGTGCTGCTGACGCTCCTGACCGTCATCATTCTCTGAAAGGGGCGCAACATGGCTTATCTGACCGACCGAAAGCGCGTCGCGGGCCTCGGGTCTGCCGGTTCCGGGACAACGCATCACTGGCACCAGACCCTGCTGTCCGCGTCCCTCGTGATCCTTGTGCCGCTGTTCCTGTTCACCTTCGGGGCCGTTCTCGGCGCACCCTACGAGGAGATCGTGGCCTATTACACCCGTCCCGTTCCCGCGCTCATCGCGATCCTGACGCTGGTCGTGGGCTGGGTTCATTTCGCCAAGGGCGTTCAGGTCCTGATCGAAGACTATGTTCACGGCACCGCCCGCACCGTCGCGATCGTCGCGACCACTTGTCTCAGCTACGCCGCGGCGCTGGCCGGGGTTTATGCCCTGGCCCGTCTGGCGCTGTAAGGAGTTCTACCAATGGCAGCCTATGAATACGAAACGCATGAATATGATGTCGTCGTGGTCGGGGCCGGCGGCGCAGGTCTTCGCGCGACGCTCGGCATGGCCGAGCAGGGTCTGCGCACCGCCTGCGTGACCAAGGTTTTCCCGACCCGCTCCCATACGGTCGCCGCACAGGGCGGGATCGCGGCCAGCCTCGGCAACATGGGGCCGGACTCGTGGCAATGGCACATGTACGACACGGTCAAGGGATCTGACTGGCTCGGGGATACGGACGCGATGGAATACCTCGCCCGGGAAGCGCCCAAGGCCGTCTACGAGTTGGAGCACTATGGCGTTCCTTTCTCGCGCACCGAAGAGGGCAGGATTTACCAGCGACCGTTCGGCGGCCACACCACCGAATACGGCGAAGGCCCCCCGGTCCAGCGCACCTGCGCCGCCGCCGACCGGACCGGCCATGCCATTCTGCACACTTTGTACGGACAGAGCCTCAAGCAGAAGGCCGAGTTTTTCATCGAATATTTCGCCATCGACCTGATCATGTCCGAGGACGGCACGTGCCAGGGCGTCCTCTGCTGGAAGCTGGACGACGGCACGCTGCACCTGTTCTCGGCCAAGATGACGG
Source organism: Jannaschia sp. (assembly GCA_049647445.1). GTDB lineage: Bacteria > Pseudomonadota > Alphaproteobacteria > Rhodobacterales > Rhodobacteraceae > Jannaschia. The sequence continues at coordinate 20,180 of JBARXR010000390.1, read as the reverse complement.
TTCTGGCGACCGGCGGCTATGGTCGCGCCTATTTCTCGGCGACGTCGGCCCATACCTGCACCGGCGACGGCGGCGGTATGGTCGCGCGCGCGGGCCTGCCACTTCAGGATATGGAATTCGTGCAGTTCCACCCGACCGGCATCTATGGCGCGGGCTGCCTCATAACCGAGGGCGCGCGGGGCGAGGGCGGTTACCTCACCAACTCCGAGGGCGAGCGGTTCATGGAGCGCTATGCGCCCACCTACAAGGACCTCGCATCCCGTGACGTGGTCAGCCGCTGCATGACGCTCGAAATCCGCGAGGGACGTGGCGTCGGCAAATCCGGCGATCACATCCACCTGAACCTGTCGCACCTGCCGCCCGAGACGCTGCACTTGCGTTTGCCCGGAATCTCCGAATCCGCGCGCATCTTTGCGGGCGTGGACGTCACCAAAGAGCCGATCCCCGTGCTGCCGACCGTCCACTACAACATGGGCGGCATCCCAACGAATTACTGGGGTGAGGTGCTGGCACCGACGAAGGGCAATGACGACGCCGTCGCGCCGGGACTGATGGCCGTGGGCGAAGCCGGATGCGCTTCGGTTCACGGCGCCAATCGCCTCGGGTCGAACAGCCTGATCGATCTCGTGGTGTTCGGTCGCGCCGCCGCGATCCGCGCCGGTGAGACCGTCGATCCGAACGCTGCCGTCCCGACGCCGAACATGCGTTCGGTCGAAATGGCGCTCGCCCGGTTCGACGGGTTGCGCCATGCGCGCGGCCAAGTCGGCACAGCCGAGCTGCGCCTGCAGATGCAAAAGACGATGCAGGACGATGCAGCCGTTTTCAGAACCTCCGAAACCCTCGCGCAGGGCAAGGAAAAGATGGAGGGTATCGCAGGCCAATTGTCCGATGTCGCCGTCACCGACAACACGCTGATCTGGAACTCGGACCTCATGGAGACGCTGGAATTGGCGAACCTGATGCCCAACGCCGTGGCCACGGTGGTCGCCGCCGAGGCACGCAAGGAATCGCGCGGCGCCCATGCGCACGAAGACTTCCCGAACCGCGACGACGAGAACTGGCGCAAGCATTCGCTGACATGGTTCAGGGGTGAAAAGCAGACGGCAAGCCTCGGCTACCGCGGCGTCCACATGAATCCGCTGACCAGCCACAACGACGGCGGCATCGATCTCAAGAAGATCGCACCGAAAGCACGGGTGTATTGATGCGCTATGTTTTCCTGAGCCTTGCCGCGATGTCTCTCGTCGCCTGTCAATCGACTGCACCCGAAGTGGAGGTTGACGACGCGGCGCGGCGCCTGACGAATGCCTGTCTGGCGGAGATCGGCAAGCCGATCCTTCCCGACCGCGTGACCGAAAGCGCGAACATCGAGCTGACCGAGGAAGAGCGGGCGACGTTCACGGCCTGTGTCCAGCGGCTGGGCTGACCCGTGGCGCGCGGCCATATCGCTTGGGCGGCCGTGCTGTCCCTGATGGCCTGCGTGCCGAATACGCCTCAGACGCGTCGCGCTGCCTATCTGGACTGCGCTCGGGACCAGGGCGTCGCCGTGTCGGACGGCGCGATCCGGACGACCTCCGCCGCCGATCTCGCGAAGCTCGACGCCTGCAAGGCGATCCCGCGATGATCCGGGGTATTGTCCTGCTGCCGCTTCTGGTGATCGCCTGCGCGCCTGTCCCGATGTCCGCCGAGCGGGCACAGGAGCTCTGCAGCAGGGAACTGCGTCAGGCCGATGGCGTCTCGGGCAGCATCGGCGTGGGCATCGGCTCGGGCGGGGCAAGAGCACGGGGCGGCATAACCGTCACAAATCGCGTCCTGAACCCGCAGACCCCGGAAGACTTCCTCGCGGATTGCATCGCGAGGCGGGTTGCGGGCAAGCCAGCGCCCGCGACCTTCGGGCTGACTGTCGGGGGGCGCACATGAAGGTCCTTGCGATGCTTGCTGCGGTCGCGCTTGCGGGGTGCGATGGCTTCGGGGGACTTTCCGGGCCCTCCGCGGTCGATTTCGTCGATGCCGACGTGAAGGTTTCGCCCGGTCTGGCCTCCTGCGTCACGGCAATCGGTCGCCCCGATCTTGCGAACGACCCTTCCGGCGAAATGAGCAGTGGCGAAATCGAGGATCTGCTCGACTGCACGACGGAGAGGGCAAGCAGATGAGCGATCTGGTCGCCCCGCGCGTCATCTGTGTCGGAACACACCACAAGACCGGGACCTTATGGATGCGCGCCGTGTTCCGCAAACTGGCCGCCGTGATCGGCGTGCAGGAACGCATCGTCTATCCGTCCGTCACCGGCAAAGTCATTCCGGACGGCGACAGGATATTCCTGTATTCTTGGTCGTCGAATTTTCGACCTTCGATCCTGGCCCGACCGGACGCGCGCGTTCTGCATGTCATCCGTGATCCGCGGGATGTGATGCTGTCCGGCTATCGCTATCATCAGCATGCACCCCGAAAGGGCGAAGATTTCCTGCACGAGCCGCGCGACGATCTGGGCGGCAAGACCTATCAGCAGCACCTCAACGGATTGCCGGGCGAGGTCGACAAGATGCTGTTCGAAATGCACGAGAAGCACGCGCAGACCTTGGACGAGATGCTAGCGTGGGACTATACCCGGCCCAACGGCATCGAAGCCCGCTATGAAGATCTGATCGCCGATACCACGTGCAACGGCTTTCGCGAGCACCTGCGCAACCTCGGCCTGCCGGAGAGGGAAGTCGAGAAGGGTGTCGACATCTTCTGGGGCAATGCGCTGTTCGGGGGGCTTGCAAAACCCGAAGACCGCATCGACCGGGTGCAAGCGCATGTGGCCTCCGGTCAAGCGCGTCAGTGGCGGGACAAGCTGCCCCGTGTCGTGGCCGAAGCCTACGCCGAGGCATATGGAGCGGCTTTGGTGACGCTTGGGTATGAAACGCATCCCACCGCCTGGCTGAACGAGGTGCGCGATGCGGCTTGACGCTCTCTTCCTGCCGCTTGCGCTGGCCGCCTGCAACACCGGTGTCGGCACCGACCTGACCCGTACCGCTGCGAAGAGCGTCGTGAATTCCGTAGTGGCAGAGCGATTTCCCGGTGTTCCGCTGGCGCCTGCGACCGACTGCATCATCGACAATTCCACCAGCGATGAGATCATCACGCTGGCCTCCGCCGCTGCCACCCGTGATGATGCCGCCGCCTCGCAGGTGGTGCTCGACGTGGCGCGACGTCCCGACACACTCCGTTGCCTTGGCTCGGACGCGCTCCCAATTATCCTGACGACCCTCTAGGAGGACACCCCATGGTTCAATTCACCCTGCCCAAGAACTCGAAGATCACGGTCGGCAAGACCTGGCCCAAGCCCGAGGGCGCGAACAACTTGCGCAAGTTCCAGATTTATCGCTGGAACCCGGAAGACGGGAAGAACCCGCGACTCGACACCTATTGGGTTGACCTCGATACCTGCGGCCCGATGATTTTGGACGCTCTGATCAAGATCAAGAACGAGATCGACCCGACCCTGACCTTTCGCCGCTCCTGTCGCGAAGGCATCTGCGGGTCCTGTGCCATGAACATCGACGGTGTGAACACGCTGGCCTGCACGTGGGGCATCGAGGAGGTGAAGGGCGACGTCAAAATCTATCCGCTGCCCCACATGCCGGTCATCAAGGACCTGATCCCCGACCTGACCCATTTCTACGCCCAGCACGCGTCGGTCATGCCGTGGCTGGAGACGAAATCGAACACGCCGGCCAAGGAGTGGCGTCAGTCGATCGAAGACCGCGAGAAACTTGACGGCCTCTATGAATGCATCATGTGCGCGTCATGCTCCACCGCTTGCCCGTCCTACTGGTGGAACGGCGATCGCTACCTTGGGCCCGCCGCGTTGCTGCACGCCTATCGGTGGATCATCGACTCCCGCGACGAGGCGACCGGCGAGCGGCTGGATGATCTGGAAGATCCCTTCAAGCTCTATCGGTGTCACACCATCATGAACTGCGCCAAGACTTGCCCAAAGGGCCTGAACCCGGCGAAGGCGATTCAGTCGATCAAGAAAATGATGGTCGAGCGTCAGGTCTGAGGTTCGGCGCAGGGTGCGACAGGATTTGCTCCGGGCCACCGGGGCGTTTCGGCATGCACCAAAAAGTGTGCCAGAAAAACGGCGAAGTCTGATAGTCGAATAGGGACTGCCGTCAGGGACAAGCCGCACATGCCAAAGCCTGCGACCAAAGCGCCCGATCTCGAGGTCCCTCTCATATCGGGCGGTCGTTTCGACCTGTCGAAACAGACCACCGAAACGCTCGTGATATTTTATCGGGGACTTCATTGTCCCGCCTGCCGCAAGCAGCTCGAAACCCTCGTCGGTCATCTTCCGGCGTTCGCGGAGCGCGGGATCGACGTTGTTGCGGTGTCAATGGACGAGGAGGCTCGCGCCCGTCAGAGCGCGACCGAATGGGCCGTCGCGCCGACGCCCCTCGGCTACGGCATGTCCGAATCCACGGCCCGCGCATGGGGTCTCTGGATATCGGAGCGTGTGGCGGAAAAGGAGCCTCCGATCTTTTCGGAGGCGGCACTCACATGGGTCGGCGCGGATGGCACGATCCTGGCCCATTGGCAAAATTCCGTGCCCTTCGGTCGCCCGCCGTTGGGCGAGCTTCTGAGCGGGATCGATTTCGTGCGCGCCAATAACCGCCCACCGCGGGGCGCGGCGTGACGTGACCGCAGGGCCGCGAGGAGTGCATGTCCTCGCGACCCGTATTCATGACTGTGCGAAGCTTAATTGCTGGCCGTCGTTGTCACGCCGTTATCGACGATCAACCCGTCACCGTCGATATCCTGATCGGTTGTCGCCTCGATCTCGGCGGTTGTATCCACCGGATCGTTTCCAACACATCCCCCGAGTATCAGGGCGACGGGCACGATGGCGGCGATCGTCTTAAGACTGGACATCAGGTTTCTCCTTGAACGACTTGCTGGCAAGACAACTTCGCAAGGCGGGGCGTTGTTCCGTGATACATCCTGTCCCAACCGGGCACGACGTCATCATATCGGCTTCACGCGACCGTCGTTGGCCCTGCGGTCGCGCGTGTCCGGCGCGCGCAATCGCTGCGACGTTTGCGCCGGTTGCCGGACAGAAGACGGGTGCCGAGCAAGGCCGGCAGTCAGGCGAACGCAGCTTCCAGAGCAATTTCGACCATATCACCGAAAGACGACTGACGGTCCGCAGCCGACAACGCTTCGTGCGTCAAAAGGTGATCGCTGACCGTCAGGACCGCGAGGGCCCTGCACTGGTGCCGAGCGGCAATGTTGTAGAGTTCCGCCGCCTCCATCTCGACCGCCAGGATGCCGTGACGGGTCATCATTTCGGTAAGGTCAGGACGTTCATCGTAGAATACGTCGGACGAATAGATGCCCCCGACGTGCACGGTGCTCCCCTTCGATCGCGCGGCATCGAATGCCGACCGGAGCAGGCCGAAATCTGCACAGGGCGCAAAATTGATCTCTCGGAAAATGCCGGAGGAGGGTGTCGAAATGCTGCTGGCCGTCTGCGCAAGGATTACATCCCTGATGGATACATGCTCCTGCATCGCGCCGGTCGAGCCGATCCGGATGAGCGTTTTCGCTCCATATGTTGAAATGAGTTCGTTGGCATAGATCGACAGCGACGGCATGCCCATGCCGGAGCCATGGATCGTCACACGATTGCCGCGCCATGTTCCGCTAAAACCCAACATGCCCCGGACATCGTTCACCAATTCGGCATTTTCCAGAAACGTTTCGGCAGCCCATTTCGCCCGCAGCGGATCGCCCGGCATCAGCACGGTTTCAGCTATCTGGCCCGGCTCGGCCCGGATATGTGGGGTCATTTGTTTCTCCAAGGAAAAGGGGCGCAATTTCTGCACCCCTTTTCTTCGACTTATCGAGGAAAGGCTAGATCGCCAGATCTTCGGCCTTGCCGCCGCCGTTCACGTGATCCTTGAACCACTGCGGCTGACGTCCGCGACCGGACCATGTAACGGTCCCGTTCTCGGGATGCTTGTATTTCGGAGCCGCCTTGGCCTTGCCGCCAGACTTCCTGACGGATTTCCCGTCGAACAGATCGCTGAGGGTGAAACCCTCTTTTGCCAGCATGACCTCGATCTCGGCGCGTAATTCCTTCAGGCGACGACCATCGTATTCAGCCTGTGCCTTCCCGATTTCCTTGAGGAGCTTTTCGGCTGCCGCCTTTTCACGCTCCAGATCCTCACGACTCATCTTTTCCAGTTTCGCCACGCCAACTTCCTCCGATCGTATAACGTGATACGTGCAATATGCTTTGAACTCACAGATTACAATAGGGCGCTATTCGGCGGCCAATTCTTTCGGATCGACCAATTCCACGATATCACCCATGATCCGGTTCAATTCAAAATCCTTGGGCGTGTAAACCCGTGAGACACCGAAGCCTTTCAGGCGCGCGGCATCCTCGTCGGGGATGATGCCGCCCACGATGACCGGGATATGTCCGAGACCGGCCGCGCGCATCCGCTCCATGACATCTTCGACGAGCGGCAGGTGGGAGCCCGACAGGATCGACAATCCGACGACATGCGCGTCTTCCGCCTCGGCCGCCGCAACGATGGCTTCCGGCGTCAGGCGAATGCCTTCGTACCGTATCGCCATGCCGCAATCGCGCGCGCGGACCGCAATTTGTTCCGCGCCGTTGGAATGCCCATCAAGGCCGGGCTTTCCCATCAGGAACGTGAGTCTGCGACCCAGTCGGTCCGAGGCGGCATCAACGGCGGCGCGCAGGTCCTCCAATCCTTCGGTCCGGTTCGACTGCGAGGCCGAAACGCCGGTGGGGCCCCGGTACTCCCCGTGAACGGCACGCATCACACCGGCCCATTCGCCGGTCGTGACACCTGCGCGGGCCGCGATGATCGATGGCGGCATGATGTTCGTTCCGTCGCGCGCGGCCCGGCGCAAGGCATCCATCGCGGCGGCGACGGCATCGGGATCGCGTGCCTTGCGCCAGGTGTCCAACCGCTCGATCTGATCGGCTTCCACCGCCGGATCGACCGTCATGATCCCGCCATCCTCACCTATCAGCGGCGAGGGTTCGCCCCCGGTCCAGGCATTCACGCCGACCACCGTCGTCTCACCCCGTTCGATCCTGCCGAGGCGGTCGGCATTGGACTCGACGAGCCTCGCTTTCATGTATTCGATGGCGGCGACGGCCCCGCCCATGCCGTCTAGAATGGCCAATTCGGCGCGGGCGCTGTCCTTCAGCGTTTCGACCTTGGCGGAAACCACGGGGGAGCCATCGAACAGGTCTCCGTATTCCAACAGGTCCGTTTCATACGCAAGAACCTGCTGCATTCTGAGGGACCATTGCTGGTCCCAGGGCCGGGGCAATCCCAAGGCCTCGTTCCAGGCCGGCAATTGCACGGCCCGCGCGCGCGCCGATTTGGAGAGCGTGACAGCCAGCATTTCGAGAAGGATGCGATAGACGTTGTTTTCCGGTTGCTGCTCGGTCAGACCCAATGAATTGACCTGAACGCCGTATCGGAACCGTCGATACTTTGCGTCGGTCACACCATACCGCTCGCGGCAGATCTCATCCCACAAATCCACAAAGGCGCGCATCTTGCACATTTCGGTCACGAACCGGATGCCCGCATTCACGAAAAAGGAAATCCGTCCCACCAGTTTCGGAAAATCCTCGACCGGAACCTTGTCCCGCAATTCGTCGAGCACCGCGGTCGCCGTGGCCAGCGCGAAGGCGAGCTCCTGCTCCGGTGTCGCGCCCGCTTCCTGCAGGTGATAGGAACACACGTTCATCGGGTTCCATTTCGGGATCGCGGAATAGCAATACTCCGCCACGTCGGAAATCAGCTTCATCGACGGGGCCGGCGGCAGAACATACGTCCCGCGAGACAGATATTCCTTTACGATGTCGTTCTGCACCGTCCCCTGCAGGGCGGCCACATCAGCCCCCTGCTCTTCCGCCACCGCGACATAGAGTGCCAGCAGCCACGGTGCCGTCGCGTTGATCGTCATCGAGGTATTCATCTGATCCAGGGGAATGTCCCGGAACAGCATCCGCATATCACCCAGATGACTGATCGGAACGCCGACCTTGCCGACCTCTCCCCGCGCCAGGATATGGTCGCTGTCATACCCCGTCTGCGTCGGCAGATCGAAGGCGACCGACAAACCGGTCTGACCCTTGGCCAGGTTCGCGCGATACAGGTCGTTCGATTTCGCCGCCGTCGAGTGACCGGCATACGTGCGAAACAGCCAGGGGCGATCTTTCTGCGACATAGCGGGATCTCTTGAAATAAAATTGCGCTCTGATCGGATTATCGGACACGAATGCGATAAGTCAACATGCCGCGCTGCGGCGCAGGTCCCGCGTCGAAGCGCTATGACGCGGAACAGACCGTGGTATGCAAGGATATGTGCATGACGATCTCACGGGATTCGAGGCCCTGACCCGCGCCGTCCAACTTCCGCTTTGGGTGCTCATCCTGCTGTGTGCGTTCGCAGCGGTGACGTTCGCATCGCATTTCCTGTTTCCATCGGTCCGCTGGTTCTTTCGCAAGCGCGCCGAACGTCTCGTCGCCCGGTTGAATACCCGGCTCGCAAGGCCGATCGAGCCGTTCAAACTGGCCCGACGCATGGATATCGTGAACCGGGTGGTCCACGATCCAAAGGTCGCACAGGCCATTCTGGACCATGCCGCAGATCAGGGTATCCCCGAGGATGTCGCCTTCGAGACGGCACACCGCTATGCCCGCGAGATCGTGCCCGGCTTTTCCGCAACGCTTTACTTCAGTGTAGCGACCCGCCTTGCCCGCTGGCTTTCGCGCAGCCTCTACCGCGTCCGGGTCACCGGCGAGGCCGAGGCTCTGGCGGGAATCGACCCGAAAGCAACGGTCGTCTTCGTCCTCAACCATCGTTCCAACATGGATTACGTCCTCGTGACGTGGCTGACCGCGCGGCGGACAGCGTTGGCCTATGCGGTCGGGGAATGGGCGCACCGCTGGCCCCTTTCGCCCCTGATCCGGGCTATGGGTGGATATTTCGTGCGGCGCCGCGATCTTAACCCCCTGTATCGAAAGGTTCTGGCCCGGTATATTCAGATCGCCACCGACAAGGGCGTGACCCAGGCCGTCTTTCCCGAAGGTCGGCTGTCGCGGGACGGTTCCCTGCAACCGCCCAAACTCGGCATTCTGAGCTATATCGTGGCTGACCATGACCCGGAGGAGGCGCGGGACGTTGTTTTTGTCCCTGTCGCCGTCAATTACGAGCGCGTGATCGAGGATCGCGTGCTGATCGCGGCGACAGAACAGGGTTCGAAAGCGTTCCGCCTGCGGTGGTGGATGGTGGTCCGGTATCTGTTTCGGCATCTTCAGTTGCGCCTGACGGGTCGCTTCGCGCGCTTCGGCTATGCCGCGGTGTCTTTCGGTCGCCCGCTGTCGCTGCACCGCTTTCTCTGGCAAGGCCACGGCGATCCGACCGCTGCCTTGGGCGCGGAATTGATGCGTCGCATTTCCGACGTTCTTCCGGTCCTGCCGATGGCCCTTGTCTGCGACGCTCTCATGGCAGGTGCGCGGGACCTGGCCGTCATTGCCACTCACGTCGAGTCGCGCGCCGACGACCTGCGGGGCGCAGGTCATCCGGTGTACATCGCGGCCCGCGAAGCCCAGCAGACCGCGTTCATCGTCTTGAGAATGCTTGCGGTCCGGAAGGCGCTTCGGATCGAGTCGCATCGCGTCCACATCGATGACGCCTGGATCCCGACGTTCGCATTCTACGCCCGCACGCTGCCCGTGCCGAAGGTAGCAGAGACATAAAGTTACGTAGAAATTGAATTTGCGGTTGGAAAGTTACTTTCATCCTGATAGCTCCGATGCAGCGCAGCATTGCGATTCCGCACTGCAGCAGATGATTGGAGGAACCAATGGCTCTGGATACGGACACGACCCCTCTGTCTTACGACGCTGTCGCGAAAGACCTGTACGAGCTGGGGGAGATGCCCCCGATGGGCCATGTCCCAAAGCAGATGTACGCCTGGGCCATCCGCCGCGAACGGCACGGTGAACCCGATACCGCGATGCAGCAGGAAATCGTCGACGTGCCGGCGCTCGACAGCCACGATGTGCTGGTTCTCGTGATGGCCGCCGGGATCAACTACAACGGCGTCTGGGCTGCTCTGGGGCAGCCGATCAGTCCTTTCGATGGCCATGGCCAGCCCTATCACATCGCCGGCTCCGACGCCTCGGGGATCGTCTGGGCCGTTGGCGACAAGGTGAAGCGCTGGAAGATCGGCGACGAGGTCGTGATCCATTGCAACCAGGACGACGGCGACGACGAGGAATGCAATGGCGGCGACCCGATGTATTCCCCGACGCAGCGGATCTGGGGCTACGAGACGCCGGACGGGTCGTTCAGTCAATTCACCCGCGTCCAGTCGCAGCAGCTGATGCCGCGCCCAAAGCATCTGACATGGGAGGAGGCGGCGTGCTATACACTGACGCTGGCGACCGCCTACCGGATGCTGTTCGGACATGAACCGCATGACCTCAAGCCTGGCCAGAACGTGCTTGTCTGGGGGGCGTCCGGTGGCCTCGGGTCCTATGCGATCCAGCTTATCAACACGGCTGGCGCAAATGCGATCGGCGTGATCTCGGACGAAAGCAAGCGTGACTTCGTCATGGGCCTGGGCGCCAAGGGTGTGATCAACCGCAACGATTTCTCGTGCTGGGGTCAGATGCCGACGGTCAACACGCCTGAATACAAGGCCTGGTTCACGGAGGCGCGCAAATTCGGCAAGGCGATCTGGGACATCACCGGCAAGGGGGTGAACGTCGACATGGTGTTCGAGCATCCGGGCGAGGCGACGTTCCCCGTGTCCACCTTCGTGTGCAAGAAGGGCGGCATGGTCGTAATCTGCGCGGGCACCACCGGATTCAACCTGACGTTCGACGTGCGCTACATGTGGATGCACCAGAAACGCCTTCAGGGCAGCCACTTCGCCCATCTCAAGCAGGCATCGGCGGCCAACAACCTGATGGTGGAACGGCGGCTCGATCCCTGCATGTCGGAGTGCTTTGCGTGGGAAGACCTGCCCGAGGCGCACATGAAAATGCGCCGCAATGAGCACAAGCCGGGCAACATGTCTGTTCTCGTCCAGTCGCCGGTTACCGGCCTGCGCACCCTCGAAGACGTGCTGGACGCCGGGCGCACCGATTAGTCCAACCTGATTCCTGTCGAGCGGCCCTGTCGGAACGGCGGGGCCGTTCTGTTTCCGTTCTGCGGTCCATTGCCGGCAAAGGAGTTGCAATTGCCACACTCGCCGAAAATGAGGAGGAAGAAACGGCGAATATCCAAGGAACGATCCCCTCTCTACCGTCCGCTTAATGGTTCGTTAACCTCCTCGAAAGGAATGTCGGATGTCGAAGAATTGGATCATCGAGGTGCTGGCCGATCTGCATGGCTTCGCCGCCGTCAACGGGCTGCCCGCCCTGGCTGACCAGCTGGAGGAGGCGCTCGTCGTGGCGATCGCGGAGATCGGGCAGGATGAACCGGCATCCGCACAGGCGGAACGACATGGCGCGCAAGCTGGACGACCTGCTGGAACGGCTTGGCAAGGCGACTGACCTTTCCGCGCTGGAAGCGGCCGTATTCGATCTGCGCGACACCTATGACGTCGAGCATCTCGTCTATCACTCGGTAAAATCCACCGGCGACCAATGGGCCGCGCTGACCTATGGCACGGCATGGGTCGCAGCCTACGTCGAGAACAATTTCCAGACCATAGACCCCGTCGTCCTGTCGTGTTTCCGCGGCTTCACCCCGGTCGACTGGAAACGCCTCGACTGGTCCGGTCGTCCGGCCCGAACGCTTCTGGCCGAGGCCATTTCTAACGGAATCGGCAACCAGGGCGTCAGCCTGCCCATCCGGGGCCCTTCGGGGCGGTTCGCCCTTTTCACCGTAAACAACAGGGCAGGTGATGACAGCTGGGCACGTTTTACGCGTGCCAACCTCAACGACCTGTTGCTGGCAGCGCATTACATCCACGAAAGGGCGCTGACGCTGGACGGCGACGTCCCCGTCCTGCACGCGACCCTGTCTCCTCGGGAAACCGACGCGCTGACCCTCCTTGCGGCGGGCAACAGCCGGGCACAGGCCGCCGAGCGCCTGAAGATCAGCGAGCACACCCTGCGCGTCTACATCGAAAGTGCGCGGTTCAAACTTGGGGCGATGAACACGACCCACGCGGTTGCCAACGCCCTCTCACGCGGGCTCATCTGCCTCTAGCGCCTGTGCGTTTGAGCACCCGCCGTTGCGCCAGAACTTAGGCGCCGCGCGGTGACGGACCGTTGATCTGCTCAGCCTCAGGGCCCTCTGTCACACGCCGACAGGAAGGGCCCGCCAGATGATCCACTATCTCTACGCCTCCGATCTCGACCTGCGACCCGATCTGGCCGCAGGTATGTTTCGCGACCGGACGGCCCAATTCCGTGACCGGATGGGATGGGACGTGACCGTCGATCCCATGGGATGGGAGACGGATGCCTATGATGCCCTCGACCCGCTTTATGTCATCGCGGACGATGGAAACGGCGGTCATGCCGGGTCGATGCGCTTTCTGCCGACGACCGGGCCGACGATGCTGGTGGATGTCTTTCCCCACCTGATCGCGCGCCGCATGATCCGGAACCCCATGACCTGGGAATGTACACGGTTCTGCCTGTCGCCCGATGCGGGTGCGGACGTGGCCCGCCGCCTGTTGCTCGCCGCATCGGAACTGGGTCTCGGGTTCGGCCTGACACACTCGGTCGGCGTCTTCGACCGCCCGATGCTCCGGGTCTATCGCCGTCTCGGGTGGGAGCCGGAGGTGCTGGGCGCGGATGACACGATCTCCGCCGGTCTGTGGACGTTCTCGCATGCCACGCATGACAGGCTGTGCGACGCTTCGGGCCTCCACGCCCGGACGGCCCGCGGATGGTTCGAGACCGCGTTCGGCGACCTGAGCGTGTCGATGCGGGCCTGACGCCCCTTCCGGTTCTCGGGCGAAGTCTGCAAAAGGGGGTATGTCCACCCCCGCCACAGCCCCCGAACTCTCTCCCGATCAGGCCGAAGCCTGGGACAGGATCGCCGAAGTCCTGTCCGACAGCGGGATAGATCTGGTGGACGGATCGGCTGTCGCGCGTGACGACGACGATAGCCGCGTGCTGGCGGTCACGGGCAAGGCCGGATCTGGCAAGACCTTGCTGCTGGCGGAATTGGTCACGTCGCTGCGCGCGGCGGGGCTGGACCTGGTATCGGGAGACTATGAGCGCAAACGCGGTGACCGGCGAACCCTGGCGGTTCTGGCCCCGACCAACAAGGCGGCCAGCGTTCTTCGGGGCCGGGGCGTGCCGGCGACGACAATCCACCGCATCCTCTACACGCCGATGTATGACCCGCAGTACGAGAAACTCGCGGAATGGCTGGCGGGCGATGCCGATCGGCCCGAAATCGAAGGCTTCACCGGCGAGATGATGGACCGTGCGAAACGCGTCTACGACGAGACCGATTCCGTGCCGGGCGCACTGGCTGCCGCCGGCCTGCGTGGCAGCGACTTCATCACCGGCTGGAAACGGCGCGAAAGTCCCCTGGACGTGGGCTTCGTTGATGAATCCTCGATGCTTGACGACAAGCAGTTCGAAGATCTCAAGGAGATCTTTCCGACCCTTGTCCTGTTCGGTGACCCGGCGCAATTGGCCCCCGTGAACCAGTCCGGTCGCATGGTGTTCGACCGCTTTTCGGGCGCCGATCACCTGCACCTCGACCGTGTGCACCGGCAGGAAGCCGACAGCCCGATCCTGGACCTGGCCCACGCCCTGGGCGACCCCGATCTGCAGTTCGAGGCGTTCGAGCGCATGGTCGAGGATGCCGCCGCCCGCGACGACCGCGTCGTGGTGGCGGGCCGCGTGAACAGCGACCTGATGGCGCGATCCCCGGTTCTTGTCTGGCGCAATGCGACCCGCATTCGCCTGATCCGTGCTTTCCGGCAGGCGCATGGGGCTGACGACACACAGCTTTTGCCCGGCGAGCCATTGATCTGCGATGGTCTGGAACTGCCGTTGAAGCACCGCAAGCGGCGCATCGATCTGGAGGCCAGGGGCCTCATCAAGGGCGCGCAGGTCGTATATCTGGGGCCCGGTCGCAAGCCCGGCTTTTCCAGACTGCATGTCGTCGGTGCGCCTGAGCCGGAGATTTCTGTCAGCAGCATCGTCAAGATCGAACACCCGGACGAGGAAGAACCCTTCCTGCCCTTTGCCGCCCGCATGGGTGCCGCGTTCCTGCACGGGGCCGCCGTCACCACCCACACGGCGCAAGGCTCCCAGTGGGACGACGTTCAGGTCTTTGCGCCCGACCTTTATGCCGCGAGCCGTGCGGGCCGGATGGAGGCGGGGCAGGCGCTCTGGAAACGTCTCGCCTACGTGGCGATCACCCGCGCCGTGACCCGCCTGATCTGGGTCAAGCGCTATGCCCTCGCGATGCCGAAAGTCCCGCTCGATACCTCTGACCTCAAGGTCGAGGCGGCACCCCTTGTCCTGCAGCAGGAGCACCCTGAATGACACGCACAATCCTCATCACCGGGGCGTCCTCCGGTATCGGCGCCGCGACCGCGAAACTCTTCTTGTCCCAAGGCTGGACCGTGGGCCTGATGGCGCGGCGGGAAAAGGCCCTGCAAGACGTTGCAGCGGGCCACAAGGGCGCACACGTCCTGCCCGGCGACGTGACCGACCCGGCCGGCGTCGATGCCGCTGTGTCCGCCTTCACCGAGCGCGCCGGTCGCCTCGATGTTCTTTTCAACAACGCGGGGATGTTCGTCCCGGCCGCGCCCATTGACCGCACCTCTGTCGAGGACTGGAACACAGCCGTTTCCGTCAATCTGACCGGTATGTTCCTCATGGCGCGCGCGGCCTTTCGGCAGATGCGCGCGCAAGGGTCGGGACGGATTATCAACAACGGCTCGATCAGTGCGCATGTCCCGCGCGAGGGGGCCGTGACCTATACCGTGACCAAGCACGCGATCACGGGCCTCACCCGGCAGTTGGCTCTCGATGGTCGCGCCCTGAACATCGCCTGCGGCCAGATCGATATCGGAAACGCCCGCACGCCCATGCTGGAAAGCGTCGACACGGCCCAGCGGGACGCGGGCGGGGAGGGCGTCGCGATGATGGCGGTGGAGGACGCGGCCCGCGCAGTGCTGCACATGGCCGACCTTCCGGAGGGGACCAATGTCCTGACGATGACGATCATGGCCAATGCCATGCCCTATGTCGGGCGGGGCTAGGGTAACAGGTACCGGAATACCGCCGACGCGATCCAGCCAGCGGCGATCGCTATGGCCAGCGACAGCAGGCCGTAAATCAGCGCCTGCTCATGGGCCAGGGCATAGATGAACCGCTCCAGCCCGACTTTCTGGACATAGATCGACGTCTCGTAGCTGTCGACCACGGCGCCCCCGCGCGTGAGGAAAATGCGGGTTGTATAATTGCCCTCGGTCAGGGCTGCGGGCAAGGCGATACTGGTCGAGAAAAGGGTCGAATCCCGCAGTTGGATCGTTTCCTCCTCGACGGCATAGAGGCCCGCCGTCTCCCGGACCCGAACCAGCGCCTCCAGGAAGTCTGGAGTGTTCTCGGCCGTCGATGTCGCGCCGATCGCGCTGAGCTTGCGGTGGGTGGATATTTTCCAGCGGACATCCTCCGTCTCCGAAAGGGCCCGGGCGAGTGGAATTGAACTGGCAACGGCATAGAAGCTGGGTGCGCGCTCGACCTCGATACCGTCGGTGTTGATCCAGATGCCGAAGCGCCGGTCCTTGCGCCGGACGGTGACCGCCTGATCCGGCCCGGCGATGGTCACGATGATCGCAAGCGGCGTGCCCGTCGGGGCGGGTGCATTGCGTTTCACCGCGCCGAACACAAGGATTTCCGATCCGTCGAAGGACGTCGAGATCGAGACGCGATCCTGACTCAAGTCGGCAACGATTTCCTCGGCGGCGCAGGCTGGCATTGCGACGGCAAGCAGCAGGAGGACGACACGCAGCATCAGTGGCTGCCTTCCGTTCCGACGGAATACAGTTCCGCAGGTTCGATCAGGAGATCGAGCGCAAGCTTGCCGCAAACCGCCAGCACCATGATCGCGAGCAGGATGCGCAACTGCTCGGCCTTCATCTTGATGCCGATCCGCGTGCCGATCTGCGCCCCGACGACCCCACCGACAAGCAGCAGGACGGCCAGCACCATGTCCACGGTGAAATTCGTCGTGGCATGCATCAGTGTGGCGAACCCGGTCACGAAGATGATCTGGAACAGGGACGTGCCGACAACGACCTTTGTCGGCATTCCGAGCAGATAGATCATTGCGGGCACCATGATGAACCCGCCGCCGACACCCATGATCGCGGCAAGGATTCCGACGAAGAAACCGACAAGCGCGGGAGGAATGACCGAGATGTAGAGGCCGCTGGTGCGAAACTTCATCTTGAAGGGCAGCGCATGGATCCAGCCCCGTTGCCGTCGCTCTGTCCGCTGGACCGGTCCCTTGGTCCGGCTCCTGCGGATTGCGTTCAGGCTTTCGATGAACATGAGACCGCCGATGATCCCGAGGAACACCACATAGCAGAGCTTGACCAGCAGGTCGACTTGCCCCTGTTCCCTCAGGATGGCGAAGACCTGCACGCCCAAAGCCGCGCCGATCAGGCCCCCGACCAGCAGGACGAAACCCATCCTCAGGTCTACCGTCTTTCGCTTGAAATGCGCCAGAACGCCGGAAAAGCTCGACGCGACGATGATGTTCGCTTCGGTCGCGACGGCGACCGCAGGTGGGATGCCGATCATGAACAGGAGCGGCGTCATCAAGAAGCCGCCGCCTACGCCGAACATTCCCGACAGGATTCCCACAAGTCCGCCGAGGCCTACCAGCAGGAAGGCGTTGACCGAGACTTCGGCAATGGGGAGGTAGATCTGCACCGGCGCACCTCTCGGGGATATGACCGCAATAGGCCGAATGAAGCCCCAATATCAAACCCAACGCGTTCACATTCGGCTTCGTCGGCGCAACACACGATCTTTGGCCTTGCCGCATGTCGGTATCTGGCACTGCCGTTTTGACACACGAGGCCCTTCGGACGTGCCGTTGAAGCGTGTCCGACCGAGGCGTCGGGACACCGCCTTGTCGGGCGAAGCGTTGGCCGAGATACCCGGACCGGTCACCCCAGAAAGCGCATCAGCACCTTTTCGAGCTTTGCCGCGCCCAAGGGTGCCATGGCCTTTGTATGCTCATGGCTGATCGCCTCGTCAGACAGTCCTGCGGCCATGTTCGTGATCGTCGAGATCGCCGCGGCCTTGAGCCCGAGAAACCGCGCGAGGATCACTTCGGGGACGGTCGACATGCCCACCGCGTCGGCGCCGAGCGTCTGGATCGCACGGATTTCGGCCGGCGTCTCGAACGAGGGACCGGAATACCACGCATAGACACCCTCGTGCAGGTCGACACCCGCGGCCCCGGCGGCATCGCGCAGTGCGGCCCGGAGAGCCGGGTCATGGGCATCGCCCATCGGGACGAAGCGGCGATCCGTGGGCTCACCGATCAGCGGGTTCAGTCCGGAAAAGTTGATATGGTCCGACAGCAGCATCAGCGATCCGGTCGGCATGTCGGCGCGCAGGGACCCCGCTGCGTTCGTCGCGATCATCGCTTCGGCGCCCAAGTCCGCAAGAACCTCGAGCGGCAGGCGCATCACATCCCCGCGCCCGCTTTCGTAGTAATGCGCCCGCCCGCCGAACACCGCGACGCGTGTGCCGCCCAAGTGCCCGATCACGAGCTTCGGGTTGTGACCGCTGACGCCCGCATGGGGAAAGCCGGGCAGGTCGGCATAGTCGATGGCAACGCCCTCTACCGTCTCCGCCAGATGGCCAAGCCCGGACCCGAGGATCAGCCCGTACCGCGGCGCCTCCGCCCCGCACCGATCGCGGATCATTGCGGCAAGGTCAGCGCTCCTTGACATAAGGCTCCCCTCCGGCACGGGGCGGGATGGCGCGCCCGACAAAGCCCGCAAGGATGACGACGGTCAGGATATAGGGCAGGGCCTGCATGAACTGCGTGGGCACCGTGAATCCCAGAAGCTCGATCGACTGGAACCGGTTGCCAAGCGCCTCCAGCAGGCCGAACAGCAGGGTCGCCCCGAGGGCATACCACGGCCGCCACTTCGCGAAGATAAGCGCGGCCAGTGCGATGAACCCGCGCCCTGCCGACATCTCCTTGACGAACCCCGCCGAGAGCGCCGTGGCGAGGTATGCGCCTGCAAGGCCGCAGAGAACGCCGCAGATCATGACACCCGCATAGCGCAAGCCCACGACGCTGACGCCCGCCGTGTCGACCGCCGCCGGGTTTTCGCCCACGGCGCGCAGGCGCAGGCCGAACCGTGTGCGATAGAGAACCCACCAACTGAGCGGCACGCAGGCCAGGGCGACGTATACGAGGATCGAATGTCCCGACAACAGATCCGCGTAAATCGGCCCGATCACAGGCACATCCCGCAGGGCGTTCGCAAACGGCAGCGTCAGTTCCTGGAACCTCCCGGCGCCCTCCAGTTGGGGGGTCCGGCCACCAAGACCGAACCATGCCTCGCCGATAACGACGGTCAGGCCGCTGGCCAGAAAGTTGATCGCCACACCTGAGATGAGCTGGTTGCCCCGGAACGTGATGGAGGCGACACCGTGGACCGCAGAGAGCAGCAGCGAGGCGAAGATACCGGCCATGAGGCCCAGCCAGACATTCCCTGTATAGGACGCAAAGGCCGCCGACAGAAACGCGGACGCGAGGATCTTGCCCTCGAGCCCGATGTCGAAGATGCCCGCCCGTTCCGAGAACAGGCCCGCAAGGCATGCCAGCAGAAGGGGCGTGGCAAGACGCAAGGATGAGTCGAGGATTTGCAGGATGCCAAGAAAATCCATGTGTCAGACCCCTTTTCGGGGAACGAGCAGGCTCATGGTCCCACCTTTCTGTCCTTCGGATCCCCGTCCGAGGCGACCGGCGAGGTGGGCATGGCAGGCTGCGGGCGCTTTCGCATGGTCAGGAACATCCGCTCGATCGGGGCACGGACCATGTTGTCGAGCGCCCCGGTAAACAGGATCACGAGGGCCTGAATGACGAGGATGATCTCGCGGGTCATGCCGTTCATCTCGAACGTCAATTCACCGCCGCCCTGATAGAGCGCGCCGAACAGCAGTGCGGCAAGGAACACGCCCACGGGGTGCGACCGGCCCATGAGGGCCACGGCGATGCCGACGAAACCCGCGCCCTGCACCGGGTCGATCACGAGCCGCTCCGCCTCGCCCATGACCGAATTCGTCGCCATCAGCCCGATCAGCCCGCCCGAGACCAGCATGGCGATCATCGTGATCCGGGTCGGCGATATGCCGGCATAAAGGGCCGCCGGCTCCGAATGGCCGAACGCCCGGATTTCGTAGCCGAGCCTGGTTTTCCAGATCAGGGCCCAGACGAAGACGCACGAGGCTATGGCCAGCAGGAAGGAAATGTTGAGCGGGGTGGAGCGGGAAAACCCGAGCCACGGCAGCACGTCATAGGCGTTGGGCAGGCGCACCGCCTCTGCAAAACGCGCCGTCTCGGGTGACCCTCCGGCTCCCGGCACCAACAGGACGCGCGACAATAGATAGACCATGAGGGCCGAGGCGATGAAGTTGAACATGATCGTCGTGATGACGATATGGCTCCCGCGCTTGGCCTGCAGATACGCTGGGATCGCGGCCCAGAACGCCCCGAATGCCGCAGCGCCCAGTGAGGCTGCCAACAGTGCGACGGTCCAGTGAGGCCAGGGCACCCAGAGCAGCACGAGCGCCACGCCCAGGCCACCGAGTGCCGCCTGCCCTTCACCACCGATGTTGAACAGCCGGGCGTGAAAGGCGACGGCGACGCCAAGGCCGGTGAAGATGAAGTTCGTGGCGTAGAACAGCGTGTAGCCCCAGCCGTAAGCCGACCCCACCGAGCCGTTCACGAGGATATAGAGCGCCTCGAACGGGTCTTTCCCGATCAACGCCACGACGAGTCCGGACACGACCAGCGCCAGCACAAGGTTGATAAAGGGAATGAGCAGGATGTCGGCCCACTTGGGCAAGGCGTCGTTCATGCCGCCGCCCCCGTCGTCTCGG
>JBARXR010000389.1:0-3862 GCA_049647445.1 Jannaschia sp. | reverse complement strand
TCCGGGGTCAGCGTCACCGCACCGCCTGCACGGCCCGCAGCACCCGCTCCGCCGTGGCGGGAGACGACAGGTCCGGATAGGTCGTGCCGCAGGCACAGACGGCATCCGACAGCGCCATGAGCACGCTGATTCCGTGCATCAGCGGCGGCTCCCCCACGGCTTTGGAGCGGTATATCGTGTCCATCCGGTTCTCGCCGCCCCACAGGTGGACGTTGAAAACTGGCGGCACGTCGGACGCACAGGGGATCTTGTAGGTCGCGGGCGCATGGGTCCGAAGGCGGCCTTTGCCGTCCCAGACCAATTCCTCGGTCGTCAGCCAGCCTGCGCCTTGAACAAATCCCCCTTCGACCTGACCAATGTCCAACGCGGGGTTCAAGGAGGCCCCCGCATCATGCAGGATATCCGTACGCAGGATACGGTTTTCGCCTGTCAGCGTGTCGATGACCACCTCGGAACAGCTTGCACCATAGGCAAAATAATAGAATGGACGGCCCTTGCCCGCCTGCCGGTCCCAACTGATTTCGGGCGTGGCGTAGAAGCCCGTGGACGACAGAGAAACCCGCGCGGCATAGGCCATCGCGGCGACCTCGGCAAAGGTGTATTCCGCCCCGGCGACCCGCACGCGATCCTCCGCGAAGACGACGTCAGCGTGCGCCGCCTGATGCACCTCGGCAAGATGTGCCGCCATCCGGTCGCGGATCGTGTCGCAGGCAGCCTTGACCGCCATGCCGTTGAGGTCGGCGCCCGAGGAGGCCGCGGTGGCAGAGGTGTTGGGCACCTTGCCCGTATCCGTCGCCGTGATCCGCACGCGCGCAGGGTCGCACCCGAAGCGCGAGGCTGCGACCTGCATGACCTTGGAATGCAGGCCCTGTCCCATTTCGGTTCCGCCATGGTTCAGGTGGATCGACCCGTCGCCATAGACATGCACCAGCGCGCCCGCCTGGTTGAGATGCGTCAGGGTGAACGATATCCCGAACTTGACCGGCGTCAGCGCGATCCCGCGTTTGAGGGTCGGGTTCGACGCGTTCCATTCGGACACCCTGGCCCGCCGGGCCACGTATCCGCACCGCTCCGCCAGATCGGCGACCAATCCGTTCAGACAGAAATCGGTGACGGCCTGCCCATAATGCGTATATCCCTTTTTTGCATGGGATTTTTCCTCGTCCGAGGCTCCGTGCGTCGCACCGGCGTCGTCATAGAAATTGAGGCGCCGTACCTCCAGCGGATCGCGCCCCACGGCGTGCGCCACGTGGTCCATGACCCGCTCGATCCCCAGCATTCCCTGCGGGCCGCCGAAGCCGCGGAAGGCGGTCGCGGATTGGGTGTTGGTGCGCAACCGCCACGACGTGATCTCGAGCGCGGGGATGTCATAGGCATTGTCGGCGTGCAGCATGGCCCGGTCCGCCACCGGCAGCGAGAGGTCCTGCGACCAGCCGCAGCGCACCCAGTGGCGAAACCGGACACCGGTGACGCGGCCTCGGTTGGTGTATCCGACATCGTAAGCTATTCGAAAATCGTGCCTTTTCCCGGTCACGATGAAATCGTCGTCGCGGTCGTAGCGCATCCGGCAGGCGCGACCCGTCAGGCGCGCGGCAAGCGCGCAGGCGATGGCGAGCGCGTTGCCCTGGCTTTCCTTGCCGCCGAACCCGCCGCCCATGCGGCGCACGTCGGAGCGGACGGAATGCATCGGCACGCCAAGCGCCTCGGCGACTTTGTGTTGTATTTCCGTGGGATGCTGCGTGGAGGTCGAGATATGCATCTCTCCCCCTTCGCCCGGTTGCGCGAGGGCGGCGTGGCCTTCAAGGTAGAAGTGTTCCTGGCCGCCGATCTCCAACGCGCCCGAAAGCCGATTGGGCGCGCCTGCAAGCGCCGTCTCCACGTCGCCGTCGGACCAGACGCGGGGGCCGCCGTCGAACCATGCTTTGGCCGCAAGGGCATCATCGATGCTCAGGAGTGCTTTCTTTTCAGATATTTGCGCGACATGCAGCCGCGCGGCGCGGCGCGCGGCGAGGTGGGTTTCGGCGATCACGACATAGAGCGGTTGCCCGGCGTATTGGATGTCGCCGGTGCACAGCAGCGGCTCATCGTGGTTGCTGGGCGAGCAGTCGGGCATTGGGTCGATGTCGGCGGCCGACAGGACCGCGACAACACCGGGCGCGGCATGGACCGCTTCCAGATCAAGGGCTTGCAAGGTTCCGCAGGCCATGTCCGACAGGCCGAAGGCGAGGTGCAGGCATCCTGCGGGGGCGGGAATGTCGTCGGTGTAGCGGGCGGCACCCGTGACGTGCAGAGCCGCCGACTCATGCGGCAGGGGCTTGGCGACGCTCATGGCTGCACCGCCAGCAGATTGTACAATCCGGGGTCAGTTGCGGACCCCGATCTGTCCATTTTATACAAAACCCCCATCAGCGCACCACAGGCCGCATCCATGCGATACCGTGCGCTGGCGCGCATATCCGACAGCGGCTCGAAGTCCTTTGCAAAGGCGTCCGCCGCCTGCGCGAATATTTGCAAAGTCGGGGCCTGTCCGTCGAGGATCGCCTCCGCATGGGTGGCGCGCCGGGGGGTGCCGGCCATGCCGCCGAAGGCGAGGCGGGGATTCGTGATCACACCGTCGATCAGCGGCAGGTTGAAGGCCGCGCAGACGGCGGAAATGTCCTGATCGAAGCGCTTGGATATCTTGTGGCAGTACAGCGCATCCGGCTGCCGGGCAATCGTGACGGCCTCGACGAATTCTCCGGGCCGGCGATCCTGCTGGCCGTAGGCGAGGAAGAAATTCTCCAGCGGCAGTGCGCGGCGACTGTCGCCGTGCCGCAGGTGAAGGGTCGCGCCCAGCGCGATGAGCGGCGGCGGGCTGTCCCCGATGGGCGAGCCGTTGGCGATGTTGCCGCCCAAGGTCGCCGCGTTCCGCACCTGGACGGAGCCGTAGCGGCGCAGGAGTTCGGCGAAGGACGGGAAGTGGGGCGCGATGGCGTGCCGCAGCGTTTCCATGTCGGTCATGGCACCGATCCGGATCGTGTCTTCGGTGACGGTCACGCCGCGCAGGTCGTCGCAGCGGTTCAGGAAGATCGTGCGCCCGAGATCCCGGAACTGCTTGGTGACCCACAGACCGACATCGGTGGCCCCGGCGACGAGCGTGGCGTCGGGGTGCGCCAGATATGCGGCGGCCAGATCGTCGGCGGACGCGGGAGCGAGGGGACCAGCCCCCTCGCGCACCCCCGGGATATTTCCGCCAAGAGGAAGGGGCGCCTCGGACATGTGGGCCGGGACGGGCGTCCTGGCCACCTTGCGGGCGGCGCGCAGGATCGGGGCATAGCCGGTGCAGCGGCACAGGTTGCCCGCGATCTGGTCGGCGTGGTCGGTGTCGCCCCGCGCGTGGGCGGCGGCCATGGTGGTGACGAAGCCGGGGGTGCAGAACCCGCATTGGGAGCCGTGCTCGTCGATCATCGCCTGCTGCACGGGATGGAGTGTCCCGTCCGGGGCCGCCAGCCCCTCGACCGTGCGGATCGCCTTGCCGTGCAGTTGCGGCAGGAACAGGATGCAGGCGTTGAGGGCCCTGGGGCTGCCGTCTGTGCTGACGATCACCGAACACGCCCCGCAGTCGCCTTCGTTGCAGCCTTCCTTGGTGCCGGTCAGCCCGCGCGCGCGCAGCCAGTCGAGCAGGGTGACGGTGGGGTCGGATATCGGGACGGTCGTGTCCTGTCCGTTCAGGCGGAAGGTGATCTCCATCGGCTATGGCCCGCCGCGATACCGGTCCGGCCCGGACCCCCTCCCGATGCGGCGTAGGGAGGGCGGGCAATGCCGAGTGTTCAGGTGCGGGCGGGGAAACGCAAGGGGGTCGGCCCGCGACGTTGCGCAGCGG
>JBARXR010000388.1:0-1875 GCA_049647445.1 Jannaschia sp. | reverse complement strand
CGCTGTTCCTGTCGCTGGCACGGTCTTCGGAACTGGTGGTGATCCGCGCGGCCGGTCGGTCGGCGGTGCGCGCCCTCATGGCACCCGTGGTGGCGGCGATCGGGCTTGGGGTGATGGCGCTGTTGATCGTGAACCCCATCGTCGCCGCGACCCAAGGCGTCTACGAGCGCGAGATCGCCCGGTTCCGCACGGGCTCCTCGTCGGTCCTGTCGGTCAGCGAGGAGGGCGTCTGGCTGCGGCAGGGCGACGACGGCGGGCAGACCGTGATCCGGGCACAGCGGTCGTCGCTGGGCGGCACCGTCCTCTTCGAAGCGACGTTCATCGCCTTCGACGGCGGCGGCACGCCCATCGAGCGGGTCGATGCACGTCGCGCGGAATTGTCGGACGGCGACTGGCTGCTGGAGGACGCAAAGCGCTGGCCGCTCGGCTCTTCCGACAACCCCGAGCGCGACGCGCAGGCCGTGATGGTCGCGACGATCCCCTCCACCCTCACCGAGGACCAGATCCGTGACAGTTTCGGCGTGCCCTCGTCGATCCCGATCTTCCAGCTTCCCGGCTTCATCCGGCAACTGGACGCCGCCGGGTTCTCGGGGCGCACGCATCGCGTCTGGCTGCAGATGGAGCTGGCAAGCCCGCTCATGCTGGCGGCGATGGTGATGATCGGCGCCGCCTTCACCATGCGCCACGCGCGGGCCGGCCGGTCCGGGACGATGGTCCTTCTGGCGCTTCTCCTGGGCTTCTCGATCTTCTTTCTGCGCAGTTTCGCCCAGACGCTGGGCGAAAACGGACAATTGCCCGTGCATCTTGCGGCCTGGTCGCCGCCTGTCGCCGCCATCCTGTTGTCGCTCGGCGTGCTTTTGCGGCTGGAGGACGGGTGATGCGCGCGCTGCTGATCTGCTTCATGCTTCTGCTGGCGGTGCCTGTCGCGGCGCAGACCGGGCCCGCGACGCTGGTCGCCGACAGGATCGACTTCGACCCGTCGCAGCTTGTCGCCTCCGGCGATGTGGAAATCTTCGCCGACGGTCGCATCCTGCGGGCGGAGCGGATCACCTACCTGCGCGCAGAAGACCGCCTGATCGTCGAAGGACCGCTGGTGCTGGTCGATGGTGATGACGCCGTTCTGGTCGCGGACTTCGCCGCCCTGAACGCCGACCTGCGCGGGTCGGTCCTGACCGGCGCGCGGCTGGTCCTCGATCAACGCCTTCAGGTCGCGGCGACCGAAATCACCCAAGGTGACGGCGGCCGATACACGCAACTCTATCAGGCGATCGCCTCCTCCTGCCCGGTCTGTGACGGCAGCGAAACGCCGCTTTGGCAGATCCGCGCGAAGCGGATCATCCACGACAAGCAGGAACGACAGCTCTACTTCGAGAATGCCCGTTTCGAAGTGATGGGCGTGCCCGTCGCCTGGCTGCCGCGCCTGCGGCTTCCCGATCCCACGCTGGACCGCACGTCGGGCTGGCTCACGCCCCGGTTCTCCTCGGACGATCTGCTGGGAACCGGGGTGACAACGCCCTATTTCTTCACACTCGGGCCTTCGCGGGACCTGACGCTCTCGCCGTTCGTGACGAACACCGACACCCGCAGCCTCGGACTGCGCTACCGGCAGGCGTTCGACCGCGGGGACCTGCTGGTCGAGGGGGCCGTCTCGAAGGACTCCGTGACGGCGGACTCGCTGCGCGGCTACGTCTTCGCCGAAGGCAGGCTCGCCCTCGAACGCGGCTACGTCTTCGAGTTCGACGTGGAGGCGGTGTCGGACGACACGTATCTGCTGAACTACGACATCTCCGAAAAGGACCGCCTCGAAAGCCGTTTCGCCGTGACCAAGGTCGACCGCGACAGCCGCTTCGTCGCCGAGGCGATCCGGTTCCAGTC
>JBARXR010000387.1:0-3586 GCA_049647445.1 Jannaschia sp. | reverse complement strand
TGCTGGGCCATTGGCACCGGATCGAGGGGCCAGTGCTGCATGGGGAAAAGCGGGGCCGCACGCTGGGATATCCGACCGCCAACATGGGCCTCGACGGCCTTCACCTGCCGCGCCTGGGGGTCTACGCGGTGCTGGTCGATATCGCCGAGGGACCGCATGCCGGGTCGCACCACGGTGTCGCGTCGCTGGGTGTGCGCCCGATGTTCGGGGACAACAGGCCGAACCTGGAAACCTTCCTCTTCGATTTCAGGGGTGATCTCTATGGTACGACGCTTTCCGTCGCGCTGGTCGATTTCCTGCGGCCCGAAATGACGTTCGACGGTCTGGACGGGCTGATCGCCCAGATGGATGCGGACAGTGCAAGGGCCCGCGCGATCCTCGATACCCTCGATGGCTGAGGATCCGATCGACCGCACCGGGCTGCGCCCCCGGTTCTGGCAGCTTCCCCTCGCGAGGCTGACGGCCCCGGAGTGGGAGGCGCTGTGCGACGGCTGCGGCAAATGCTGTCTCAACAAGCTCGAAGACGAGGATACCGGCGAAGTCGCCCTGACCCGCATTGCCTGCCGTCTGTTCGACGACAGCACCTGCCGCTGTTCTAACTACGCCGACCGGTTGAGATTCGTGCCCGAATGCGTCGTGCTCTCGCCGAAGACCCTGCCCAAGGTGGTCTATTTCTTCCCCGAGACCTGCGCCTATCGCCGCCTGCACGAAGGTCGCTCGCTGCCGCATTGGCACCCCTTGCTGACCGGCGACCCGATGTCGCCGCACACGGCGGGGGCCTCGCTCATGGATGAGACGATCTCCGAGATGGAGGTTTCGGAAGACGACTGGGAAGACTTCCTGATCGAAGAGCCCACCGGAGGAGCCTGACTGCCATGAACCTGAATTTCGCCTCCGACAACACCGGACCCGTCGCCGTCCCGATCATGGAGGCCATCGTGGCCGCCAACGCGGGCGCGGCCATGCCCTATGGCAACGACCCCTGGATGCCGGGCGTGCGCGACGCGATCCGTGTCCTCTTCGGCTGGCCCGATGCGGAGGTCCTCCTGGTGGCTACCGGAACGGCAGCCAACGCGCTGGCGCTCGCGGGACTGGTGCAGCCTTGGCAGACGGTCTTTGCCCACCGGAGGAGCCACATCGAGGAAGACGAATGCGGCGCCCCGGAGTTCTATACGGGCGGCGCGAAACTGACGCTGGTCGAGGGCGCGCACGGAAAGATGACGCCCGAGACCCTTTCGGCCGCCCTGCGCGCGGTGGGTCGGAGCGTGCACGGTGTCCAGCGCGGCGCCGTCAGCGTGACCAACGTGACCGAAGCCGGGACGCTCTATACGCTCGACGAACTGGCCGCCCTGACGGACGTGGCCCGCGCCGCCGACCTGCCGACGCATCTGGACGGTGCGCGGTTCGCCAATGCCTGCGTCGCGCTCGACTGTTCGGCGGCTGACCTGGTGCGGGGCTTCGACGTGGTCAGCTTCGGGGGCACCAAGAACGGCTGCATGGCCGTGGAGGCGATCGTGCTGCGCGATCCGGCGGCGGGCTGGGAACTGGAGCTGAGGCGAAAACGGGCGGCGCAGCTCTGGTCGAAGCACCGCTACCTGTCGGCGCAGATGGCCGCCTATCTTGACGGTGACCTTTGGCTGGACAACGCGCGCCGCGCGAACGCCATGGGCCAACGGCTGGCTTCAGGCCTGCGGGCGATCGGGGCCGAAATCATCGGCGTGCCGGGCGCGAACATGATCTTCGCCCGTCTGGATCGCGCCGCCCATGCCCGCGCGCAGGCGGAGGCGCAGTATTACCTGATGGACGACGCGGACGCCCCGCTCTGTCGGCTCGTCTGCGATTTCACCAAGACCGAGGCCGAGGTCGACCGGTTGCTGGCCCTTTTCGCGGGCTGACACCTGAACCGGGGGGCGACTCACCCCCCTATCTCGTCCGGACATATCGCAGGGGGCGCAAGGTGTTGGCCCCCCGCGTCCGGCAGGCCTGCTGTGCAGCCGGGTTACTTGGCGTCCATGGCGTCCAGCCGCGCCTTCAAGGCCTCGTTCTCTTCACGCGCTTTCTGGGCCATCGCGCGAACGGCGTCGAATTCCTCGCGGGTGACGAAATCGCGGTCTGCCATCCAACGGTCCAGCAGCGACTTCATCGCCGTCTCGGCCTCGGTCCGTGCGCCCTGGGCGACGCCCATGGCATTGGTCATCAACTGGCTCAGGTCGTCCATGATGCGGTTGCGGGTCTGCATGTCATCTCTCCTCGCCGTGGCGCTTTCCCGATATATGGGCCAGCGTGCCCGTGGCGACAAGGTTGACCCCCGTTCATGCGCCGGGCAAAGCGTCAGCCATGCTGTTCGCCATCCCCTTCCCCGACGTCTCGCCGGACATCTTCAGTCTGGATCTCGGTGTCTTCGTCTTCACCCTGCGCTGGTACGCGCTGGCCTATATCGCGGGCATCGTCGGCGGCTGGTGGATGTCGCGGTGGGTGGTGTCGCAACCGCGCCTGTGGCCGGACGACACGCCCCCGATGACGCGCGAGCAGGTCGAGGACGTGATGACGTGGATCGTGCTCGGGATCGTGCTCGGGGGACGGCTCGGATACGTCATCTTCTATCAGCCCGGCTATTATCTCCAGAACCCGGATGAGATCCTGGCCGTTTGGCAGGGTGGCATGTCGTTCCACGGCGGCGCGATGGGCACCGCGATCGCGGTCATCGTCTATGCGTGGCGGCACGGCATCCCGATCCTGTCGATCCTCGACATCGCGTCGCTGGTCGCACCGCTGGGGCTCGGGCTCGGGCGGGTCGCGAACTTCATCAACGCAGAGCTGTGGGGGCGACCGACGGAGGTTCCCTGGGGCGTCATTTTTCCGGGCGAGGCGGCGCAGGCCTGCGCCAACGTCGGCGCGTTCTGCGCCCGCCACCCGAGCCAGCTTTATGAGGCGGCCCTCGAAGGCGCTGTCCTTCTTGCGATCCTGTGGCTGGTGGCCCTTCGCGGCGGTTTCAGGACGCGCGGATTGCTGCTGGGGATATTCCTTGCGGGCTATGGTGCGGCGCGGACCTTCGTCGAAGCGTTCCGACAGGCGGACGCGCAATACATCTCGCCCGGCAATCCGCTTGGCCACGTCGTCGGTGGCGCGGACTTCGGCCTGACGATGGGCCAGCTTCTGTCGTTGCCGATGCTGGTCGCGGGGGTCGCCGTCATCCTCTGGGCGCGGTCCCGCACGACGGCATGACCCTGCGGGAGAGGCTCTTGTCGCGCATCGCGGCGACCGGGCCGATCACGGTGGCCGACTTCATGGCCGATTGCCTTCTGCACCCGACGCACGGCTATTACACGACGCGCGATCCGCTGGGGGTGACCGGCGATTTCACCACCGCGCCAGAGATCAGCCAGATGTTCGGCGAGATGCTGGGCCTCTGTCTCGCGCAGGCGTGGCTGGATCAGGGCCGACCCACGCCCTTCGTGCTGGCGGAACTCGGCCCCGGACGCGGAACGCTGATGGCCGATGTGCTGCGTACCACGCGCGGGGTGCCCGGGTTCGCGCCGGGCGCGCAGGTGCATCTGGTCGAAGCGTCGCCGACACTGCGCGAGGT
>JBARXR010000386.1:0-7161 GCA_049647445.1 Jannaschia sp. | reverse complement strand
TCCGGGTCGTTGATCCGCAAGCGGCGCGGGTCCGCCCGGAGTCCAGTTGGTCTATCCGAGGCTTTGCAGCAAGGCCAACGACGGATCTCCGGTAACCGGGAGGCCGCGCGACCGCTGGTAGGCTTCGATCGCCATGCGGCTTTTCGGACCGATCACCCCGTCGTCACCGTCCGTGTCGAACCCGGCTGCCGTCAGGCGACGCTGCAACGCCTGTCGCTGACCAAGCCGCAGTCCGTATCGATCCGGGCCGAATTCCTGCCGCAAAGGTCCGCCGCCGGCGATCCGATCCGCCAGATAGCCGACGCCGAGCGCATAATTGTCGGAGTTGTTGTATCGTTTGATCACCCGGAAATTCGGCCCCGTGCGGAACACTGGACCGGCGGCATCGGTTGCGAGGTTGCCGCCCGGATCCTCGACTGCCCAGCTTGCCCCGGCCTGCCATCCCGATCGCGCAAGATAGGCGGCGGTCGAGGCAAGGGCGTCGGAGGGATCGTCAGACCAGATGTCACGCCGCCCGTCACCCGTGAAATCGACGGCGAAGGCCTCATAGCTGGTCGGGATGAACTGCGTGTGGCCCATCGCCCCGGCCCAGCTTCCGACAAGGCGTTGCGGCGTGGTGTCTCCCGATTGCAGGATCTTGAGCGCCGCGACCAGTTGCTGCTCGAAAAACTGTCCGCGCCGCCCGTCGAAGGCGAGCGTCGACGTCGCCGAGATCACCGGAATGTCCCCGCGCCGCGTGCCGAAATTGCTTTCGACCCCCCAGATCGCACAGACGATCTGGGCCGGGACGCCATAGCGGGCTTCAATCGCGCGCAGGCGGGCCTGCTGCTGCGCATAGGCGGCGCGCCCCGCCTCGACCCGGGAGGGACTCGCGACGATTGCAAGATAATCCTCGAATGAGCGGCTGAACTCGGTCTGGTTTCGGTCGCGCGCGATCACCCCGGGCACATAACCCTGTCCGCGGAAGGCCATCTCGAGAATATCCTGTCGGATACCCTGCCCCGCGGCGCGATGCTTGAACCCCTCGACCCAGGCCGACCAGCCGGGCGTGGTGCGCGGGACCAGATCGGGGTCGGTTGAGCGCGCGGCGGGCCGAACGGATCGCGGCGGGGCGTCGGCGCAGGCGGAAAGCGGAGCAACGGCGAGAAGCGCGGTGAACGCGCGACGGGTGAGCATGGCCTGTGGTCCTTCTGACGAGGGTTTGGCAGGACATTAGACCATGCTGTCGGTCGATCAAAGGGATGACCCGCATCCGGGCGGGCGCTTGCGCATCGCACGCGCAGGCGCCTGCGTCGATGTCCACGACCGCCAGAAGGCCACTAGCGCGCCCACCCCGGCTTGCGTTTGTCGAAGAACGCGCCGACGCCTTCCGCAGCCTCCTCGTGCTCCCACCTGGCCGCCAGGGCATCGATCGTCGCCGCAATCGCCGCCTCGTCGATCACCGGACCCAGCGATCGCGCCAGCCGCTTGGCATCCGCCACGGCCCCCGGTGCGCAGGACAGATAGGGCACGACCTCCGCCTCGACCGCCGAGTCCAGATCCGCTGCCGGGACGACCCGTGCCACGACCCCCAACTCCAGCGCCTCCGCCGCCTCGAACCGCCGGGACGACATGAAGACCCGCCGCGCCGGGCCCTCGCCCATCCGCGCGATCACATACGGGCCGATGGTCGCGGGGATCAGGCCCAGACGCGTCTCGGTCAGCCCGAAGAGCGTCGCTTTCACCCCGACGGCCACATCGCAGATGCAGCACAGGCCGACGCCACCGCCGAACGCATTCCCCTGAACCCGCCCGATCAACGGCTTCGGCAGGGTGTTCAGCGCCTGCAACATGCCCGCCAGCCTGCGGCCCTCAGCGGCGCGCACGTGAGGAGCGGCATCGAAATTCCGCCGCATCCAGCCCAGATCACCACCAGCGCAAAAGGAAGGGCCCTCGCCGGTCAGGATGACGACGCGACTGTCGTCCGAGCCAAGCGCGACCGCAACGTCGGTCAGCTCGTCCATCATCCGGGCCGACAGGGCGTTGTGCACCTCGGGCCGGTTCAGCGTCACCGTCACAACCCCCCGTGCGTCACGGGTCAGCTTCAGCGTCTCGTAGGTCATGTTCCGCTCCTCATTGCCTGCGCCATGCGCGCCGCGTCGGCGACGACAGACGCCACGATACCCGTCTCGAACCCGAGACCCGTCAGATGGGCCAGCACCGCCTCGGTTGCGACGTTCCCCGCCGCACCCGGCGCATAGGGACATCCGCCAAGACCGCCCACGCAGGCGTCGAAAACCCGCAGGCCGCGCGCCAGCGCGACATCCACGTTCTCCAGCGCGCGCCCGTTCGTGTCGTGGAAATGGCCCGCTAGACGGCCCGCCTCCATCTCCTCCAGACAGGCGGCCAGCATCGCGTCCACCGCGTCCGGCGTGCCGTGACCGATCGTGTCCCCGAGGGACACTTCGTAGCAACCGGCGTCCCTCAACCAGGCCACGACACGTGCCACATCGCCTGGCGGCACCGGCCCGTCGAACGGACAGTCCGTCACGCAGGACACATAGCCGCGCACCGGGATCCCGTCCGCCGCGGCCGCAGCGACCACCGGGATGAACCGCTCAAGACTTTCTGCAATCGTCGCATTCAGGTTGGCCTTCGAAAAGCCTTCCGACGCGCTGGCAAAGATCGACACCTCGTCCGCCTTCGCGGCCCGCGCGCCCTCGAACCCGCGAAGGTTCGGCGTCAGCGCCGCATAGGACACGCCCGCCATCCGCGCGATCCCCGCCAGCACCTCCGCACCGTCCGCCATCTGGGGCACCCATTTCGGACTGACGAACGAGGCCACCTCGATCCGCCTGAACCCCGCACGGGACAAAAGATCGATGAGGGCGATCTTTTCGGACGCGGGGATCATCCGCTTTTCGTTCTGCAATCCGTCGCGCGGACCGGCCTCGAATATCTCGACCTTATTCGACATCGTAGAACTTCTGCCCGTAGAGCGCGGGGCCCCCGCAGGCGGCGCGCCACCCCTCCCGCGCCTCGCAGCGGGACAGCCATGCGGCCAGCTTGCGACGATCCCCGACCCTGTGGAACCGCCGCGCCATCATCACGGCTTGCCCGACGGCCACATCCGCCGCCGAAAACTCCGCAAGCAACCAGTCCTCCGCCAGCCGCGCCTCCAGCGCATCGAAACACTTGCCGATCCGCGCCGCCTCCAGCTTCATCACGATGGGCGAGCGCATCCAGTCCTCGCGGAGCGCGACATGCTGCTGCGTGCAGGCTGCTGCGTGCTGCGAGATCGTCTCCGCGAAATGCACCCAGATCAGCCAATCGGCCCGCTCGGCGCTGCCCGCCGGGCGCCCCAGCCGATCGAACCTCTCGCACAGGATCTCGATGATCGCACCGGTCTCCCAGAACGAGCGCCCGTCCATCTCCAGCGCAGGGACGCGGCCCGCCGGGTTCAGCGCCAGAAATTCCGGCCCCCGCAGGGCCTTGTCGAACGGCCAGATCCGCACCTCGAAATCGGCACCCAATTCGTGCAACAGCCACAGGACCCGCTGCGACCGACTTTGCGGCACGTGATGCAGCACGATGTCAGGCACGGGTCTCGCGTCTCCGCCTGACGGGGACATCCCCCTGCGCCGGATCATTGCGCCGACACATGCGCCTAATTCCTCCTCAAGCCGCATCAATGCCGCCCCCGCCTCGACCTGCGCACCGGCCTGCACCAGCACCTCGGCGACCGTTCCGTCACGCGGGGCGACGAGCGTGTGCTCCATCTTCATCGCTTCCAGCACCGCAATCCGCGCACCCGCCACGACCTGCGTGCCGGCGTCCACGAAGACCGCCTTGACCAGACCGGGCATCGGAGCTTCGACCACGCCGGACGCGGCACCCGCCGCCGCATCCACCGCCAGCGGATCCGGCACCGCAAAGCTGTAGGCATTGCCCCAGAAGACATGCACCGCCCCGGGCCCATGCGCGACCTCGGCCGCGACGCGCGCCCCGTCGATCCGCCAGCCATCGGTCCGCTCGACGAGATGCGTCGCCGCACCAATCGTGACCCGATACGCCCGCCTTCCAAGGCCTTCGATGCGTGCTGTTATCTCCTCGTCTCCGAAAAGGAGGACCTGCGACCAGACCAGCGGGCCCCAGAGATGGAACGCCTCCGCGCTCTGCCCTGCGTCGAGGCCCAACGCGCCCAGCGCGGCGAGGGACCGTGCCCGCGAACATGGCACCGGGGCCGCCGCGAGTTGGGCCACATCGCGATCGATCAGGCCGGTATCCACCTGACCCGCAACGAAATCCGGGTGCCGCGACAGCCTGCGCAGGAATGCGAGGTTCGTGACCGTACCCGCGACCCTGGTGGATGCCAGCGCCCGTTCCAGCTGCATCAGCGCGATGGACCGCGTCGGTCCGTGCACGACCAGCTTCGCGATCATCGGATCGTACCAGGGCGAAATCGCATCGCCCGCCCGGACGCCCGTCTCGACCCGTGCGTCCTGCGGGAACTGCAGATGCGTCAACGTCCCCGTGGCGGGCAAGAACCCCGCCGCGGCATCCTCCGCATAGAGCCGGGCCTCAACGGCGTGGCCTTTGATCGACAGGTCCGACTGCGCCGCAGGCAGGGGTGCGCCCGCCGCCACGCGCAGCTGCCATTCGACGAGGTCGAGGCCGGTGATCGCCTCCGTCACCGGGTGCTCCACTTGCAGGCGCGTGTTCATTTCCATGAAATAAAACCGGTCCGCACGCAGACCATCGCTGCCATCGACGATGAACTCCACCGTTCCGGCCCCTGAATAGCCGATCGCCTCGGCCGCGCGCACGGCCGCCGAGCCCATCGCCTCGCGCATTTCGGGCGTCATGCCGGGGGCGGGGGCCTCTTCGATCACCTTCTGGTGGCGCCGTTGCAGCGAGCAGTCGCGCTCGAACAGATGCACCGCCCGGGTGCCGTCGCCGAACACCTGCACCTCGATGTGGCGCGGCGTCGTAACCCATTTCTCGATCAGGACATGGTCGTTGCCGAAGGCCTTCCGCGCCTCGGACTGCGCGCTTTCCAAAGCGTCTGCAAAGGCTTCCGGCGCCTCGACCTTGCGCATCCCCTTGCCGCCCCCGCCCGCGACGGCCTTGATCAGGACCGGATATCCGATCTTTCCGGCTTCCTGCGCCAGATGCGCCGGGTCCTGGTTCGTCCCCTGATAGCCGGGAACGACCGGAACACCCGCTTTCGTCATCAATGCCTTGGCGGCATCCTTCAGGCCCATGGCCCGGATCGCGTCGGCAGACGGCCCGATAAAGACCAGCCCCGCGGCCTCCACGGCCTCCACGAACTCGGGATTTTCCGAAAGAAATCCGTATCCTGGGTGGATCGCCTGCGCGCCCGACGCCTGTGCCGCCGCAATGATCGCATCGCCGCGCAGGTAGCTGTCGGCAGGTGCGCTGCCGCCCAGACCGACCGCCTCGTCCGCCATCGCCACGTGCCGTGCGCGCGCGTCCACATCCGAATGCACGGCCACCGTCTGCACGCCCAGGCGGCGGCAGGTGTCGATCACCCTGCATGCGATCTCGCCCCGGTTGGCGATCAGGATCTTGGTGAACATGAGCTTGCTTTCCCCGAGTAATCCTCGACCACACGGAACCGTTCGCACATGATCTTCATGTCTTCGGACCAGCCGCCCGTGCGCTCGAAATACGCGCGATAGCCCTCGCGCCAGTGGGCCAAGTCGCGGAATTCGCCTTGGGCGGCGACGAATTCCTCGTCCATTTCCAGCCACTTGCGGGTCTCGACCGATACCGTTTCGATCATCAACGCGGGGCGGCCGTCCCAGTCCAGCGCGACATCGCGGCGACCGACTTCGGGCCAGGCGTCGCCCTTTGGGCCATAGTGGCGCGCGGCTTCGCACGTCGCTGTTTTCACTCCCGATCTGACCAGCGCGAGGATCTCGTCGCAGAGCGCCCGGCTGTCCCCGAACCGGAATGTCTCGGCCTCCGGATTGGCGTCGATGATTTGCTGCAGGGTCTGCATCACATGCGGAACACGCCGAAACGCGTGTCCTCGATCGGGGCATTCAGGGCCGCCCGCAGCGACAGCGCAAGCACGTCCCGCGATTTTCTCGGGTCGATTATTCCATCATCCCAGAGCCTTGCGCTGGCATAGAGGGGATGCGACTGGCGCGCGAACATCTCTTCGGTGGGACGCTTGAAGGCCGCTTCGTCCTCTACCGACCAATCCTGCCCTGCCCGCTCCATCGCGTCGCGCTTGACGGTCGCAAGGACGCCCGCCGCTTGCGGACCGCCCATCACGGAGATCCGGGAATTGGGCCAGGTCCAGAGGAAGCGGGGCTGGTAAGCCCTTCCTGCCATTCCATAATTTCCCGCGCCGAAGCTGCCGCCGACCAGCATCGTGATCTTGGGCACCGAGGTCGAGGCGACGGCGGTGACCATCTTGGCCCCATGCCGCGCGATGCCTTCGTTTTCATACTTCCGACCGACCATGAAACCGGTGATATTTTGCAGAAAGACGAGCGGTATTTTCCTTTGGGAACAGAGTTCTATGAAATGCGCGCCCTTCTGGGCCGCCTCCGAGAACAGCACGCCGTTGTTGGCGACGATCCCGACGTGCCGGCCCTGAACCTCGGCAAATCCGGTGACGAGGGTCTCGCCGAACCGGGCCTTGAATTCGTCGAAGCGCGAGCCGTCGACCAGCCGCGCGATGACCTCCCGGATGTCGTAGGGGGTGCGCAGGTCGGCGGGAACCACGGACAGGATTTCGTCCGGATCGTAGGCGGGATCCTCGAAACTGTACGAAACGGGGATATTGTCGGGACCCCGTTTCACATTTTGTACAACCTGCCGGGCGAGGGCCAGGGCGTGTGCGTCGGTCTCGGCGAGGTAATCGGCCACCCCGCTCAGCCGCGTGTGGACGTCGCCGCCGCCGAGGTCCTCGGCGGTCACGACCTCACCGGTCGCGGCCTTCACGCGGGGCGGTCCGGCAAGGAAGATCGTGCCCTGATCGCGCACGATGATCGAGACGTCGGACATGGCCGGGACATACGCGCCCCCGGCCGTGCACGACCCCATGACGACGGCGATCTGGGCGATGCCCTTGGCGCTCATCCGGGCCTGGTTGTAGAAGATGCGTCCGAAGTGATCGCGGTCGGGAAAGACCTCATCCTGATTGGG
>JBARXR010000385.1:0-2278 GCA_049647445.1 Jannaschia sp. | reverse complement strand
ACCTCGCTCCGGGTCGAGGCATTGGCCATCACGATCGACACGGAAGGCCCGCCACGCATCACGGGCCGGGCCGAGACCGCAGGTGCCGTCGGACCCGGCACCGTGCCGCCGTCATAGGTCGGCAGCGCGGGGCGACGTTCTGCGACGCGGCTGGGCGCGCGCTCGAACCCGAGGTCCAGAAGTTCCGCGATCCGCGCATTCCGGGTGGCCGTCGATTGGCCGCCGAAGACGGTCGCGATGATCCGCTCCCCGTCACGTTCCGCACTGGCCACGAGGTTGAACCCGGCGGCATTGGTATAGCCGGTCTTGATCCCGTCGGCGCCGCGGTAGGCGTCCAGCAGTCGCCGGTTGGTATTGCGCACGGACGCGATCCCCGCGTCCGTCGTCCGGCGCGAGAAGAGGTTGTAGTACTCCGGATAATCATAGAACAGCCGCCGACCCATCACCGTCATGTCGCGCGCGGTGCTCAGGTGCCCGGAGGCCGTCAGTCCATGCGCGTTGCGGAACGTCGTCGACGACATTCCGAGGGCGCGGGCCGTGCGGTTCATCCGCTCCGCAAAGGCCGATTCGGAGCCGGAAATGGCTTCCCCGATGGCGGTTGCGGCGTCGTTGGCGGATTTCACCGCCGCGGCCCGGATCAGGTACCGCAGCGCGATCTTCTGTCCGGACCGCAGGCCCAGTTTCGACGGCGGCTCGTCGGCCGCGTTGCGGCTGATCCGAACCTGCGTGTCGAGCGTGATCTCGCCCCGGCGCACGGCCTCGAACGCGACATACAGCGTCATCATCTTGGTCAGTGACGCCGGATGCAGTCGGGTGTCGGCGTTGCTTGCCCGCAGGACCTCGCCGGTCCGGGCGTCCATCACCAATTCGGCGTAGGGCGCCGCGCGCGCTTCGGACATCGGCCCGACGAACGCTATGATTAGCCCGAGGACAACGGGCGTGAGAGCCCTCAGGGCCCAGATCATTCCATGTCTCATCAGCGACTGCTCTACTGCCTGCGGTCCGATCTTGCGCCGGACCTGCTTTGTCATTGAGACTACCCTAACCGCGCTCCGCCGCGGAATCCACCTTATGATGCGGCTGCCCCAAAAAGACCCAATTCCATGAAATTGCGCGCAACATCTGGTGTGTCCGGGAGGCGTCGCCTACAATTGAGTGACGAAACGTGGCGAGAATGGGGCAACGACGGCGGTCTGCTCCCCGGACATCGCCTCGACAGGGAACGGGGTATTCATGCTGGACTCGGCTGACACACGAAAATCGACGGCAGCGGCGTGGTTTCGCGACTTGCGCGGCAGGATCGTGGCCGCGTTCGAGGCGCTCGAGGACGCGAATGCTCCCGGACCCTTTGCCGATTTGCCGGCCGGCCGCTTCGAGATGACCGAGACGCGGCGCGATGCGGGCGACGGAACGGATGCCGGCGGCGGCATCATGTCGGTGATGCGGGGCGGGCGCGTGTTCGAAAAGGTCGGCGTGAACTGGTCCCAGGTTCACGGGACGCTTGCGCCACGCGCGCAAAAGGCGATGGCCGCGCGTGGCGTGCCCGGAATGGCCGACGATCCGCGCTTCTGGGCCAGCGGCATCAGCCTCGTGGCGCACATGCGCAATCCGCACGTTCCGGCGGTCCACATGAACACGCGCATGTTCTGGACGCCGGGCGCGTGGTGGTTCGGCGGTGGCGCCGACCTCAACCCCTGTCTGGAATATGCCGAGGACACCGCCCATTTTCACGGTCAGATGAAAGCCGCCTGCGACGCCCACGGCGCGTGGGAAGGCAAGGATCGCTACGACACCCTCAAGGCCTGGGCGGACGAATACTTCTTCGTCCCGCACCGGGGACGCGCGCGGGGCGTCGGCGGCATCTTCTACGACGATCTGAACTCGGGCGACTGGGACGCCGATTTCGCCTTCACCCGCGACGTCGGCGCGCATTTCCTGCCCGCCTGGCAGCCGCTGGTGGAAAAGCGCCGGGCACAGCCCTGGACAGATGCCGACAAGGACGCGCAATTGATCCACCGCGGTCTCTATGCCGAATACAACCTCGTCTATGACCGTGGCACCAAGTTCGGGCTCGAGACGGGACACAATGCGGACGCCGTGCTCATGTCGTTGCCGCCCGAGGCGAAGTGGCACTGATCTGACGGGCGGCTCTGACAGGCGGCGGCGGGGAAATCCGCGGCCTACGCCCAGACCGCGCGGAAATCCTGCCCGTATCCTTCGCCGGTAATCCCGGCCCCCGTGGCGACCAGAGCGCCCAGCCGCCCCAATTCATCCCCGC
>JBARXR010000384.1:0-2845 GCA_049647445.1 Jannaschia sp. | reverse complement strand
GCAGGTCGTAGACGACCATGGCGCGGGGGCCGGCATACGTCAGGTCCATCTGGATGCCGCGCCGGTCCTGGCAGAGTTTCAGGACGTCGCCGAGGTAGTCGTCAGGCACGAGGATGGTGGCCTTGATGCGCGGCTCTTCGACGTGGTCGACGTGGGTCAGGTCGGGCATGTCGGCGGGGTTGTGCAACTCCTGCACCGTGCCGTCGCGCATGTGGACGTGGTAGACGACCGAGGGCGCGGTGGTGATGAGGTCGATGTCGTACTCCCGCTCCAGCCGGTCGCGGACGACTTCGAGGTGCAGAAGGCCGAGGAAGCCGCAGCGGAAACCGAAGCCGAGGGCGGCGGAGGATTCCACCTCCGACGAGAACGAGGCGTCGTTGAGGGCGAGTTTGTCGATGGCGTCGCGCAGGTCTTCGAACTCGGCGGCATCGACGGGGAAGAGGCCGCAGAAGACGACGGGTTGGGACGGCTTGAAGCCCGGAAGGGCCTTTTCGGCGGGGCGTTTTTCGTGGGTGACGGTGTCGCCGACGCGGGTGTCGCGGACCTGTTTGATGGAGGCGGTGAGGAAGCCGATTTCGCCGGGGCCGAGTTCGTCGATTTCGGTCATGGCGGGGCGGAAGACGCCGATGCGGTCGACGTGGTGCACGGTGCCGTTGGACATGAACTTGACGCGGTCGTTCTTGCGCAGTTTGCCGTCGATGATGCGCACGAGGACGATGACGCCGAGGTAGCTGTCGTACCATGAGTCGACGAGCATGGCCTTGAGGGGCGCGTCGGCGTCGCCCTTGGGTGCGGGCAGGCGGTCGATGATGGCCTGCAGGGTCTCGCGGATGCCTTCGCCGGTCTTGGCGGAGACCAGCATGGCCTGGGAGGCGTCGATGCCGATCACGTCCTCGATCTGTTCGCGGACCTTGTCGGGCTCCGACGCGGGCAGGTCGATCTTGTTGAGGACGGGGACGATTTCGTGGTTGGCGTCGATGGCCTGATAGACGTTGGCGAGGGTCTGGGCCTCGACGCCCTGGGTGCTGTCGACGACCAGAAGGGAGCCTTCGACGGCGCGCATGGAGCGGGAGACCTCATAGGCGAAATCCACGTGGCCGGGCGTGTCGATCAGGTTGAGGGTGTATTCCAGACCATCGGCGGCGGTGAACTGGATCCGGACGGTGTTGGCCTTGATGGTGATGCCGCGCTCACGCTCGATATCCATCGCATCGAGCATCTGGGCCTTCATGTCGCGCAGGGCGACGGTGTTCGTCTCCTGGATCAGGCGGTCGGCCAGGGTCGACTTGCCGTGGTCGATGTGGGCGACGATGGAGAAGTTGCGGATGCGGGAGAGGTCGGTCATGTGGCGCGGCCTTCGGAAGGAGTTTGGGCGGAGATATACCGGGAGGCGGGGCGCGGAAAGGGGGTGGGGTGTCGCGGTGCAAACCACGGGTGTTCTGCGGGTGATCTGCGTCACCCGGATCGGGTGGAACCGTTCGACGTGACATGCGGGGGGTCTGTGCGTTCAGGTCGCGACGTCACAGAAGACTGCCCTGCGCCCCGGTATCCTTCTGCTTTGGGGCGACCTTTTGGGCCGAGCCGATCCGCGCCGGGATCTGGGCGGCGCGGTCGCGCAGATCCATCGCCTGTTCGATGGTGACGATCTGGAGACGGGGGACGGGGGCGAAGCCCGGCTCCTCGTGCTGGCCCGCCGCCGCTGCCTCGGCGACCATGCCGCCCTTGGGGGGTGTCAGGGTGAGGAAGATGCCGATCTCGGCCCCGGTCCGTTCCATCGCGCCGCGCAGGTCGCGGATCATGGCGACGCCGACGTTTTCGCCCGCCTTGACCGAGACGACGGCCATGGCGTTCTTGCCGAAGGGGATGATGCCGTCGATGCCGCCGTCGCCGGTGTTCTTCGTCTGCTCCCCCGCGAGAAGGGAGACGGCCCATTTCTCGAACTCGAAATAATGGCGGCCTTCTTCGCGGCCCCGGCGGGCGAGGTTGCGCGCGCCCTCGATATCCTGCGGGGTGCCGTAGGTCTTGAATTGGAGGTCTTCGGGCCGGTCGCGGTAGGCATCGCGCAGGCGTTTTTCGATCAGGCCGATGGCGAGGTGGGTGACGTCGATGCCGATCCACTTGCGGTTCAGGGCTTGGGCGGCGTGGACGGTGGTGCCGCAGCCGCAGAAGGGGTCGAGGACGATGTCGCCGGGATTGGAGGAGGCGGAGATGATCCGTTCGAGGAGGGCCTGGGGTTTCTGGGTGGGGTAGCCGAGTCTTTCCTTCGCCATCTGATTCAAGCGGCTAATGTCAGTCCACACGTCACTAGCTGTGGTCGTTCTTGTTGTCGGATCGAATGGTGCATCATCCATTCTCCTAGGAAAGCCGCCGTCCTTCGGGAAATGGATCAGCCCTGCTTCCGCCCATTCCTCAAGTTGCCCATGCGAATTCCCCCAGTGTCGGCCGAGTGGGGTCACCTCATAGCCGCGCCAAGGTTTTCCTGTTTCACCAGTTTGCGTTATGCCTGCACCGGTAAGTTCATAGGTTTGATACTTCTGCCCATCAGGTCCGGTTATGAGAGTGTGGGGCATCTTGCCCGCGTCAGCCGCGATTTGCGGAACTTTGTGGACTGTATCTTCAGATGAATAGTGAAAAATCACGTCATGGACGTGCGGCCAATTCTTCTTTGTTCCTCTGGCATTAGTCCGCTTCCAGATAATCTCCGCTCTATACCAGGAAGCCCCAAACACCGCATCCAGCAGGATCTTCAGATAATGCGACGCGGTCGGGCCGCAGTGCAGATAGAGGCTCCCCGTGGGCCTCAACACCCGGTGCAATTCCAGCATCCGCACGGCCATCATCGCCA
>JBARXR010000383.1:0-5028 GCA_049647445.1 Jannaschia sp. | reverse complement strand
CGGCTCCGCCGATATCATCCAACGTGCGGAGGGTCTGTCGCGCGTGCCCCACGACTGGACCAGCGGCCCGCGTTCCACCTTCACGCAACGGGCCGCCGCCGCCATCGGCCTGCGCCCCTTGCCCGACACGCCACCTGCGCCCGCCGTTCCCGGCCATTGGGATACGGAGGCGCGCGGTTACGCCACGCAGGATGGCAGGCTGTTCCGCCGCGCCCCGGACGGCACCCTAACGCTGATCCGCGATTTCACCGACATGACCTTCGAACGCCTGCGCGCACCTTATGATTGGCGCGAAGACGGCGCGGATCGCAAAGGGTGACCGGCACCGGCCATGTTGTCATCACGGCGCGGGGTCCTTATTTCGATGCCGGTCGCGCGCCTGTCGACCGAGGGGATTACGCCATGCCCAGATTACCGGCCACACCATGATCCGCCCCGAAGTCGCCGCAATCCTGCTGCGCTGGCGGGAGCTGATCGCCGGAACCGTCATCGCGATGCTGGGGGCATGGATGGTGGTCGCATCGGGTGGCCTTGTCCTTGTCGCCGGCGCGGCCCTGCTGGCCCTCGGCGGCTTCCTGGCCTTCAACGGTCAACGCCATGCACGCTTCCGCACCGAGGCCGAGGCGCCCGGCGTGGTGGAGGTGGTCGAAGGGCGGATCACCTATCTCGGGCCGGTGATGGGCGGGACCGCAACGCTCGACGATATCACCGCCGTGATCTTCCGCCGCAGCTCCGGTGGCGAAGGGTTCTGGCGGTTGACGCAGGACGGCGCGCAGCCGCTCTACATCCCGGAAGGGGCGCTCGGTTCGGACGCCTTGCTGGACGCGCTGGTGCCGCTGCCCGGCTTCGACGGGGGGGCCATGGTGCGGGCGGTGCAATCGCGCACACCCCAGACGATCACCGTCTGGCAAAGACCGGCGCGCACGGCCTTGACCTGACGCGCGCCGCGTCCCATCCGTGGCACTCCAATCGGTGAGGTGCGCAGATGTCCATTCCACAGTCCGGCGGCGGGTTGATCACCGATCCGGCGCAACTGTCTGAATACATGGCGTCAGGCTGCAAGCCGCGCGACCAGTGGCGCATCGGTACGGAGCATGAGAAATTCGGATTCTGCACAGACAGCCTCCTGCCCCTGCCCTATGAGGGCGAGCGGTCGATCCATGCCGTCCTGTCAAGATTGCGCGACCGGTTCGGATGGGCCCCGGTCGAGGAGGGCGGCAAGCTGATCGGTCTGTCCAAGGGCATGGCCAACGTCTCGCTGGAGCCGGGCGGCGCGCTGGAATTGTCCGGCGATGCGGTCGAGACGATCCACCAGACCTGCGACGAGGTGAACGACCACCTGCGCGAGGTTAAAGCCGTCTCCGACGACCTTGGTGTCAAGTTCATCGGTCTGGGCGCCGCCCCGATCTGGATGCACGAGCAGATGCCATTGATGCCCAAGGGCCGCTACAAGCTGATGGATGCCTACATGGGCAAGGTCGGCACGATGGGCACCACCATGATGCGGCGCACCTGCACGGTGCAGGTCAACCTCGACTTCTCGTCCGAGGCCGACATGGTGAAGAAGCTGCGCGTGGCGCTGGCGCTGCAATCGGTGGCGACGGCCCTGTTCGCGAATTCTCCGTTCTTCGAGGGCAAGCCCAACGGTCACAAATCGTGGCGTGCCCGCGTCTGGCGCGACCTTGACCAGGCACGCACCGGCATCCCCGCCTTCGCCTTCGAAGATGGCATGGGGTTCGAGCGGTGGGCCGACTACGCGCTCGATGTGCCGATGTATTTCGTCTACCGCGACGGCAAGTACATCGACGCCCTC
Organism: Jannaschia sp.; assembly: GCA_049647445.1. Lineage (GTDB taxonomy): Bacteria > Pseudomonadota > Alphaproteobacteria > Rhodobacterales > Rhodobacteraceae > Jannaschia. Next base: position 3,215 of record JBARXR010000383.1, on the reverse strand, counting down.
GGCATGTCGTTCCGCGACTTTCTCAAGGGCGACCTGCCTGCCCTGCCCGGCGAAAGGCCGACCCTCTCGGATTGGGCCGACCATCTGACGACGCTCTTTCCCGAAGCGCGGATCAAGAAATACATGGAGATGCGGGGCGCGGACGGCGGGCCTTGGCGCAGGCTCTGTGCCTTGCCCGCTTTCTGGGTCGGGCTGCTCTATGACGACACGGCGCTGGACGCGGCCTGGGACATCGCCAAGGGCTGGGACCAGGAAACCCGCGACGCGCTCCGTGTCGCGGCCTCCGTCGACGGCCTGCAGGCGCGTGTCGGCAACATCAGGATGATCGATCTCGCACGTGAGCTGGTCGACATCGCCCACGCCGGCCTCAAGGCACGGGCGATGCCGGGTGCGGGCGGGTTGATCCCGGATGAGACGCATTTCCTCAACGCCCTGCGCGAGTCTGTGGAAACCGGCCACGCACCGGCGGACGAACTGCTGGCGAAATATCACGGCGACTGGGGCGGAGACCTGACGCGCATTTACGACGAATACAGCTACTAGCCCCTTGCGCGCCCCGCTCCCGGGGATTTGGCTGTGACCGGACACCGGACCCGGGGGCACACATGCGCGACTTCTTCATAAACTGCTTCGAAATCATTCTGTCGCTGGTCATCGCGATGGTCGGCGTCGGTGTGGCGGTCGCGGCGATCGGCGCGCTGATGGGGCCGGTTCAGCTTGGATCCGGTCTGCCCCCTGCGCAGGGGCCTCTCGCGGCGATCATGATCTTCCTCGGCGGCATGCTCACCCTGCTGGTCCTCGGCGGCGCGCTGTTTCTCGGCCTCGGGATTTACCGCAACACGGCCCGCACGGCGGACGCCCTGGAACTTCTCATCGCGCTGCGTCGGTGACGCGAAGGTCCGCCACGAAGGCCGCGACTTTCGGGGCGGGCATCTCGCAGGGTTTCAACCGTGGTCCCGACGCCAGACGGTAGAGGTTCAGACTGACGTAATCGGTACCGTCAAGCGACCGCGCCACCAGCTTCTCCGACGCACCCCCGGCAAAGAGCGACCGCACCACCAACCAGTCCCGGCCCTGCGAGCGCCCCCGGAACGCGCCAAGCGGAAGGTCCAGAAGCGCCCTCGCCACGGCATCCGCCTGCGATGTCAGCCGCCGGACAGGCCCCTGCCTCACAGGTCGTCCTTGCGCGGCCGCACGCGCGGGATGCGGGTGTCGTCGAAACTTGCGTCGAGCGCATCGAACGGCACCAGCGGGGCCGGTCCGGTCTGCGGGGCATCGCCGAAGCGGTTCGCGCCGGGGGTGCCCGGCCATGCCAGGATGGCCAGAAGGGCGATCCCGCCAAAGGGCAGCACGGATGCAAGGATCCACCATCCGGACCACCCCACGTCGTGCATCCGTCGGACCGTCGCGGCGAAGGACGGCAGGACCAGGCCGAAGCCGACGCACAGCATCAGGACCGCACCCGCAATGTCGGACAGCGATCCGAGAATGACCGAAGCCGCGACAGCGACCACGATGAAGACCTGAAACCACCAGTATTCCGCCCGGCTGGCCCGCCCTTCGAAACCGGCGTACTTCCGCAGGCAGGTGACGATGGACTGCTCGAACGTCATGTCTTGCCGATCCTCGGTTCCTCGCCCGCCAATATCCGCCGGATGTTCGCGCCGTGACGCACGAAGATCAGGACCGCAAGCACCGCGGCAACCACCGCGGCCTCCGGACGAAGCCACAGCGCCCAGACCGGGGCCGACGCCGCGGCGACCAAGGCGGCAAGCGATGAGATCCGGAATGCCGCGGCGGCCGCGAGCCATGTCAGGCACGCTGCCGCCCCGAGGCCCAGGGACAGGGCAAGCAGCGTGCCGAGGACCGTGGCCACGCCCTTGCCGCCCTTGAAACCCAGATAGACGGGAAAGCAATGCCCGAAGAAGGCCGCAAGGCCCGCCAGTTGCGCCGCGTCTTCGCCCACCAGCCATCGCGCCAGCAGGACCGCCGCGCCGCCTTTGCCCGCGTCGCCGATCAAGGTCAGGAACGCCGCCGGTTTCGACCCGGTGCGCAGCACGTTCGTCGCGCCGATGTTTCCCGACCCGATCTTGCGCAGATCGCCCAGCCCGAAGAGCCGCGCCATGACGATCCCGAACGGGATCGAGCCGAGCAGATACGCCAGTGCCGCGACCAGAAGCAGGATCGAGGGCGCGGACGTGACCTCAGGCATGAACGGCATCCCGGTCGAACACCCGACTGCCCCCCACCCAGGTGCCGATCACGCGCCCCTGCATCCGCGCGCCGTCGAAGGGGGTGTTCTTCGACTTGGACGACAGTTTGAAGCGGTCCAGCACGAACGGCGCATCCGGGTCGAACAGCACGAGGTCGGCGGGCGCGCCCACCGCGAGCGTGCCACCTTCCAGACCGAGGCGGCGCGCGGGATTGAGAGACATCGCGCGCCACAGATGCGGCAGGTCGATGTGCCCCGCGTGGACCAGCCGCATCGCGGCCGGCAACAGCGTCTCTAGACCGACGGCACCGGGGGCGGCCTGTTCGAACGGCAGGCGCTTGCTCTCCTCGTCCTGCGGGGTGTGCATGGAACTGATGATGTCGATCTCACCTGCCGCCAGTGCCTCGACCACGGCCAGCCTGTCCTCCTCGGTGCGCAGTGGCGGCGTGACCTTGAAGAACGTGCGGTAGTCGGCCACATCCAGAACATTCAGCGTCAGGTGATGGATCGAGGTGCCCGCCGTCACGTCCAGTCCGGCCTCCCGGGCGCGGCGCAGCGCGGGCAGCGCCGCACCGGTCGTGATCTGGTCCGCGTGGTAGCGCACGCCCGTCGCTTCCACGAGGGCGAGATCCCGTTCCAGCCCCATCCGTTCCGCCAGAGGCGACACACCGGGCAAGCCGCGCAAGCTCGCGAATTTACCCGACGTGATGCAAGACCCGGCAGACAGTCCGGGATCCTGCGGGTGGGCGACGATCAGGGCGCCGAGGGACCGCGCATAGGTCATGCAGCGGGTCAGGACCTTGCTGTCGCGCGTCACGCGGACGCCATCGGTAAATGCGACGGCACCGGCATCCAGCAGAAACCCGATCTCGGACATCTGCGCCCCGGCCCGACCGCGCGTCAGCGACGCCATGTGGTGCACGCGAACGGGGGATCCGACGGCGCGGGCGCGGGCCTGCTCCAGCATCTCGGGGCTGTCGATCGGCGGCAAGGTGTCGGGGCG
>JBARXR010000382.1:0-6244 GCA_049647445.1 Jannaschia sp. | reverse complement strand
CGATCGGCATGGGCTGCTTTCTGGACTTGACCCGTATGGCCGCTGCGGAGGAGGGGCTGGCGACCGAAACCACGCTTTTCCCCGACGGGGAGGACGGACCGGTTGCTCGGCTGACCCTGACCGACGGCGGCACACCAGACCCGCTGTTCGTCCATGCCCTGAACCGCCGGTCCCACAAGGAGTCGTTCGATACCCGGCCGGTCGGAACGGAAGCGCAGCCGCTCGCCGCTCATGCCAGCCTGTTTCTGGACGGACCCGACCGTGACGCCCTGCGCGATCAAGCCCTTGAAGCCTGGTTGACCGAGGCGGCTACGCCCGCAGCGTGGCAGGAAAGCATCGACCTTCTCCGTATCGGCAAGGCAGAAATCATCGCCCAACCCGATGGCATCGACGCAGGCGGGCCAATGCTCGAAACCCTTGCGCTGCTGGGCCTGTTTACCCGCGACGCGGCCAGCGACCTGAACAACCCCGGCACGCGCGACGCCATCGACAGCACCGCTTCGGCAATCAGAGCGGCCCCCGCCATCACGCTCACCATCACGCCCGGCAACACGCGCCAAGACCAGATCGAGGCCGGCCGACAGTGGCTCCGCCTGAACCTCGCTGCGACCGGTGCCGGTCTTGCGCTCCGCCCGGTCAGTCAGGCCTTGCAGGAATACGCCGAGGTTCTGCCGATCAGGCAGGCCCTTCACGACCGTTTTGCCCGGCAGGGAGAGACGGTTCAAATGCTCGGCCTTCTGGGCTATGGCCAGCGCACGCCCCGCACCCCGCGCTGGCCGTTGGAGACGCGACTTAGGAATGCCTGACATCGAAGACCCGCGCCGGATGTTCCAGATTTTCAACGAAATCGGGATCATCGCACAATTGAGTCGCGCCTTGTTCGAGGCGCGACTGCCGGAGGGGGCGGGTCTGCCGCATTTCACGCTGCTCAACCATCTCATGCGGGTTCGAGACGGACAGACGCCGCTCGCGCTGGCGCGGGCGTTCCAGGTCCCGAAGACGACGATGACCCACACGCTTTCGGGCGCGGAGCGTCACGGCTGGGTGGATCTGCGCCCCAATCCGCGCGACGGACGCTCCAAGACGGTCTGGCTCACGCTTTCGGGCCGGACGTTCCGGGATCAGGCAATCGCCGCCCTGGGGCCCGACCTGGCCGATGTGGCCGACTCGATGGATGGTGCGTCGATGGCGATCCTGCTGGAAAAGCTGACGGAATTGCGGCTGTTTCTCGATGCCCGACGCAATCACGAAAACGGATCGACGGGGTAACCCACACCGGTCAAGACCAACCCGTCCGGTGGAGAGACGGGCCCGCAGGCGGCACGGTCGCGGGCTTCCAGCGCATGCCGGACCCGGATCGGCGGCCAGGCGCCGGCGCCCACGCGTTCCAGAGTTCCGGCGATGCTTCGCACCTGGTTGTGCAGGAAACTTCTGGCACGCAGATGGATGCGGATGTCCTGCCCGCCCGGATACGGCCGCTCCTCCAGGGTGATTTCGTCGAGGGTCTTTAGGGGGCTCTTGGCTTGGCAGATCGAGGCCCGAAACGTGGTGAAGTCGTGGTGACCCGCCAGATGGTCGGCGCCGTCCTGCATGGCATCGACATCAAGGGGGCCGATCACCCGCCACGCCAGACCAGCGTCGAGCGTCAACGGCGCCCGGCGGGCGATGATGCGGAAGGTATAGCGACGCTCCACAGCCGAAAAACGCGCGTGCCAATCATCGGGGACGCGGGCGCAGGCGGTGACCGCGATGGGAAGGGGTTTGAGGTGCCAATTCACCGCTTCGGACAGACGGAACGGCGTCCAGTCCCTTGACAGATCGGCATGGGTGACCTGTCCCGTGGCATGAACTCCGGCGTCGGTGCGACCGGCGGCGGCGATGGGGCCCATATCCGGCTCCAGCATCCGGAGCGCCTCCTCCAGCCGTTGTTGCACGCTGTCGGGACCGTCCTGGCGTTGCCAGCCCGCGAAGGGGCCGCCGTTGTATTCGATGCGCATGGCGTAGCGGGGCATGGGGCCTGCATGTCACATGCGGAAGGCGGTATGAATAGGGGTAAGGTCCGTGCCGTGCCGCCGGTTGCGGAGCATAATGCCGATCGGCAAGGGTCATGGCTCTTGTTCCCTGTCCGAAAGGTTCGCCGATGCCGCCGCGTGCAATCATCCCCGCCGCCTTCGCCGAAGCCGCTGCCGCCCTGCATCTGTCACCGGGTGTCCTGTCCGCGGGACACCTGTTCCTGTCGGGGGCGACCGGCGCGGTCGGGACGTGGATGCCCGACGACCCGGAGGCCCAGTTCCGCAATGCGTTCGACAACATCGGGATGGTGTTGAAGGCCGGCGGGCTCGACTTCGGGGCGGTGGTCGAGATGACGACGTTTCACCTGGGCCTGCGCGACCACTTCGATCTGTTCGACGCGGTGCGGCAGGATTACCTGTCCGATCCCTGGCCCGCCTGGACGGCGGTCGAGGTGGCGGCGCTGCGGCGCCCCGGAGCGGTCGTCGAAATCCGGGTGGTCGCGGCGGAGGCGTAGGCGCGCTCGGTCTCGATCAGGCGGCGCTTGCGCCACAGCCCTCCACCATAGCCGGTAAGCGACCCGTCCGCACCGATCACACGGTGACAGGGGATCGCGATGGCCAGTCGGTTCGCCCCGTTGGCGCGGGCGACCGCGCGCGTGGCGTCCGGTTTCCCGATCTGGCGCGCGATAGCGGAATAGCTCCGGGTTTCGCCGGCGGGGATGGTGCGCAGAGCGTCCCAGACGGTCCGCTGAAACGAGGTTCCCCCGGGGTGCAACGGTGTCTCGAAACGCGCGCAGGTCCCTGCAAGATAGGCACCGAGTTCGCCGGCAATCCGTTCGGTCGGGGCCAGGAAACCGAGGCCGAGCGAGCCATTCGCCTCCCGGCGAAGTGCCTGGAGTTCGCGCGGCAGAGCCGGGCGGTCGGCAAATTCCAGCAGATGCAGATGCGTACGACTGGCCACGGCGACCATCGGGCCGAGGGGTGTGTCGAGCCAGTGAGCCTGCAGCAGGGCGTCACGCTTGAGCTTTCCCGGCGCCGTTCCGAGCTGGCGGGCGAAGGCCTCGCGGAAACCCGAGGCGCTGTCGAAGTCGGCGGCAAGTTGTGCCTCGATCACGGCGCCGCCCTCGGTCAGCGCCCTGGCCCCGCGTCCGAGGCGACGCAACCGCGCCATGGCAAGGAAGGTCATCCCGAACTGCCGCCGGAACGCGCGGCGGATGGTGGACGGGTCGAAGCCATGCACGGCGACGTCTTCCTCGGACCAGCGGCGGTCGGGGTCGGCTTCCAGTGCGGTCAGCAGGGCGGCAACTGCCGGCTCTTGCCCGGTGGTCAGGGGGTGACAGCGTTTGCAGGGACGAAAGCCCGCTTCCAGACAGGCGGCGACGGTGTCGTGAAACGTGCAATTCACCCGCTTCGGTTTCGGCGCGGGGCAGGTCAGGCGGCAGAAGATTCCGGTGGATGTGACGCCGACCCAGGCCCGCCCGTCCCACGCCGCATCGCGGGTCAGCAGGGCCGCATAGAGCGTATCATCGGACGGCAGATCGAAGAGCATTCCCGTACCATAGCCGCTGTCCGTATGTGGCGCAGCCGGAATTCGGGCGCGGCTCGGTATCAGGCGATGGCAACGAGGGCCGCGCCGAGGCCGATCAGGGCCACGCCGCCCCAGCCCATCGGCGACAGGCGCTCCCCGAGGAACAGCGCGGCGATCAGGGCGACGAAAACAACGCTGAGCTTGTCGATGGGTGCGACCTGTGAGGCCTTGCCGAGTTGGAGTGCGCGAAAATAGCACAGCCATGACGCACCCGTGGCAAGGCCCGACAGGGCAAGAAACCAAAGCGTTCTCGGGGGTATTGTCCGAAGATCCTCCGTCTGACCGGTGGCGGTGACCAACAGTCCGAGGGCCGCGACGACGACAAGTGTCCGCAGGAAAGTCGCGAAGTTGGAGTTGATGTCCGCGACCCCGACCTTGGCAAGCACCGCCGTGAGAGCGGCGAAGACGGCGGCAAGACACGCCCACAGAAGCCAGGATTGCGAGAGGGTGTTCATCGGATACCTCGGTCATGAGTGCGGACACTGGACACCTGACTGCGCCCCACGCAGATCGAAGGCAAGGCGGCTGCGTCATATCGCGGTTCAACCGCCCGGACATGTTGCCTATGTAAGGGCGGGGTCCCGAGGTGACGCGGGCGGATGAGAGGGACGGGCGAATGATCGGACGGTTGGCGGATGCGGTGACGCGCGGTGTGGGCGACGTGACCGCCAGCGTGACGGACGTATTCGACCCGACGATCCGGCTGGGCGTCACAGGCCTGAGCCGGGCAGGCAAGACCGTGTTCATCACCTCGCTCGTGGCCAATTTGATGGACCGGGGTCGCATGGGGGCATTTTCCGCTTTGCCGCGGATCGACACGGCGTTCCTGCAACCGCAACCTGACGACACCGTTCCGAGGTTCGCCTACGAAAGTCACCTCGCTGCGCTGACCTCGCGTGCGCCGCACTGGCCGGACGGCACGCGCGCGGTGTCAGAACTCCGACTGTCGCTGAAGGTGCGGCCGGCAGGTCTTCTGGCGGGGCTGCGCGCAGCGCGGGTCGTGCATCTGGATATCGTGGACTACCCGGGCGAATGGCTGCTTGATCTTGGATTGATGGAAAAGACCTATGACCAGTGGTCCGCGCGCGCCTTGACGCGGCTCTCCGCGTGGGGTGTGGAAGATTATGCCACCGTCATGGCCGGGGTGGACGGGGCCGCGGCGCTTGATGAGCCAGCCGCGCAGGGGCTTGCGGCGGCCTACACGGATGCCTTGCGGGCGGCGCGGGAAGCCGGCGCATATGACCTGACTCCGGGGCGGTTCCTGTTGCCCGGCGATCTGGAAGGGTCGCCCGCGCTGACCTTTGCGCCCTTGCCGCCGGGGGAGGCCCCGCGCGGATCACTGCGGCGGGAGATGGAGCGGCGGTTCGAGGCCTACAAGGCCAAGATCGTGCGGCCGTTCTTTCGCGATCATTTCGCGCGACTGGACCGTCAGGTGGTCCTGCTCGATGTGTTGGGCGCGATCCGGCACGGGCCGCGCGCGGTGGAGGAGATGCGCGCGGCGATTACCGATATCCTGAGCGCGTTCAAACCAGGCGCGTTGAACTGGTTGCTGTCCTTGCTGGGCGCGCGGCGGGTGGACCGCGTGCTGTTCGCGGCGACCAAGGCGGATCACCTGCACCACACGCAACACGGACGGCTGACGGCGATCGTGGATGCGATGGTGCGGGATGCGCGGCGGCGGGCGGATTTTGCGGGCGCGCGCACCGACGTGCTGTCGATCGCCGCTCTGCGGGCGACCGTCGAGGAAACCCGTGTCCACGACGGCGAGACCCTGCCCGTGGTGCGCGGCCGACTTTTGGCGACCGGCAAGGAAGCCGCCCTCTATGCCGGGGAATTGCCGCCGGATCCGAGCCATATCCTGACACCGGCGATGCAGGGGGCCGAGCTCTGGCTTGACGCCGACTATGACCTGATGGAATTCGCGCCCGCGCCATTGACACTTCGGCCGGGCGAGGGGCCGCCGTTCATCCGGCTGGATCGGGCCGCGGAGTTTCTTTTGGCGGATCGGCTCTAGGTCGCCGGCGCAGCACATTTCAGGATCACACACCCGCTTCGTGCGCGGATCAAGAGACACCGAGCGTCGCTGCCGATACCAAAGATGGTACGCCCGCGCCGAGAGACGTCCCGCCATCCGGACCGGAGGCGAGCCCCTCGCGCGCGGGATAGACGGTCGCGGACCCTGAAGGTCGCCTCGCGGACCCGGATCATGCGGTGCCCGCAATCGTGGGACGGAGTTGTATCGCGGCTGGAAAAGCATACGTTCGGCCACAGACAAGGAGAGCTTCTGATGCCGCCGCCTGATGCCGATCGTCGCCGCAGCGGCATCCTCTTCGAGATCGACGAGGAGCCGTCTTCGACGCGCCCGAAAGCCGAGAGATCTCCGCTGAACCGCGAGTTGCCATCCGGTCCGGATCCCGCCAGCGCGCCGCCCGTTCCGGATGATGAGGTCGCGCCGACACCATCGGGGCGCGCCATGCAGACCGTCGCCCTGCTGGCCAGTCGGCGGGACACGTCGCTTGCCGGATGGTTCTGGGCCAGCCTCGGCGCAGTGCTGAGCTTTGCGGTATCGGTTGTGGCCTGGAACTTCGTGACCGGTTTGCTGGCATCGAACGCCGTCCTGGGCTGGGTGGCCGCTGTGCTGATC
>JBARXR010000381.1:0-1630 GCA_049647445.1 Jannaschia sp. | reverse complement strand
TCTTACGAGTTAAACTATGGATTTGAATGGCCACCTGAGTGACCTCATTGGGCCTCAAGCTTGGCATTGGTGAGGGCTCGTAGCTCAGGCGGTTAGAGCGCACCCCTGATAAGGGTGAGGTCGGTGGTTCAAGTCCACCCGGGCCCACCATTCTATTTATAAAATATGGGCCCTTAGCTCAGCTGGGAGAGCGCCTGATTTGCATTCAGGAGGTCGTCGGTTCGATCCCGATAGGGTCCACCATTTACTTTAGCTTTTTTCTTTTAAGCTCTCTTTGATAGAGAGTTTAAAAGAGGAAATTTCCTCTAAATTGTTCTTTGAAAATCGTGAATATGTAGTTTGTTGTAAGTGTTTATCGCCGACAAAAATAGATAGATACTTACAGCATGTAAAATAATTATTGCATCATTGTAATTTACTCAAGATGATTACAGTGATGCTGTCTAGCAAATTTAATGAGAACTGTTTAAGCATTGCGTTGTGGTTTTTCCACTGCGCGTGTTTAAATTCAAGCGTTGTTAAGAGCATTTAGTGAATGCCTTGGCAGTTAGAGGCGATGAAGGACGTGGCAGGCTGCGAAAAGCCGCGGGGAGTGGTCAACACACTTTGATCCGCGGATGTCCGAATGGGGAAACCCACTCTTTATAGAGTATCAACCGCTGAATATATAGGCGGATTGAGGCAAACCCGGGGAAGTGAAATATCTCAGTACCCGGAGGAAAGGAAATCAACCGAGACTCCCCTAGTAGTGACGAGCGAACGGGGACTAGCCCAGTGGCAGTATTGTAATAAGCAGAAGTGTCTGGAAAGTCACGCCAAAGTAGGTGATAGCCCTGTATGCGTAAAAAGCAATATTGTCCTTGAGTAAGACGGGACACGTGTAATCCTGTTTGAACATGGGGGGCCCATCCTCCAAGGCTAAGTACTCCTAACTGACCGATAGTGAACTAGTACCGTGAGGGAAAGGTGAAAAGAACCCCTATTAGGGGAGTGAAACAGACCTGAAACTGAATGCTTACAAGCAGTCGGAGCACCTATACGGTGTGACGGCGTACCTTTTGTATAATGGGTCCGCGACTTACTCTTACATGCAAGCTTAAGCCGTTAGGTGTAGGCGCAGCGAAAGCGAGTCTGAATAGGGCGAAAGTATGTAGGAGTAGACCCGAAACCCGGTGATCTAGATATGAGCAGGTTGAAGATACAGTAACATGTATTGGAGGACCGAACCCACCTATGTTGAAAAATGGGGGGATGACTTGTGTCTAGGGGTGAAAGGCCAATCAAACCGGGTAATAGCTGGTTCTCCGCGAAATCTATTTAGGTAGAGCGTCATATGAATACCATCGGGGGTAGAGCACTGGATGGGCTAGGGGGGCGCGAGCCTTACCAAACCTAACCAAACTCCGAATACCGAGAAGTAATGCGTGGCAGACACACCATGGGTGATAAGGTCCGTGGTGGAAAGGGTAACAGCCCAGACCTACAGCTAAGGCCCCCAAATAATGACTAAGTGGAAAAGGAAGTAGGAAGTCCATGACAACCAGGAGGTTGGCTTAGAAGCAGCCATCCTTTAAAGAAAGCGTAATAGCTCACTGGTCTAAATACGACTTCTGGCGGCGAAGATGTATCG
>JBARXR010000380.1:0-3558 GCA_049647445.1 Jannaschia sp. | reverse complement strand
TCCGGGGCCCGCTCTGCCATGGCCAATGGCACGACCTGCAAGGGTCGGGTCGGGGCCCACGTCTCCCGCCGTCGGCGCTGCGGGCCACGGGCGCCGGATGGCGTCGGCATGCGCCCGGTCGCGCGGTCATGGGACCGAACTTATCGTGTGACACCGGCGTGCAAAAACGTGGCGGCTTTCTCTTTATCAATTACTTGCAAGGCAAGGATGACAGCGTCGCGTCCGCTGCGGGCCCCGCGTTGCGACCCGAAAAAGGTCAATAGTGGTTTCGTGACGATGGACCGATACGGCGATCTGACCTCCGTCCGGACCGGTCGCCGACCGCGAACCGGCGTGGTCCCGACGAAGCCATCCATGACGCTGGCTTCAGGGGCAGCGATGGCAATCGCGACGGGGCGTCGATGAAGCGCGTCGCACAGATCAGGTTGGCGTCGTGCCTCGCGACCGAATGCAAGATGGCCTCCGACCGCCTGCTGGCCCTCCAGGAGGAGTTGGGCGCCGCCCTTCACGGGGACAGGATGACTGCCGATCTTGTATCCAGCCTGCAGTCGCTCGATCTTGTGCAGCAAACCATCGCGGACGTGTCCCGCATCCTCGACGTCGTGGCCATTCACAGGGACGACCAGACGGACGACATCTGGCTCGAAATCCTGGCGGCCGTCGAGCAGATATCGCTGCGCGCCCGCATCGACCTGTCGGTCCAGCGTTCCGGACAGGCGGCGCCGTGCGACCTGTCTCTCGGGGGAAGCGGCGAAGAAATCTGGTGACCGCCGCGCCCGCGCCCCTCAGAACCCTGGCCGAGGCGCCGCAAGACGAGGCGGGCTGGCGTCTCGGCAAAGGGGGACCGCGCCGGACCGCCCGAGGCACGCAAGATGCACCGCCGGAACCCAAGGTCGACCGGACGCGGACCTCGCCGTCATCCGTCCTTCGCTCCGCGCGGGACAGCACGGCAGGACAGCAGGGCAGGACGAGGGCCGCACGATCAGGCCGCGTCCTCCTCGGCCTGCTGACGGTGCCACATGCTTGCATAGCGCCCGTTCCGGCGCAGCAGGACATCGTGTGTCCCCTCCTCGGCGATGCGGCCATTCTCCAGCACGACGATCCGGTCCGCATCGACGACCGTCGACAACCGATGCGCGATCGTGATGACGGAGCGGCCCTGCGCCATCGCGCGCAACTCGGTCTGGATGTTCTGCTCCGTCTCGGTGTCCAGCGCCGAGGTCGCCTCGTCGAGGATCAGGATCGGGGGATTCTTCAGCAGGGTGCGCGCAATCCCGACGCGCTGTTTCTCGCCGCCCGACAGCTTCAGCCCGCGTTCCCCCACGGTCGTGTCATATCCGTCCGGCAGGCCCAGGATGAACCTGTCGATCTTGGCGGCGCGGGCCGCTTCCTCGATCTCGGCGTGGGTCGCCTCGGGGCGGCCATAGGCGATGTTGTACCGGATCGTGTCATTGAACAGGACCGTGTCCTGCGGGACCACGCCGATCATCGCGTGCAGACTGTCCTGCGTCACCGCGCGCACATCCTGTCCATCGATCAGGACGGCCCCGTCGTTCACGTCGTAAAACCGGAACAGCAGACGTCCCATGGTTGATTTGCCGGAGCCGGAGGGCCCGACCACCGCCACCGTTTCACCGGCCCCGACCGTGATCGTGACGCCCTGCAGGATCGGGCGGGCCGCGTCGTATCCGAACCAGATGTCGCGGAACTCGATCCGGCCGCCGGTCACCCGCAGCGGCGTCGCGTCCGGCGCGTCGATCACTTCGGACGGCTGCTCCAGCAGGCCGAACATTTCGGCCATGTCGACCAGGGCCTGGCGGATTTCGCGGTACACGGTGCCAAGGAAGTTCAGGGGCATCGTGATCTGGATCATGTAGGCGTTCACCATCACGAAATCGCCGACCGTCAGATCGCCCGCCTGCACGCCCATCGCGGCAAGCACCATCACCCCGACAAGGCCTGCCGTGATCAGGACCGACTGGCCAAAGTTCAGGAACGCGAGCGAATAGGATGTCTTCAGCGCCGCTTGCGCATAAAGCGCCATCGCACCGTCATACCGGTCCGCCTCGCGCTGTTCGGCCCCGAAATACTTGACGGTCTCGAAATTCAGCAGGCTGTCGATCGCCTTCTGATTGGCGTCGGTATCCTGGTCGTTCATCTCCTTGCGGATGCGGACCCGCCATTCGGTCACCTTGAAGGTGAAGGCGACATAGGCGACGATCGTTCCCAGCACGATGACCAGGTACCAGATGTCGAAAACCGCCCAGAGAATGATCGAGATCATCAGCAGTTCGAGAACCAGCGGCCCGATCGAGAACAACAGGAACCGCAACAGGAAATCGACACCCTTGACGCCCCGTTCGATGATCCGGCTCAGGCCGCCGGTCTTGCGCGTGATATGATAGCGCATCGAGAGGCGGTGCATGTGCGTGAAGGTTTCCGACGCAAGCTGACGCAGCGCCCGTTGTCCGACGCGGGCAAAGATCACGTCGCGCAGTTGCTGGAACCCGATATTCGCCGCCCGCGCGATCCCGTAGACGACCGTCAGGGCCACCGCCCCCGCACCCAGGGTCCAGTCGGCGGTCGGCACATCCCCGGCCAGGGAATCGACGGCCGCCTTGTAGAAGAACGGCGTGACGACGGCGATCACCTTCGCAAAGATCAACATGGTCAGCGCGGCGACCACGCGGCGCTTTACCCAGGCCTGACCGTCCGGCCAGAGATAGGGTACGACGCGCCGGATGATCGCCATCCCGCCCGTCGGCGTATCGGTCGTCGTGATGGTGGTGCGGCGCATGGAATCCCCGAAACGGCTGGCGTTTGCGGACCTTATGGGGTGACCCGATGGAAGGAAACCCGCGTGGCGTCAGTTCTGCGATGCGCCCGGCTCGCTGCCGTCCGGGGGCAATGCGAAGACCTGTCCGGGATAGATCAGGTCGGGGTCGCGGATCTGGCTGCGGTTGGCTTCGAAGATCTGGACGTATTGTATGCCGTCCCCGAAATATCCCTCTGAAATCGCCCACAACGTAAAGCCGGGCTGGACCGTGATCGCCGTGACGCCGTTCTGCCGGGCGCGGGCCGCGATCTCGGGCGCCGTCAACTGGAACGGCGTTTCCACGCGACTGACCACGGTGCCGTCCGGCCCCAGGGCATCGACGCGCAGGGTATAGACGCCGCTCGCGACGTTCGGCAGGGGCGACGACCATGCCCCGCTCGCGTCGACCGTCAGGCTCAGGACAGGCCGGTTGTCGAGATAGATGCGCAACTCGCTGTCTCTTTGTCCGCGCCCGCTCAGAAGGACCTCGCCGACCGCGTCATAGGAAATCGCGTCGATGCCGAGGTCCGTCATCACCTCCGGAGGCGCCGACCCCTCCGTCAAGACCGTGACCCCGGTCGGGCCGACACGAACCAGGCGCGGCGCTGCGGGCGCCGGGGACGTGGTGCCCGGTCCCGCGACATCGGGCGACGGAACTGTCGGCGGTGCCGTCGGATCGGCGGGCAAGGCCGCGACCACGGATTGAAGCGGATCGGCCGACGGCTCCGGCTGCTGCGCCGTGT
>JBARXR010000379.1:0-2551 GCA_049647445.1 Jannaschia sp. | reverse complement strand
TCACGGCGCGCGAGATCGAGGTGCGCCAGTCGCCCGAACCCCTCGTCGCCGCGATGACGATGCTGTTCGGCGCGGCCCACCAATTGCTGGAGCGGGGCCATACCTTCGCCGACGGCGACAGCATGGGCCACGACGGGCCGGAGGCCGTGGCCTACCTGATCCGCCACATGCCGGCGGGCGTCCTCGGCAACGACACCGACCGCTGGATCCTCGTGCACCCCGACAGCCCGTTCCGGCACCGCAAGCTCCTGGGGCGCCCGAAACGGCGCAAGACACCGCTGGGCCTGCTCGGCCGCATCAACCGCGGCGAGGACGGCTGGCTGCGCAAGCGCCTGGCGATCTTCGGGCGCGGCACGTCCGAGGCGCGGCAGTAACCCGCCGCGCCGAAAGGTCGGTCAGCTCAGTTCCGTCATGATCTGGGTCTTGGCCACGGCCTTGAGCTCTTCCATCTTCATCCGGATCTCCGCCTCCGTTGCCTTGCCGTCGAGATCGCCGGAGACCTTGCGGAACACGTCCTCGTCGCCCGCTTCCTCGAAGTCCGACTTGACCACCTCGATCGCATAGGCCTTCAGCGCGTCGCCGTCCTTGCCCAGAAGGCCACCGGCCCATTCCCCCAGCAGGCGGTTTCGACGCGCCTCGACCTTGAACTGCAATTCGGCGTCGTGGGCGAACTTGTTCTCGAAACTCTTTTCGCGATCGTTGAAACTGTTGGACATGGGGACCTCCCGTTGGACATGCTCCTAGGGATATGCGCAGCCCCGCCGTGACCTGCAACCCGCGATCCTTGCGGCGACGCGGCAATCGGCCTATGTGCCCGTCTGACCGCAGAACCCGAGGACGACAGATGGCCAGGCGCAAGAAGATCTACGAAGGCAAGGCCAAGATTCTGTACGAAGGCCCCGAGCCGGGGACGCTGGTGCAGTACTTCAAGGATGACGCGACCGCGTTCAACGCCGAGAAGAAGGCCGTGATCGACGGCAAGGGCGTCCTCAACAACCGCCTGTCGGAGTTCTTCATGACCGGGCTGGCCCAGGTCGGCGTGCCGACGCACTTCATCAAGCGCCTGAACATGCGCGAGCAATTGATCCGCCAGGTCGAGATCATCCCGCTCGAAGTCATCGTGCGCAACATCGCCGCCGGAACCCTCTCCAAGCGTCTCGGGATCGAGGAGGGGACGCCGCTGCCCCGTCCGATCATCGAATTCTGCTACAAGGACGACAAGCTGGGCGACCCGCTCGTGGCCGAGGAACACATCATCGCCTTCGGCTGGGCTTCGCAGCAGGATCTGGACGACATCATCGCGCTGGCGCTCCGGGTGAACGACTTCATGTCGGGCTGCATGATGGCCGTCGGCATCAAGCTGGTGGATTTCAAGATCGAGATCGGGCGCGTCTGGGACGGCGATTTCCAGCGCCTGATCGTCGCCGATGAGATCAGCCCCGATTCGTGCCGCCTGTGGGACGTGGAAACGGGTCAGAAGCTCGACAAGGACGTGTTCCGTCGCGACCTCGGCAATCTTGCCGATGCCTACACCGAAGTCGCGCGCCGCCTTGGCGTGCTGCCGGTCAACTCCGGGCCGGTCACACGCCCGACGCTGATCAACTGACGGGGGGCCGGGGGATGAAGGCCAGGGTGACAGTCATGCTCAAGGACGGTGTCCTCGACCCGCAGGGCGAAGCCGTGCGCCACGCGCTGGGCGCGCTCGGCTTTTCGGGCGTCGAGGGTGTGCGCCAGGGCAAGCTGATCGAACTCGACCTCGCGCCCGGCACGACCGAGGATCAGGTGCGCGCCATGTGCGAAGGTCTGCTGGCCAACACGGTGATCGAAAGCTTCCGCATCGAGATGTGAACCCGGCCGATATCGGCCGATGCGGGCGCGGGACGGGGAACCGTTCCGCGCCCGTGTTCGTTGACTCCCCAGAACCGCAATCGAACAAAGGAGAGCGACATGAACTGGGATCAAGTCGAAGGCAACTGGAAGCAATTCACCGGCAAGGCCAAGCAACAATGGTCCGAGCTGACGGATGACGACATCCAGCAGGCCGAAGGTGACCGTGAGGTCCTCGAGGGCAAGATTCAGGAACGCTACGGCGACGACAAGGAAACCGCCAAACGCAAGGTCGATTCCTGGATCAACAGCCTCTGAGCGAACCGCGCTTGTAAACGATGAAAAGCGGGCCCGTTGCCGGGGTCCGCTTTTTTCGTTTTTGCCCGTCGCCCGACCGCGATACATGCGATATCCTGACCGCAACGCGCCGTCGGCGCGGCACAGGCAGGAGAGCGGATGTCCGAGTGGCAGGCGGATCAGGATGACCACGGGCTGCGCGGCACTGCCCCTGCGCGCCGTTCCGGACTTCTGGGCACACCCCTCTACGTCCTGATGTCGCTCGTCTTCGCACTGGTCTTCGGCACCTCCGCCGACCTGTTCCGACGGGCCTGGGGCGATCCGGACGTGCAGGGGATCTGGGTCTCGATCGGCTCGGTGCTGTTCATCCTCTGGGTCATCGCCGTGACCGCCTACGCGGTCCTTCGAATTGTCCTCTTCGTCGGGG
>JBARXR010000378.1:0-3718 GCA_049647445.1 Jannaschia sp. | reverse complement strand
CGCCCCGGCAACCGCTGGTGTGCATTGCCAAGCGCTTGGTCCATGGAACCTCGCGGCAGGATGCCGGGACCGAATTGGCGCGGTCTGGCGGACGACAGGATCGAAAGGTGAAAGTCTTGCCCCGGCTGTGGGCCTGCGCCACGAATCCCGATAGGGATCGGGACGGTGCAGTCGCGGGCCAAAAAGACGCGGTGGAAGGGGCGGCACAATCGCCGCCCCGAACCCTCATTCAACCGTGATCGTGATGACCTCGGACATGACCGGCGGCACGTGCGGGACATGGTTGAGGTCGCCCAGCACCATCTGCAGCGTGTGCTGACCGGGAGCCAGGTCGATCGTCGTCTGCGTCTGACCCCCTCCGAAATGCACGTGGTTCTCATCCGCGGGAATGCCGAAATTTACCTCGTCCGGATCTTCGGATCCAAAGGCGGGTCGGTCGATCAGCAGGTGATGATGGCCCGTGTTTTCCTTTTCCGTACCGGCCGGGGCGACGCCCATCCCTTCCAGCCCGAAGATGACGGTCACCGGCAAAGACACGGTCGCCCCATCTTCAAGATTGACAAAGTAGACGGCCGCGTCTTCCGGAGCGGCCGTTTCCTGCGCGATGCCCGGCGCTGCGAAAAGCAGGGTTACGGTCGCGATGGTCGCGATAAGTCTGTTCAGCATGGCAAATCCTCCATCTTTGCAGATGTAAGTCTAGCGTGACCTCTGTCGGTGTCGCGTCACAATCATGCAAGTGCCGCTGCGACAGATGCGCAAAGGGCGCCCCATGGGGACGCCCTTCCGTTTTCGAGTGCCGCAGGAGGGCGGCACATGTCCTCCGGCCCACCGATCCCTTAGCAGGAGTAATAAAGCCCGTACTCGACCGGGTGAGGCGTGTGCTCGTACTTGTAGACCTCTTCCCACTTGAGGGCCGCGTAGCCCTCGATCTGGCTTTTGGTGAAGACATCACCGGCCAGCAGGAACTCGTGATCGGCCTCCAACTCGTTGAGCGCCTCGCGGAGCGAACCGCAAACCGTCGGGATCGCCGCCAGCTCTTCGGCGGGAAGGTCGTACAGGTCCTTGTCGGACGGGTCGCCGGGGTGGATCTTGTTCTTGATCCCGTCGAGGCCTGCCATCAACAATGCCGCAAAGCACAGATACGGGTTCGCGGACGGATCGGGGAAGCGGGCCTCGACGCGCTTGGCTTTCGGCGACTCGGTCCAGGGGATGCGGACGCAGCCGGAGCGGTTGCGGGCCGAATAGGCGCGCAGGACGGGGGCCTCGAAACCGGGGATCAGGCGCTTGTAGCTGTTGGTGCCCGGGTTCGTGAACGCGTTGAGGGCCTTGGCATGCTTCAGGATGCCCCCGATGAAATACAGCGCTTCCATCGACAGGTCGGCGTACTGGTCGCCCGCGAACAGCGGCTTGCCATCCTTCCAGATCGACATGTTTACGTGCATGCCCGAGCCGTTGTCGCCTGCCAGCGGCTTCGGCATGAAAGTCGCCGATTTGCCGTAGGCGTGGGCCACGTTGTGGATCACATACTTGTATTTCTGGATCTCATCGGCCTGCTTGGTCAGCGTGCCGAAGATCAGACCCAGCTCGTGCTGGCAGGACGCGACCTCATGATGGTGCTTATCGACCTTCATGCCCATCCGCTTCATCGTCGACAGCATTTCGCCGCGCAGGTCTTGTGCCGCGTCGGTCGGGTTGACCGGGAAATAGCCGCCCTTGACGCCGGGCCGGTGGCCCATGTTGCCCATTTCGTACTCGGTGTCCGAATTCCAGGCGGCATCGACCGCGTCGATCTCGAAGCTGACCTTGTTCATCGTGTTCGAGTAGCGCACGTCGTCGAACAGGAAGAATTCGGCTTCCGGACCGCAGAAGAACGAATCACCGATGCCGGAGGACTTGAGATAGGCCTCGGCCTTCTCGGCGGTGCCGCGGGGATCGCGGTCATACGATTCACCCGTGTCGGGCTCGACGATCGAGCAATGCACGCAGAGCGTCTTTTCGGCATAGAACGGGTCGATGTAGACACTTTCGGTGTCGAGCATCAATTTCATGTCGGATGCCTCGATGCCCTTCCAGCCCGCGATGCTGGAGCCGTCGAACATGAACCCTTCATCGATGAAATCCGCATCGACCAGATCGGCGATGACCGTGACGTGCTGCAACCGGCCGCGCGGGTCGGTGAAGCGGATATCGACGTACTCGATCTCCTCGTCCTTGATCTGCTTGAGGACTGCGTCCTTGCTCATTGGTTTCCCCTTCTTGTGGTATCTTGATGTGCTGCGGTGGATCAGATCGCGTCGTCGCCGGCCTCGCCGGTGCGGATGCGAATGGCTTGTTCGATGGAGGTCACGAAGATCTTTCCGTCCCCGATCTTGTCGGTCTTGGCAGCGGCCACGATCGCTTCGATCGCGGCGTCGACCATGTCGTCGGCGAGCACGACCTCGACTTTGACCTTGGGCAGAAAGTCGACGACGTATTCGGCGCCACGATACAGTTCGGTATGCCCTTTCTGGCGACCAAATCCCTTTACTTCGGTGACCGAGAGGCCCTGGATCCCGATCTCCTGAAGGGCTTCCTTCACTTCATCGAGTTTGAAAGGCTTGATGATCGCCTCAACTTTTTTCATCTGGGTCCTCCTCAGGCAACGAGGGCGTCTCAGCATGGGTTGGCCGGGAGGGACAATCAGCTAGGCTAGAGGCGCGCACCGAGGTTCCACGGATTCGAAAGCTCTGTCTTAAAATTAAGCCAAGAGCCTAATTATGAGGCTACTGGAGAAAATATGAACATGACCCTGCTGACTGCGTCCCAGATGCGCGCGGTGGAGACCGCAGCGTTCGAGTCGGGTGCCGTAACCGGGCTTGACCTGATGGAACGCGCCGGACGCGGTGCCGTCGAGGCGATCGAAGCGGAATGGCCGGGTCTGGCGGCCACATCCGGACGCGCCCTCGTTCTCTGCGGGCCGGGCAACAATGGTGGCGACGGGTTCGTCGTCGCGCGGTTGCTGGCGCACAGGGGTTGGGCGGTCGAGGCATTCCTGTACGGAGATGCGGCGAAGTTGCCGGCGGACGCGCGGTTGAATCACGAGCGATTTCTGCGGCACGGGGTCGTGCGGCCCGTGACCGACTTGCGTCACGTGACCTCGACCGTCGACCTGTTCATCGATGCCGTGTTCGGGATCGGTCTGTCCCGCCCCCTCCCGCCTGAGGTCGAGCGGGCCCTCGACATCGGATGCCAACTTGCATCTGGACGGGCGGGCGGGCGCGTGGTCGCGCTGGACGTGCCATCGGGGCTCTGCGCCGACAGCGGGCGGTTTTTGGGGAAGACGGAGAGGGCGGCACGCGAAGCCGACCTCACGATTGCCTTCGGATCCGCCAAGGTCGGCCATTTCCTCGCGGATGGCCCCGCGGCCAGCGGCAGACTTCGCATCGTCGACCTGGGGTTGGGCGCACGCAGGCCGGGCCGCAATTTGGCTGGCCTCGTCCCGGAGGTCGGCAAGGCGCTTGGCTGGGACGTCGCGCCGGCACGCCTCACCGAGATGCCGCGAGCCTCCGTCCAGAAGGGGAGCATGGGGCCGGAACGCCACAAGTACGACCACGGCCACGTCCTCGTCCTGGCCGGGGGGCTGGGCCGGACGGGGGCGGCTCGGCTTGCCGCCCGGGGCGCTCTTCGGATCGGGGCCGGACTGGTGTCGGTCGGGGCACCCGGCGCGGCCCTGCTGGAA
>JBARXR010000377.1:0-7354 GCA_049647445.1 Jannaschia sp. | reverse complement strand
CAGATTGTCGGGCGCGCGCTTCGTGGTCCTGCGGGGGGCCGTGGCGCGCATCCACCGGGCGCTGGCGCAATTCATGCTCGATACCCACATCACGGACAATGCCCTGACGGAGGTGAACGGCCCGGTGATGGTGCGCGAGGAGGCGATGCTCGGGACGGGCCAATTGCCCAAGTTCGGCGAAGACAGCTATCTGACGCGCGAAGGCTTCTGGCTGATTCCGACGTCGGAAGTGACGCTGACGAACACCGTCGCGGGCGCGATGCTGGACGAGGGCGCGCTGCCGATCCGCATGGTCTCCCACAGCCTCTGCTTTCGCTCGGAAGCCGGATCGGCCGGTCGCGATACCTCGGGCATGTTGCGTCAGCACCAGTTCGAAAAGGTCGAGATGGTGTCGATCACCCACCCCGATCACGGGCGCGCCGAACTGGACCGCATGACGCGGTGCGCCGAGGGCATCCTCGAACGCCTGGGCCTGCCGTACCGCACGGTGGTTCTGTGCACGGGCGACATGGGTTTCGGCGCACGCCGCACGCACGATATCGAGGTCTGGCTGCCGGGGCAGGATACCTATCGCGAGATTTCGTCCTGTTCGACCACGGGCGACTTTCAGGCCCGCCGCATGAACGCGCGATTCAAGCCCGCGGACGGAGGCAGGCCCGAGTTCGTGCACACGCTCAACGGCTCGGGCCTTGCGGTCGGGCGCTGCCTCATTGCGGTCCTCGAAAATGGCCAGCAGGCGGATGGCTCCGTCTCCCTGCCCGAGGTGCTGGCCCCCTGGTTGGGCGGCAAGCTGACCCTGACGTCGCAGGGCATGCTCGTCTGACACGGGGTCAGAGCGTCGCGATCAGGTCCGGCAATTCGTCCAGCCGGGTGATCCGGTGGTACCGGCTGTCCTGCACCGGTGCCTCCGCGCGCTCCAGCGCCCATTCGAGCTCCGACGGCACGAACACGCCCCATGCCCCCGCCGCAAGCGCGGGCAGCACGTCGGATTTCATCGAATTGCCGACCATCAGCGCCCGCGCGGGGCCGTCGCCGTGGGTCTCGAACGCCCGGACATAGGTCTGCGCGGTCTTGTCGCTGACGATCTCGACCCCGTCGAACAGATCGCCCAGACCGCTTTCGGCCAGCTTGCGTTCCTGGTCCAGAAGGTCGCCCTTCGTGATCATCACGAGGGTATGGGTCTCGGCCAACCGGCGCACGGTCTCCTCGACGCCGGGCAGCAGATCGACTGGATGACGCAACATCTCGCGCCCCTCCTCCAGCAGACGACCGATCGTCGCCGCGGGGACGCGGCCGTCCGTCACCTCGATGGCCGTCTCGATCATCGACAACACGAACCCCTTGATCCCGAAGCCGTAGTGCCCGAGATTTCGCCGCTCGGCTTCGAGCAGACGCTCCATGAGATGATCTGTATCGGCGTGATCGCGCAGCAGATCGGCGAACCGCTCCTGCGTGAGGTGAAAAAACGTCTCGTTGTGCCAAAGCGTATCGTCCGCATCGAAGCCGATCGTCGTCAATCTGTTCATCGTCACCGAAACCTTCCCCTTTTACTGACGGGTCATACGTCTATATGCTCTGTCTCAATCAAAGTTTTCGCAAACGCCGGACATCTGCCATGCGCCGCATCGCTTTCGACCCACATGCCGTCATCTCGATGGCCGATCTGCCCGACGACGGAGAGGGCGATACGTCGGTTGTCACCAAGGTCAAGCCCAAGACCGCCAAACCGCCGCTCTACAAGGTGCTGCTTCTGAACGACGACTACACTCCGATGGAATTCGTGGTGCACGTCCTCGAGCGATTCTTCGGGATCGGCCATTCGCACGCGGTCGAAATCATGCTGACGGTGCACAAGAAAGGTCTCGCCGTGGTCGGCGTGTTCAGCCATGAAATCGCGGAGACAAAGGTCGCACAGGTGATGGACTTCGCCCGGCGCAACCAGCATCCGCTGCAATGCACGATGGAGAAGGAGGAGTAATCCTCCGCGCTCCACCTTCCGTGAACTCCCGTCTTTCCCTCGCGCTGGCCGCCGGTGCGGTGATCTTGCCCGCGGCCGGTCGCATCGGCCTGCTGCGACCCCCCGCGGATCTCGACCTCGACGGATTGCCCGCTGACCGTCTTGTCGTGCAGCATGGCTTTCGGCCCGATGCGGCCGCGTTCGAGGCGCGGGGCGTGCCGGTATCGACCGGTTTCGACGGCCCCATCGCCTGCGCGATCGTCTTTGCGGCGCGTGCCAAGGCGCTGACCCTCGCCCTTTTGGCACAGGCCTTCACGGCTGTCGGACCGGGCGGGCTGGTCATCCTTGACGGGGCAAAAGGCGACGGGGTGGACTCGGTCATCAAGCTCTTGCGCGGGGTGACGACCTTGGGCGAGGTCCATGCCAAGGCGCACGGGAAGTGCGTGGGCTTTCCCGCACCTGATATCGTTCCGGCGGGCTGGTCGGCGCTGCCCGGCCGGGTCGACGGCTTCGAGACGGTGGCGGGGGTGTTTTCAGCGGATGGCGTCGATCCGGGATCTGCCCTGCTGGCCGAATATCTGGGGGGCCTCTCCGGCAAGGTCTGCGATCTCGGGGCTGGCTGGGGATATCTTGCCCACCGTGTCCTGCAATCGGACAAGGTGACAGGCGTGGCATTGGTCGAGGCGGAGCAGGACGCGCTGGACTGCGCGCGGCGCAACGTCACCGATCCGCGCGCCAGTTTCCACTGGGCCGATGCGACGATCTGGACCGGCGGGCCATTCGACGTGGTCGTCTCGAACCCGCCGTTCCATGCGTCGCGGAAGGCCGATGCGGGTCTCGGGCAGGCCTTCATCGCCGCGGCCGCGCGGCTATCGACCCCACGTGGGCGGCTTTTGATGGTCGCCAACCGCCATTTGCCGTATGAAGCCACCGTGCGGGAGATGTTCGCCGATCTTTCGGTGCTGACCGACCGGGACGGCTACAAGGTCATCGAGGCGACGCGCCCCAAGCGGAGAAAGACATGAGCCTGAGCATCGCGGGCAAGACCGCCATCGTCACCGGTGCCGCGAATGGCGTCGGCCTCGCCATCGCCCGTCACTTCGTCGCGCAGGGGGCGAACGTCATGTTCGCCGACCGCGACGAGGACCGTCTGCAAGCCGAGATCGGCGAGGCGCAAAGCGACGATGGCGGCAACCTGCATTATTTCGCAGGCGACCTGCGCGAACGGCTGACCATCGCGAACCTGCTGTCGGCGACCATCGACGCTTTCGAGCGGGTCGATATCCTCGTGAACGCGTCGCGCCAGATCATGGTGACCGACCCGCTGGACCCCGAGGACACCAGCGTTTCCGCGCTCTTGGAGCAGAATGTCATGACCGCGCTGCGCCTGAGCCAGGCGGTGGCGAAGCGGATGATCCACCAGGCCGAGGAAGACGGGCGGGACGAGGGCATCATCGGCACCATCGTCAACATCGGGTCCATCGCCGGGCGGCGGACACAGCCGGAGCTTCTGGCCTATTCGATCAGTGCGGCGGCGCTGGATCAGTTGACGCGTTCGCTGGCCGTCTCTCTTGCGCCGGAACGGATCCGGGTGAACGGCCTTGCCGTCGGATCCGTGATGTCGACCAATCTGACCAGTCGGCTGTCGGAGGAGCCTGAGTTGCGGCAGGGTATAATCGACGCGACGCCCCTCGGACGGATCGCGGCGCCTTCGGAGCTCGCGGAGACGGTTCAGTTCCTTGCATCGGATGCCTCGGGCTTCATGATCGGCCAGATGCTGACCGTCGACGGCGGTCGCACCCTGATCGACCCGGTCGTCGAACCGGCGCATTGAGGCGGGCGGGCGCGATCCTTTCGAAGCGATCGGGTGTGGCGATGGCGCTGCGGATGTGCCGGCCCGTTTGAACGGATCGGCCCGTCCGCGAACCGGAGCACCGGCCGGGCCGGAGGTGTCTTTCCGATACTGCCCAGTCTCAAGCCGATTTCGGTCTCGTCCGATGGCCCCTTGGCCGCTATCCTGATCCGGACGTGCCGACGATGGCCCGGCACCTTGCGCCGGCGCGCGAAAGTCGCCGAAAACCGCAGGACCATGTCCCCGACCCGACCCCCAGCAGGATGTCGCCATGCCCCACGAAATCACCGACCTGGCCAGCCTTCATGCCCTCTATGGAACGCCCGGACAGCCCGCGCTTGACAAGGTTGCCGGGCGGATGACCCCACTTTACCGGGCGTGGATCATGACCTCACGATTCTGCGTGCTGACGACCGTGGGACCCGAAGGAACCGACGGCAGCCCCCGCGGAGACGATGGACCCGTCGTGCGGGAACTTGACCCCGGAACCCTTCTGATGCCGGACTGGCGCGGCAATAACAGGATGGATTCCTTGCGGAATATCGTCCGTGACGGTCGCGTGTCGCTGATGTTCATGGTCCCGGGATCGCGCAACGTCGTGCGCGTGAATGGCACGGCCCGATTGACCACAGACCCCGATCTGGTTGGCCGGTTCAGCGACGATCGAGGCGCGCCCCGCGTCGTCATCGTGATCAGAATCGCGGAGATTTACACCCAGTGTGCCCGCGCAATCCTGCGATCCGAGCTTTGGGGCGATTTGAGGTCACCCGATCTGCCCACCGTCGGCGACATTCTGGCCGAACAGACGGCAGGGGCCTTCGACGGTGCGACATATGACGCCGAATGGCCGGACCGGGCGGCGGCGTCCATGTGGTGACGGTAACGTGCACCGCGCCCGGCGGCATCAAAGGGATGCGGCAGGGGGTCCGAGCCACCCGCACGCGGTTGCGCGGCGATCCAGCCGACCAGCGCCCGATACATGACTGCCAGCATCTTCCGTCCTGTTCCTGATGCGGGGACCCTAGCCACCGAATCCGAACAGCCCGTTAACGCAGCGCGCGATTGCGGGCCGCGCGCCGCCCGCCTATATCCCCGCCATGCTGGACACGCCCAAATCGAACCGTCCCGACCTGCCGCCCGAAATCGGGCGCCGCCGGACCTTCGCGATCATTTCGCACCCGGACGCGGGTAAAACGACACTGACCGAGAAATTCCTGCTGTATGGCGGGGCCATCCAGATGGCGGGTCAGGTCCGCGCCAAGGGCGAGGCGCGGCGCACGCGGTCGGACTTCCTGAAGATGGAACAGGACCGGGGTATCTCCGTCAGCGCGTCCGCGATGTCGTTCGACTTCGTCCGCGCAGACAAGGCGTGGCGGTTCAATCTTGTGGACACGCCGGGACACTCGGACTTCTCGGAAGACACGTATCGAACCCTGACCGCCGTGGATGCCGCCGTGATGGTGATCGACGGGGCCAAGGGCGTCGAATCGCAGACCCAGAAGCTGTTCGAGGTCTGCCGGATGCGCGACCTGCCGATCCTGACGTTCTGCAACAAGATGGACCGCGAAAGCCGCGATACGTTCGAGATCATCGACGAGATCCAGGAAAACCTTGCCATCGACGTGACCCCCGCAAGCTGGCCCATCGGGGTCGGTCGCGATTTCATCGGCTGCTATGACGTGCTGAGCGACCGGTTGGAACTGATGGACCGCGCCGACCGCAACAAGGTCGCAGCGACGGTAAAGATCTCCGGTCTCGACGACCCCCTGCTTGCAAAACACGTCCCCGCCGACCTGCTTGCCAAGCTGCGCGAAGACCTTGAGATGGCGCGTGAACTTCTGCCGCCGATGGACCGCGAGAAGTTTCTCGAAGGATCGCTGACGCCGATCTGGTTCGGCTCCGCGATCAACTCCTTCGGCGTGCAGGAACTGATGACCGGAATCGCCGATTTCGGACCCTCGCCACAGCCGCAGCGCGCCGAACCCCGTCAGGTGTCGGCCGACGAGACGCCGGTGACCGGCTTCGTGTTCAAGGTTCAGGCCAACATGGACCCGAAGCACCGTGATCGGGTGGCCTTCGTGCGCCTGGCCTCCGGACATTTCGAGCGCGGCATGAAGATGACCCATGTCCGCTCCAAGAAACCCATGACGATTTCCGCACCCGTCCTGTTCCTCGCCGCAGATCGCGAACTGGCCGAGGAGGCCTGGGCCGGCGACATCATCGGCATCCCGAACCATGGACAGTTGCGCATCGGCGACGCGCTGACCGAGGGCGAGGCGCTGCGCTTCACCGGCATTCCCAGCTTCGCCCCCGAATTGCTGCAGACCGTCCGCGCGGGTGACCCGATGAAGGCCAAGCACCTCGAAAAGGCGCTCATGCAATTCGCCGAGGAAGGTGCGGCCAAGGTCTTCAAGCCCGCCATCGGATCGGGCTTCATCGTGGGCGTCGTGGGGCAGTTGCAGTTCGAGGTTCTCGCCAGCCGGATCGAGCTGGAGTACGGCCTGCCGGTCCGCTTCGACGCGACCCAGTTCAAGTCCGCCCGATGGCTGTCGGGACCCAAGGACGCGGTGGAGGGGGTGATCGCCAAGAACACCCAGCACATCGCCCACGACAACGACGGCGACCCGGTGTTCCTGACCCGCCTGCAATGGGATATCGACCGCATCGAGCGCGATCACCCGTCGGTGACGTTGAGTGCGACCAAGGAGATGATGGTGTGAGAGTGGCCTTCCCAGCCACGATCGTCCTCGGAACAGCCTTGGGTTTCGTCCTCGTCGCGGTCATCTATCTGGCATCTGCCGATCCGTGCATGGACCTCGATACCCTCTTGCCGGACTGTGTGCCGGAACGTGCCCGATGATCCCCCGGGCGCTCGTCGCAACGGCTCTCGGGCTGCCCGCAGACACCGACGCCCTGCCGCCCGGTGATCTGCCGCTCGACCGGTTCGCCGCGCGCTACGTCGCCTACCTTGCGTCCGAGAACACCGATCAGGACGCCCCCGACGCCTGGACCGGCACCGTCATGGACCACCTGATCGCCGAGGCGCCTGCCCTCGCGCTGGAGGCGATTCGCGCAGGGCTTCCGGTCGATGCCGCACGGCATCTGGCCGATCCGCTGGCCGAGCTGGGTCAGGCGCCGGGCATGGCGGCCCTCATTCTTGCCGCTGTCGAGGAGGATCCGCTTCTCCTCGACCGTTTGGAGACCAAGGGGTAGCGCTGCTCCGCCGATGAGTGCGCAGCGGTCTCGACTCCCTTGCCCGAAGCCCGCAACCCGGGCACGAATTCGTCAGACTTGAGCGTTCGGAGATTTCCATGCTGCGCAGCACCACCGCCCTCTCGCTTCTCTGCCTGCCGTTCGCCAGCGCGGTCGGCGCGGCTGAGCCCGATCCGGCATGGCACTTGCTGGGCCAGATCGAAGTGACCGAGCATGAGACGGCGGACAGCTGGTCGGTAACCAAGCGCTACCCGGCAGCGCTTGAGAACGGGGCGCCCGACTTCGAGATTTCCGGCTACCTGATCGCCGTCGGCTTCGGTGCCGAGACGCGC
>JBARXR010000376.1:0-3933 GCA_049647445.1 Jannaschia sp. | reverse complement strand
CGTCATCCATTGCCACGATGGCCGTCACCCGATCCATGACCACCTCCGTCGGGATCTCGACAAGGTCCGCCGTCCCCGTCGCCAGCCGATATCGCCAGAACCGCCCGGACGCCCCGCCAAACAGGATATCCCCGTTCGACAGCACCGCGCCGGGCGGCCGGTCATCGGTGATCCGTGTCACCACGGCCGGGTTCTGCGTCGGCAGCGTCGGCACGTCGACGGCCATCGCCGGAACCGTCCACACGGCCACGGCGGTGCCCGTCATTGGGTCGAACCGGGCTATGCCTTCGCGGGCGACCACCAGAATCTCACCGTCCACCGTCGCGACGATGCGGTCGAAGGTCCAGCCTTCCATGCCCTCGGCCTCCACCGACACGACCGTCCCCGGCACGTCCGCGTCATAGATCGCCATGGCCCCCTCGTCGCCCACCAGAAGCGCCCTGCCATCGGGCAGCACGTGACCGGCCAGCCAGAAGATACCGTCGGACATGCCGGTGTCGATCCGCTGCATCCGCCCGGTCAGGCGCGACGCGATCTGCTCCCGGATCGTCTCCATTTCCGGCGCGATCAGGCGCCGCTGATCCTCGAGCGCGCGCTTGTTGGCCGCCAGCGTCTGGCGCTGACCGCTGAAGTAATCCACGGCATAGGGCGCGATGACGAAGACCAGCAACCCGATGGTCGTCACCACCAGCAGCGTCACCAGAAAGACATTCGCCTGCCGACGCGCCGAGGCCGCCCGGAACCGCAACTGCCGGACGACACCGCCGACCCGGCCCGACGGCACGTCCCACTCGGCCGCCCCGGCCCTCTCCTCCAGGCGGCGATAGCGGTCCCGCCGCGTCGATTTATCGGGAATTTCCGTCATCACAAAGCGGACCCTGCTTCCGTTCGGGCCGTAATCGCGGCTCCGGCCCCGAGGCTAGCACAGATCGGGCAATTGCCACACCGCGATGGACAGCCCGTCGCGACAGGCGTAACGCTCGCGCCATGCGCCTTTTTCCTCTGTCACATGCCCGCGACCTGCCGGTCTGGAAACGCCCCGAGGCGCTGCTGATGCTGATGGCTTTCGCGATGCCGGTGGCCTTTGCGACGTGGTCGGCGCTGCTCAACAACTTCACGATCGAGGTGGCAAGCTTCGACGGCAAGGATATCGGCTGGCTGCATACCGTGCGCGAAGTTCCCGGCTTCCTTGCGGTTGGCGTCATCGCGATCATCATCTTCGTGCGCGAACAGGTGCTCGCGTTGATCTCTCTCGTCCTATTGGGCGTCGCGACAGCCCTGACGGCACAATTCCCCAGCCTGACCGGACTTCTGACCATCACGATGCTGTCGTCCATCGGATTTCATTACTACGAGACCGTGAACCAAAGCCTGCAACTGCAATGGCTGCCCAAGGACCGCGCGCCCAGAATGCTCGGCATCCTGCTTTCGGTCGGCGCCGGAGCGACCCTGCTGGCATACGGTGCCATCGTCGTCACCTGGCGCGCCTTCGACCTCAGCTACGACCTCGTCTACTGGCTCTCGGGCGGATTCACGGCGCTCGTCGCCGTGGCTGCCTTCTTCCTCTATCCGCAATTCGAAAGCCCGAACCCGCAGATCAAGCGCATGATCCTGCGGCGTCGTTACTGGCTCTACTATCTGTTGCAATTCATGTCCGGTGCCCGCCGCCAGATCTTCGTCGTCTTCGCGGGTTTCATGATGGTCGAGCGCTACGGCCTCGATGTCCACCAGGTCACCATGCTGTTCATGGCCACGCTGACCATCAACATGGTCTCCGCCCCGCTCGTCGGCCGCGCCGTCGGCCACTTCGGCGAACGCGCCGCCCTGATGATCGAATACGGCGGCCTTGCCTGCGTCTTCCTGCTTTATGCGGGGCTCTACGTGTTTGACTGGGCCGTGGCCGTGGCCTGCGCCCTCTACATGGTCAACAATATCTTCTTTTCGCTGGCCCTCGCCATCAAGACCTACTTCCAGAAGATCGCGTCGCCCGGCGACATCGCACCCACCGCAGCGGTTGCCTTCACGATCAACCACATCGCGGCGGTCTTCCTGCCCGCTGGTCTGGGCTATCTGTGGCTGACGTCGCCGGTGTCGGTCTACTTGCTCGCCGCCGCCATGGCCGCCATTTCCTTCGGCCTCTCGACCCTTGTCCCCCGCCACCCGGAGGACGGGTACGAGACAACTCTTGCCGCACCACTGGTCAGACCCGCCGAGTGACCCCATATTGGCGCTAACAAAGGAGTATCCACATGTTCCAACTTCTGCGCAAGAAATCCGAAATGGTCGCCCATGACGCCGCCCTCCCGGGTCGCGCGACGCCAATCCCGACCGCGGACACTCATCATGTCTTTGGCACCCCCCTGTCCAACGACGTCCCCGACGGCATGGAGGAGGCCATGTTCGGAATGGGCTGCTTCTGGGGTGTGGAGCGGATGTTCTGGCAGCTGCCGGGCGTCCACATGACGCTGGTGGGGTATGCGGGCGGCTACACCCCCAATCCGACCTATGAGGAGGTCTGCTCGGGACGCACCGGCCACAACGAGATCGTGCGGGTGATCTACGACCCCTCCGTGGTCACCTACGACGATCTTCTGCGCGTCTTCTGGGAGGGGCACGACCCGACCCAAGGCATGCGGCAGGGCAACGACACCGGCACCCAGTACCGGTCCGGCATCTATACCTACTCGGACGCACAGAAGGCGGCGGCCAAGGCGACCGAGGCCGTGATGATCCCCCGCCTCGCGACAGCGGGATACGGAGCCGTCACGACGGAAATCCTCGACGCGCCGACGTTCTACGCTGCCG
The DNA here is from genome assembly GCA_049647445.1 of Jannaschia sp. Lineage (GTDB taxonomy): Bacteria > Pseudomonadota > Alphaproteobacteria > Rhodobacterales > Rhodobacteraceae > Jannaschia. Next base: position 1,128 of record JBARXR010000376.1, on the reverse strand, counting down.
AGAGTTATCACCAGCAGTACCTCTCGAAGAACCCGCGCGGCTATTGCGGGATCGGTGGCACCGGTGTGACCTGTCCCATCGGCACGGGCGTTTGAACCACGGGCCGGACGGTCAATGACCGAAATCCGGCCCGGCGACACCTGATCCGCCTTCACGCGGAGAGTGACGACGTCCGGCATGAGCGCACCCGCCCCGGAATACCGGTAGCGGAAGCATGTCTTCACGGTGCAAGAAAATTCGGCAGACCTGAAATCATCATGCCGATCCTGCGGCATGACGCAGGCTCGACCGCACTCTCCGCCTCGGCCCCCTTGCACCTGCGTCCAGGCTTCGGTCTCCAACACCCATATGGGTGCCACTGTTGTCATTGGACCCGACAACGGCGTAGCTTGAGGGAACGATCGGGGGCGATTGCGCGAAAATGAAAGATCATGCATCAGACACGTTCTTGCGTTTCGACAACGTAAAGAAGAGCTATGATCAGAAGAACCTTGTGGTCAAAGGCTTCGACATGGACGTTCAGGAGGGTGAGTTCATCACGCTTCTGGGCCCCTCCGGATCGGGAAAGACCACCGTCCTGATGATGCTTGCCGGGTTCGAAAGCGTCACGTCAGGCGACATCGCGGTTCAAGGCAAATCCATCAACAAGACTGCTCCGAACAACCGGAACATCGGCATGGTGTTCCAGAACTACGCCCTCTTTCCGCACATGAGCGTCGCCGACAATCTTGCCTATCCGCTGGCGGTGCGGAAGATGCCGAAAGCGCGGATCAAGGAAACGGTCGCCAAGTATCTCAAACTGGTGGAGCTTTCGGATTTCGGAAGCCGTCGGCCCGGCCAGCTTTCGGGCGGACAGCGCCAGAGGGTGGCACTCGCGCGCGCGATGATCTTCGAGCCGACGCTGATCCTGATGGATGAGCCGCTCGGCGCCCTCGACAAGAATTTGCGCGAACAGATGCAGTTTGAGATCACGCGCCTGCACAAGCAACTCGGTTTCACCGTCATCTACGTGACCCACGACCAGACCGAAGCGTTGTCGATGTCCAGCCGCATCGCCGTCTTCAACGATGGCGTCGTGCAGCAATGTGCGCCGCCGTCGGCACTCTATGAGCGTCCGGTCAATGCCTT
>JBARXR010000375.1:0-10870 GCA_049647445.1 Jannaschia sp. | reverse complement strand
CCGCTGTCGACACGTTGCGCCAGATTTCCAGCGGGGCGCGGCGGTTGACCACGACCAGATCGATCAGGCCGTCGTTGTTGAGGTCCGCGAACCCCGCCCCCCGGCTCCGCTCCGTCGTGGCGATGCCCGCGTCTGCCGCGCGCTCCACGAATGTGCCGTCGGGTTGCTGCATCAGCAGGCTGTTGGGGTCGAGCATCGCCATGCCAGGCATCTGATCGACGTTGCCCTTGGCGATGAAGAGGTCGGGCAGGGTGTCGTTGTCCACGTCGCCGAACTCCGCATGCCAACCGGTGGAGGGACGGCCATCGTCGCCGACGTGCGGGCGATGCGCCGTCGTGCCGCGTGCGAAGGGGACGGTTGCGAACGCGGTGCCGTCGTTGACCATCAGCATCTGATCCCCCATCGACGTCAGCATGACTTCCGGCAGCCCGTCGCCCGAAATGTCCCGGCTGGCGATGCCCATCCCCCAGAGTTGCAGACGCGACCAGCCGTCGTCCGCACCAAGCTCGCGCAGGGGGGCGAGCGACCACATCTGTTCGGCACCGTCGCGCAGGTAATACTGGCGGTCGTTGGAGATGCGCAGCATCGGATCGCCGTCGCGCCGCCAGTCCGATATCAGCATCGACAGCGGACAATACGTCGGCGTCAGGGGGATCGGCGGGCCATATCGATCGCCGTCCGGCCGGAACAGATAGCTGGTGTCGCACGTGCCGAAGGGGCCGGCGGGGTCCTTGGCGTCGATGTAATTGCCGATTGCGAGGGTGGGCATGGTCTGGTCGCTTTCCCAAGTGGCCGAAAAGGCGGTGGACCATTCATCCCCCGCCTCGAGCCCCCAAAGCGCCGTCGCATCATCGAACGTGCAGTCGCCGCGCCCGCGCAACAGGACATTGGGGCCGTTTCGCAGGATCACGAGGTCGCGCAGGCCGTCGCTGTCGATATCGAGCGGATAGACTCCGGTCATTCCGGGCAGGGGAGCTATCGTGCCTGCGGCGAACGTCAGGGCGCCACCTTGGGACGAGGTGTTGACCAGAAGGGTCGCCGGGTCGGTTCCGCCCGCCGCGATGATGTCCACGCGCCCGTCGCCGTTGCAGTCGGTCAGAGCGACGCCGCCGCCCACGAAATGGTCCCAGCCACCGGTATAGACGTGCCCGACCGGAAGGCGCGCAGACTCGTCCGCGAAGATCGGATCGGCAGCGACAGGAAGCGCGCCGCTTGCGATGGTCACCGCGATCCCGATGACGCAAGACCCGGCTGCGAGCATTCTGTCGGCGCGTGACGTTCGACCCATGGGAGGTTCCTCGGTTGGCGACGCGGTGCGCCGCATGTGCGTCAGGCTACGCGCAAGGTGCGCGTTTGCAACTCCGATCCGGGAAATATTTTTTTTGACAAATTAAATAACGCTATCCATAGTCGAAGCGCGGAATCGTGCGCCTCGGCGACACCATGAGGCCGCGTTCCATGGGAGGAAACACAATGAAAAAGACGACACTTCTCGCGGCCGCCGTGGCCGCGTCGCTGCCCGTGACGGCAGTTCTCGCTGAGGGAATGACCGTAGGCGTCAGCTGGGCCAGCTTCCAGGAGGAGCGCTGGAAGATCGACGAGGCCGCCATGGTCGCCGCGATCGAAGCCGCCGGGAACACCTATATTTCCGCAGATGCCCAATCTTCGTCCACCAAGCAACTGGCCGATGTGGAAGGTCTGATCACGCAGGGAGTCGATGTCCTGATCATCAATGCCTGGGACAAGGACGCCATCGGCCCCGCGATCGACGCAGCCGCCAACGAAGGTATCCCGGTCATCGGCTATGACCGCCTGATCGAGGATGATCGCACGTTCTATCTGACGTTCGACAACGTCGGTGTCGGTCGAATCATCGCAGAGACCGTTTCGGCCGTGCAGCCCGAAGGCAATTACGCGATCATCAAGGGCGATCCGGGCGATCCGAACGCCGGGTTCCTGCTTCAGGGCATGATGTCGGTCATCGGCGATGCCGTCGAGGCCGGGACGATCACCATCGTCGGCGAAGCGTTCAGCGACAGCTGGAAGCCCGAGGCGGCCCAGACCAACATGGAGCAGATCCTGACGGCCAACGACAACAACGTCGATGCGGTCCTGTCCCAGAACGACGGTATGGCCGGTGGTGTCGTCGCCGCGCTCAGCGGTCAGGGTCTGGTGATCCCGGTCGGTGGCCAGGACGGTGACCTCGCCGCCATCAACCGCGTGGCCCGTGGCACCCAGACCGTTTCGGTCTGGAAAGACGCGCGCGCGCTCGGAACGGCAGCCGGCGAGATCGCTTCTGCATTGGCCTCCGGCACGGCGCTGGCCGACGTCGAAGGGGCCACCGAGTTCAGCGGCGGCGAGAAGGGCATCGCGATCAACGCGATCCTGCTCGACCCGACCCCGCTGACCAAGGACAACCTGAGCGTCGCCATCGATGCGGGTCACATCTCGAAAGAGCAGGCCTGCGAAGGTGCGATGGACGGAGTCGACGGCTGCGAGTGATCGCCGCCGGAAAGGGTGCCGGATCAAGGGCCCGGCACCCTTTTCTCTCGTCTGACATGATCTGAGTCCGGCCGTCAACGCCCGGTGCCGCAGTCGGCCCATGGCGAAAGATGCGGTGCTGGCGATCATAGATATGCTTGGAAATCCCGATGTCCGATACGCAGAGCACCTCCCGCACGCCGCCGAAAGCCATCCAGCCGTTCACCCGCTTTGTCCGCGCCACCGAAATCGACACCCGCCTTCTGGGAATGATCGGCGCGCTGCTGCTGATCTGGCTCACGTTCCATTTCTACGGGGCGATCGTGAACGGCAACGGCGCGTTCCTGACGGCCCGGAACCTGTGGAACGTCTCCGTCCAGATGTCGTCCATCGGGATCATGGCAACCGGCATGGTGCTGGTGATCGTTACGCGCAACATCGACCTGTCGGTCGGCGCCGTGCTGGGATTGTGCGGCATGGTCATGGGCCTTCTTCAGGTCGAGTGGTTGCCGCAATACCTCGGGCTCGGGAACCCGCTGATCTGGGTCATCACGGTGATCGTCGGCATCGCATGCGGGGCGACGATCGGGGCCCTTCACGGCTGGCTGATCGCCTATCGCGGCATCCCGTCCTTTATCGTCACGCTGGGCGGATTGCTCGTCTGGCGCGGCTTTGCCTTCCTGTCCGCGAACGGACGAACGATTTCTCCTGTCGACGAGACCTTCGCGCTTCTCGGCGGTGGACCCTACGGCGCCGTCGGGGCCGTGGGCAGCTGGATCGTCGGTGGCCTCGCGTGCGTCGGCATCCTGTGGCTGCTGGTCTCCGGCCGGCGCAGTCGAAAGGAGCATGGCTTCCCGCTGCGCCCGATGTGGGCCGAGACCTTCATGGGTGTGCTGGGATGCGGCGTCGTGGTCGGCGCGGTTCTGGTGGTGAACGCCTATCCCTGGCCGCGTGGCATCGTGAACCGCTATATCGAGGCCAACAACATCACGCTGGCCGAGGGCGAAGAACTCTTCATCAGTCATGGATTCGCCTATCCCGTCCTGATCATGTTGGCCGTGGCACTTTTCATGACGCTTCTGGTGAACAAGTCGCGCTTTGGCCGGTATGTCTTCGCGATCGGCGGCAACCCCGAGGCGGCGTCGCTGGCCGGCATCAACGTCAAGTGGATGACGCTGCGCATCTTCGCACTGATGGGCGGCCTGGCCGGCCTGGCTGCCGTCGTGGCGTCGGCGCGCCTGAACAGCGCGACCAACGCGCTCGGCCTGCTGGATGAGCTTTACGTCATCGCCGCCGCCGTCGTTGGCGGCACAAGCCTCGCGGGCGGGGTCGGGACGATCTATGGCGCGATCCTCGGCGCGCTGGTGATGCAGAGCCTGCGGTCAGGCATGGTGCTGATCGGGTTCGACACCGCGATCCAGCAGATCGTCGTGGGGGGCGTGCTGATCCTCGCCGTCTACCTCGACAACGTCTATCGCAGCCGGTCAAAGTGAGGGCGCAGACAATGACTTTGGAACGCACAGGACAACCGCTCGTCGAAATGCGCAATATCTCGATCTCGTTCGGCGGGATCCGTGCCGTCGACGATGTCTCGCTCGATCTCTATCCCGGCGAAGTCGTCGGCCTTCTGGGTCACAACGGGGCGGGCAAATCGACACTGATCAAGTGCCTTTCCGGGGCGTATCAGGCGGACAGCGGCGAGTTCCGGGTGGATGGCAAGCGCGCCACCATCGAAAGCCCGCGCGACAGCCGCGCCCTGAACATCGAGACGATCTACCAGACGCTGGCGCTGGCCGACAATCTGGACGCCGCGTCGAACCTCTTCCTCGGGCGGGAGTTGACGAACGCTTTCGGCTTCGTGGACGACGCGCGGATGGAAGCCGAAACGCGCAAGATCCTTGCCAAGCTCAATCCCAACTTCAAGAAGTTCAACGTCCCCGTCAGCGCCCTGTCGGGGGGGCAACGGCAATCGGTCGCCATCGCGCGCGCCGTCTATTTCAACGCCCGCATCCTGATCATGGATGAACCGACGGCGGCCCTTGGGGTGCATGAGACGGCGATGGTCGCCGACCTCATCAAGGAGTTGAAGGCGCAGGGTCTGGGTATCTTCCTGATCAGCCACGACACGCGGGAAATGATGGACCTCTGTGACCGGGTGTCCGTGATGAAGAACGGTCAGCTGATCGGCACCGAACGGGTCGAGGACGTCACCGAAGACGACATCCTGTCGATGATCATCATGGGGAAGAATCCCAAGCGGGAGCCGGTTCCGGCCTGACACCAGGCCGGTAACCCCGGAAGACCGCGGGCGGACCCCGTTCCCGCTGGTGTCGGCGAAGCGATTGGCCTAGCCAGCCTGCAACCGGTTGCAGTGGAGGATACCATGACCGTCAGATTTGGAGTTCTTGGCGCGGGCCGCATCGGTCAGGTCCACGCGCGGGCCATCGCCGCGACCCAAGGCGCGACGCTTGTCGCCATCGCCGATCCAGTCGCCGAAGCGGCGCGAAAGGCGCAGGCGGCATTCGGTGGCGACATTCGAGATATCGACACGATCCTTGGCTCGGCCGACATCGATGCCGTTGTGATCTGCACCCCGACCGATACCCACGCCGACCTGATCGAGCGGGCGGCACGGGCTGGCAAGGGCATCTTCTGCGAAAAGCCGGTGGATCTGGACGTGGGCCGGGTGCAGGACTGCCTTGCGGTCGTGCAGCAGACGGGCGCCACGCTGATGGTCGGCTTCAACCGTCGATACGATCCCGATTTCATGGCGTTGAAGGCCGCCGTCGATGCGGGGAGGGTCGGGGCCGTGGAAATGGTCACGATCACCAGCCGTGACCCCGGCCCGCCGCCCGCCGACTACATCACGAGATCCGGTGGCATCTTCCGGGACATGACGATCCACGATTTCGACATCGCGCGCTGGTTGTTGGGCGAAGAGATCGAAACGGTCTTCGCCTCCGCGTCCTGCCTCGTGGACCCGGAAATCGGACGGCTCGGGGATTACGACACCGCGAACATCATCCTGCGCACAACACGAGGGACCCAGGCGACGATCAACAACACGCGCCGCGCCGCCTATGGGTATGACCAGCGGATCGAGGTGCACGGGGCCTTGGGCGCCGCTTCGGTCGGCAACACGCATCTGTCGCGGATCGAGGTGGCGACTGCCGAAGGGTTCATCCGTCCGCCGCTGCTCGACTTCTTCATGACGCGGTACACCGCAGCCTATGCCGCCGAAATCGCCGAGTTCGTCTCCGCACTGACCGAGGGGCGCGCACCGCGCACAAATGGGCACGATGGATTGATGGCGCTCGTGCTGGCCGAGGCTGCGGTCCGGTCGGCGCGTGACGGGTCCGTCATCGCGGTTGCCGATATCCTCGGCGCGTGATGCTGGACCCGGACCATCCGTTCTTCGCGCAGCGCTGGCGGCGCTATGCCGTGGTTGTGGTGTGTTTCGTCTGGGCCGGGTTCGAGCTTTGGAATGGCGCGACGCTCTGGGCGGCGGGGTTTGCTGTCATCGGGCTGTTCGCGCTTTGGGTGCTGATCGTCGGTCCGGTGCTGCGGAACACCGATGATGGCGGGGAGTGAACGGTTGCGGGGAGAGGGCAATGGCCGATGCCGACCCGGTCGACCTGAAGCGGTCCTGACCCGCGTGCCATTCGGCACGCGGTGCTGCGCGGACCCTGTCCGGTCTGCGGAACCGGTACACGGGGGGTGGGTGCCATGACGCAGGAGCTGTCCTGCATCACATGGAACATCCATCGCGGCCTCGGGAACGATGGCCGTTTCGATCCGTCACGCGTGCTCGACGTGTTGCGGGATGAGGTCTGGCAGAGCGGCACCGACGCCCTGATCCTGCAGGAGGCCGATGCCGATCCGCCTCCGCATCACGGGGTGCTGGACATCGCGACGGTCGAGGCCGCGACGGGGCTTCGTCATATGCACCGCGATCCGGTGCATCGCTCCACGCCGGAAAGCCATGGTTTTCTTGGCGTCATCGTCTATCTTCACCCGGCGATCGAGGTGGATGCGTTGCGTCTTGTCGATTTGCCCGGGTACTGCGCGCGCGGTGCCGTCGTGCTGGATATCCGCAAGGCGGGCATGAAGCTGCGGCTTGTGGCGACGCATCTGTCGCTGTCCCAAGTGCTTCGGATGGCCCAGTTGCGCACGCTGGCCCAGCATTTTCAAAGGCACGATCCAAGGCAGATCATCCTGTGCGGCGATCTCAACGAATGGCGGCCTTGGGGCGGTTGGGCCCTGTCGAAACGGGTGCTCGGCCAGGCCTTCGATGGTCCGGCGCTGCCCAGCTTTCCGGTCCGCCGGCCGATCCTGCCGCTGGACCGGATCCTGACGACCGCGCCCGGTCGGGTGCTTGAGGCGCGCGTGCTGGACGGTCCGGGCATTCGCACCGCCTCGGATCACAGACCCCTCTGCGCCCGGATCGGGATCAGCGCGACCACATCCGGGAAAACACGCCGTCCCGCTTGATCAGCCCGTGTTGCAACGCCGCAGCGATATGCAGCGCCGCGAGAAGGGCAATCGCCCAGGCGCCGTAGAAGTGCACGGATTTCGCGAACGCGGCGACCGCCTCCGATTTGGGAATCAGAACGGGAAATCCCATCGCGTCCAGCGCCTCGATCGGAAAGCCGCCTGCCCGGACGCGGACATACCCCGCAAGCGGCATCACAAGCAGGAGCGCATACAGCAGTCCGTGGTTCACCCTCGCAACCGTGATCTGCCAGCCGGGCAGATGTGAAGGTTCCGGCGGCGGCGTGTTCCGGGCGCGGTAGATCATCCGCACCACGATCAAAACCAACAACAAGACGCCGACGTTCTTGTGGAAAATGAACAGGTTGTTCTGGAGAGACCGCGAAAGACCACTCTGGATCATCAAGAATCCCACGGGGATCATCGCCAGAACGAGGAGGGCCATGATCCAGTGAATCCATTTCGCCCCGGTCGTGTAGGATCCCGACGGAATTGCCATTTCGCTGTTCCTCGCTATGTCATATGCGATGCGCTGCACTCCGGCAGCGATGGTATATTTGCCGAGCCTTCAATGACTTCCACGAATAGAGCATCAGACGTGCGTCATGCAACATTTTGTACCGTGCCGTTGACCCCCTCGGCGCAGTTTCTGTGCATGGGCGGAATATTCCTGCTGGGCGCGGCGGCGCTGGCCATTGGTCTGACGGGTGGCGTGTCGATGCCCGGTGTCCCTGTTGCGGTGGGCGGCTTTGCTCTTGCGATCCTGCTCGCGCTGCGCGCGCTGCGCGGATACCCCCATGGCTCCATCGGGCGCTGCAACGTGGTGACCATGGGCCGTTTGGCGCTCGTCTCCGGACTTGTGGCGGCGCTTGTCTCGCCGGGCGTGGGGCCCTGGCCCATTTTCGGCACCGCCGTGGTGGCGCTGGCGCTGGACGGGCTCGACGGCTGGCTGGCGCGACGGGACCAACTTGTCTCCGGTTTCGGAGCGAAGTTCGACATGGAGGTCGATGCCCTGCTGGCGCTTGTCCTTGCCGTCCACGCATTTTCAGCCGGGCACGTGGGTCCCTTCATCCTCCTGCTCGGTGTGCCTCGATATCTGTTCTGGGCAGCCCAGCTCATCTGGCCCTGGCTGTCGGGCGACCTGCCCGAGCGGTTCAGCCGCAAGGTCATCTGCGTGCTTCAGATCGGTGTGCTGATCGCGGTCCTCGTGCCGGTATTGGAGCGTCCGGTCACGGATGTGATGGCCGCTCTCGCCGCCGGTGCGCTGCTCTGGTCCTTCGGGATGGACATCCGGTGGCTTCGGCAGGTCCGTCCATGACTGTGTCGCTGCCCTTTGCCACGCTTGTCCTGTATCTCGTCCTGATCCAACCGAACCATCCGGGCGCCCTGACCTGGGAAGCGCTTCTGGCGTTTCCGCTCGAATTGCCGGCGATCGTGTTCGGTCTGATCGCGGGCGGAGACGGCAGGATCGGGCGTATCCTTCGGGTCGTCCTGACCGTCGTGCTGACGCTGATCGTCGTTCTCAAGGGTGCCGACATCGTCAGTTTCAACGCCTTGTCGCGCGGCTTCAATCCCGTGGCCGATATGGCGCTGGTCGATGCCTTCATCCGGTTGCTGACCGGCTCTGTCGGACCGGTGCTGGCGGTGCTGGCCGTCGTCGGAGCGGGGATCGTGACGGTGGTCGTCGCCGCACTGCTTTGGTGGGCGATGGCGCAATGGGCGAGGTTCGGACGTCCCGGCACATGGTCCCGCTTCCTGGTGTTGCCCGCAGTCCTGAGCGCGGGCGTCGTCGTGGCGGAGGTCGGTGCGACGATGGGACGGTGGAGTTTGCCCATCGCACCACCCGGCACCGCCTTCACGGCGCGTGTCGCGGTCGAGCGGTTCGACATGGCCCGACGCACATTGGCGGAATTGCAGGCGTTCCGCATCGCCGTGCAGCAGGACCCGTTCAGGGGATCGCGCGATCTTCTGGACAGGATCGATCGGGACGTCCTTGTGATCTTCGTCGAGAGTTATGGCAGGACCAGCATCGACACCCCGTTCTATGCCTCGGTCCATCGTGACACGCTCGACGCGTCCGAGACTCGGCTGGGCGCGCTTGGCCTGTCGACGCGGTCGGGATACCTGGCCGCGCCGACACGTGGCGGCCAGAGCTGGCTGTCCCATGCGACGGTGGCCAACGGCCTCTGGGTCGACAATCAGGTTGGATACGGCGCGGCGCTCTCGAGCGGGCGCGAGACGCTGTATCATCACGCAGCCAACAACGGGTTCCGGACGGCGGCGGTGATGCCCCAGATCACGCTCGAATGGCCGGAATCCGCGCGCATGGGTTTCGAAACCGTGCTGGCGTCCAAGGACCTGGGGTATGCGGGCCTGCCGTTCAACTGGGTGACGATGCCGGATCAGTTCACGCTGGCCGCCCTCGACCGCCTCGTGCGGTCGGACACCGATCCCCGCAGCGTTTTCGCGCAGGTGGCGCTGGCGACCTCCCATGCACCGTGGGTGCCCGTTCCGGACATCATTCCGTGGGATGAGGTGGGCGATGGACAGGTCTACAACGCCGTCGCGGTGTCCGGCGATCCGCCGGACGTGGTCTGGCGGGACCGGGAGCGGGTCCGCGTGCAATACCGGCTCGCGATCGACTATGCGCTGCGTGCCGTGTTCGAGTATGCGGCGCTGCACGCGGGCGAGCCGCCGTTGATGATCGTGATCGGGGACCATCAGGCCGCCGAATTCGTGGCGCTCGATAGACGGCCGGACGTGCCGGTGCATGTCATCGGACCGACGCATCTGGTCGATGCCCTGTCCGATATCGCACCGACGCCGGGCCTCGTTCCCGCCGACGACAGCGCCGTCCTGCCGATGGACAGGCTGCGGGATATCGTCCTGACGGTGTTCTCGACCAGGTTCCGGAGTGGCTGACGCGGTGACACGGCCAGTCCGTCCGGCGCTTGTCCGGCTGGCGCAGATCGCGGTTCTGGCCGGACTGGCACTTCTGCTGTGGCATGCGGCGGACGGGCGCGCCGCGCTTGCGCTTCTGCGCACGGCCGATCCGATCTGGCTGGCTGCGGCGGGTCTGGCGCTGACGCTGCAGACGGCCCTGTCCGCGCAACGCTGGCGGGTGACCGCGGCGCAACTCGGCCTGCACCTTCCGATGCGGTCCGCTCTGAGGGAATACTATCTTGCGCAGGTCGTGAACCAGTCGCTGCCCGGCGGTGTTGTCGGCGATGCGGGGCGGGCGGTCAGGTCGCGCGGCGAGGCCGGTCTGTTGGTCGCGGCCCAATCCGTCGTGTTCGAGCGTCTTGCCGGTCAGCTCGGCCTGCTCGCCCTTCTGCTCGCGGGTCTTGCGCTCGGGGTCTTGTTTCCGGGCTCGCTGGACTGGCCGGCGTGGCTTTGGACGTCGTTGGCGACCTTGGGTGCGGGGGCCGTTGTGGTCACCGTCGTCGCCTCGGTCTTTGCCCGGGTCAGAGGATTCTGCCGTCTGTTCGCCCATGCGGTTCTTGCGCCGGATGTACGGACGCCGCAGGTCGCTCTCAGTCTCGGGACGGCGGGCTGCAATGTCGTGGCTTTCGCCTTCTGCGCATGGGCGCTCGACGTGGCCATGCCACTGGTCGCGATCGTGTCGCTCGTCCCGCTCATCCTGTTCGCGATGGTTCTGCCCATTTCCATCGGCGGTTGGGGTGTGCGGGAGAGCGCTGCGGCGTTGCTGTTCCCGGTCATCGGTGCGACGTCTGCCGAAGGCGTCGCCACCGGGGTCGCGTTCGGGCTGGTTTTTCTGGCGATCATCCTGCCGGGCGTGGTCCTGCCGCTTCTGCGACCGAATTCACCTGTCCGCGAAGGCATCACGGGATACATCTCTCCGAACCGGCCAAAGGACACATCTCGAAAGGATCTGTGA
>JBARXR010000374.1:0-2283 GCA_049647445.1 Jannaschia sp. | reverse complement strand
GCGTAGATGTTCGCGACGGCGGCGGGCGTGAAGGGATCGTAGCGGGGCACCGCATGCTCATCGAACCAGAGCGGTGCCCCGGATATCCGGGACAGGATATCGCCGTAATAGGTGTGCATCAGCTCAGGCGGCTGACCACGACCGTCACTTCCGGCTTCTTGCCGATCTCGTCCTGCGCCGACTGGCGCACGGTGCGTTTCAGCCCTTCGTTCAGCTTGTCGTCGTCGCGCAGCACCTTGGCCCCGGCGCGTCCCAGATACTGAGCCAGGTCGGCCTCCAGCACGTCCACCAGCGCGGTGTTGGAGCTGCCCGTCTCCGGCAGGCCCATCATGTCGACCCACGGCTCGCCCAGCGGTTCGTCATCCGCGTCAAGGATCACGGTCACGGTCACATGCCCGTTCAGCGCCATGCGGATGCGGTCGCGCACGACCCCGTCCAGCGCACCGACCTGCACCGATCCGTCCAGATAGGTCCGGCCGGTTTCGACGAATTCCGCCACTTTGGGCTCATTCCCGCTCAGGTCGATCATCATGCCGTTTACCGCAAGGACACCCTTCATCCCGCGCGCGTCCGCCAGTTTGACATGTTCGCGCAGGTGCCGGTGTTCGCCATGCATCGGGATCACGATCTGCGGCTTGACCACGTCATGCAGCGTTTCGATATCCGGACGGTTGGCGTGGCCCGACACATGGTACAGGCCCGAACTGTCGTCGATCACGTCGACGCCGATCTCGGAAAAGCTGTTCATGATCTTGATCACGCCACGCTCGTTGCCGGGGATCGTCTTGGACGAGAACAGGAACATGTCCCCTTCCTTCATCTCGATCCCCTGATACTTGCCGCGCGCCAGCTGCGCCGATGCCGCCCGGCGTTCGCCCTGCGATCCGGTAACCAGCAGCATCAGGTTCTCGCGCGGAATGCCGCGCGCTTCTTCCGGGCTGACCACGGGTGGAAAGCTGGTCATCACGCCGGTCTCGACTGACGCTTCGACCATGCGCTTCATCGCACGGCCCAGCAGGACGATGGACCGCCCTGCCCGTTCGCCCGCTTCGGCCAGCGTCTTGACCCGCGCCACGTTGGACGCGAATGTCGTCGCCACGACCATGCCCTGCGCAGATTTCAGCAGCTTCTCGATCTCGGGTCCGACGGTCGCTTCGGACCGGCCTGCATGTTGCGAAAAGACGTTCGTGCTATCGCAGATCAGCGCCTTGACGCCATCCTTGCTGACCTCGGCCCAAAGGTCGGGATCGAATGCTTCGCCGACGCCAGGCGTCAGGTCGATCTTGAAGTCGCCCGAATGGATCACGCGGCCCTCGGGGCAGTCGATGACCATCGCAGAGGATTCAGGGATCGAATGCGAGATCGGGAGAAAGCCCACGGTGAACGGCCCGGCCGAAATCTGCTCGGGCCACGCACCGACAGTCGTCACGGCCTCGTTGGGGTGCCCATGTTCCTGCATCTTGCGCCGCGCGATATTCGCGGTGAATTTGCGCGCATAGATCGGCGCCTTGAGCTGGTCATAGGTATGGGCGACGGCGCCCACATGGTCTTCGTGGGCGTGGGTGACAAAGATCGCTTCGATCCGGTCGCGGCGTTCCACCAGCCACGCGATGTCGGGCAGGATCAGGTCCACACCCGGCGATGTGTCCATGTCCGGAAACGCGACGCCCAGATCCACGACGATCAGCCGCTCCTTGCCGGGGCGGCCGTAGCCGTAGACATAGGCATTCATGCCAATTTCACCCGCCCCCCCGAGGGGCAGATAGATCAATCGTTCGTTGCTCATAAGTTTAAGCCAAATCCTTGTTATATTTATAGATCACGGTCAAACCGTGCATTGTCAGATCATCATGGTAAGCGTCGAAAAGGGCGTCGGCCTGCTGGAACAGCGGGGCCAATCCCCCGGTTGCGATCACGCGCATGTCGCGCATCCGCTCCGCCTTTATCCGCGCACATATCTCACGGACCAGCCCGATATAACCCCAAAAGACACCCGACTGCATGCAGGCCACGGTATTTGTCCCGATCACAGCCTGCGGCTTGGAGATATCGACATGCGGCAGCGCTGCGGCGGCATTGTGCAGCGCCTCCAGGCTCAGGTTCACGCCGGGTGCGATCACCCCCCCGATATAGGCCCCGTCCGACGCGACCACATCGAAGGTCGTTGCAGTGCCGAAATCGACGACGATCAGGTCGCCGCCATAAAGATCATAGCCCGCGACGGTGTTGACCAGCCGGTCCGGCCCGACCGCCGTGCCGACATCGACGCGCACGTCGACCGGC
>JBARXR010000373.1:0-3617 GCA_049647445.1 Jannaschia sp. | reverse complement strand
GACAGCACCCGCGCCAATTCTCCTGCACGATAATCGACGGAGCCCTCCAGTCCCTCGATCCGCAGCAGCGTACTGCCTGCGTCGGTGTCGTGGGCCGCGCCCGTCACCTCGAACGGCGACGACAGACCAGCGGCCAGGGCGCGGACGCCCTCCTCGACCGAAAGTCCGCCAAGCCGCAACGTCGCTTGTGTCGCTGCCGCGGGCAGCACCTTGAGGCTGACCTCACTCAGGACACCCAGGGTCCCTTTCGACCCGGCCAACAACTTGACGAGGTCATACCCGGTGACGTTCTTCATCACCCGTCCGCCGTTCTTGACGATCATTCCGGTGCCATCGACGAACCGCACGCCGATCAGGCTGTCGCGGCAGGCCCCTGCGGACACGCGTCGCGGTCCGGAGACGTTCATGGCGACCGCGCCCCCGATCGTCGGCGCACCTCGGGTTTCCAGCAGGGCGCGGTGATCCATAGGCTCGAACGGAAGACGCTGGTTCTCGGCGGCAAGGGCGGCTTCCACGTCGGCCATCGGCGTGCCCGCCCGCACCACCATCGTGAGCGCACCGGGTTCGTACAGCGTGATACCGGACAGCCCGGTAGTCGTCAGCGCCTCGCCCGACCCAGGCAGGTGCCGCGTCGCCCCGCCCCGCACCGACAGCGGCGCATTGGCACCCCGGATGATTTCGGCCAAGTGGTCTTCGGTCTCGGGTCTCAGCACCGGCACATCCTTCTTTCCTATGCAGATCCGCGAACCGTCCTTCGCAGAAAACGGGATCAGCCGCGTCGGCTTTCGGTGACGGACAGCGGAAAGACCTTCGCCGGGTTCAGCAGCCATCCAGGGTCGAACACGTCCTTGAGCCGCATCTGCGCCTCCATGTCATCCCCGGTGAACTGGTGATGCATCAGGTCGCGCTTCTCGATGCCGACGCCGTGTTCACCGGTCAGACACCCGCCGACGTCTACGCAGAGTTTCAGGATCTCCGCGCCCATCTCTTCGCAGAGTTCCAGATCGCCCGGCTTGTTGGCGTTGTACATTATCAGGGGATGCATGTTTCCGTCCCCGGCATGAAAGACATTGCCGACGTTGAGGCCGTATTTCTTCGAGAGCGCCGTAATACCCGCCAGAACGCGCGGCAGTTCGCTGACCGGGATCGTACCGTCGAGGCACATGTAGTCGCTGATGCGGCCCGTGGCCCCGAACGCGGACTTGCGGCCCAGCCAGATCTTCGCCGCCTCGTCCGACGATTGGCTTTGGCGCAATTCCACGGGGTCGTGGCGTCGGGCGATCGCCTCGATCAGCGCGAGTTGTTCGTCGATCTCGGCCTCGGACCCCTCGACTTCGACGATCAGAAGGGCCTCGCAGTCGGGATATCCGGCCTTGGCGTAATCCTCGACGATGCGAATGATGATGCGGTCCATGAATTCGATGGCGACCGGCAGAACCCCCGCCTTGATGATGTCCGCCACGCAGGCGCCCGCGACCTCGAGGCTGTCGAAGCCGATCAGCACGGGACGCGCGCCTTCGGGCTTGGGCAGGATCCGCAAGGTCGCTTCGGTCACAACGCCGAGCTGCCCCTCGGATCCGCAGATCACACCGAGCAGATCGAGACCTGCCGCGTCCATGTGCGCGCCACCGATCTCGACGACGGTGCCGTCCATCTGCACCAGCGTCACGCCCAGCAGGTTGTTCGTCGTCACGCCGTATTTGAGGCAGTGAGCCCCACCCGAGTTCATCGCGATGTTTCCGGCGATGGCGCAGGCGAGTTGCGACGATGGGTCCGGGGCGTAAAAGACCCCGTCCGCTTCGACCGCGCCGGTCACGCTCAGGTTCGTGCGTCCGGTCTGAACGCGGATGATGCGGTCGTCGTAATCGACTTCGAGCACATCTGTCAGCCGCGCCACACCGAGGATGACCGAATCGGCGGTGGGCAAGGCGCCGCCGGCCAGCGACGTGCCCGACCCACGCGGGACGACAGGCACACCCATGTCGTGACAGACCCTCAGGACGTTCGACACTTCCTCGGTCGTGCGCGGCAGAACGGCCGCCAGCGGCGGGCAGCGGTAAGCCGCAAGCGCGTCGCATTCATAGGCGCGTGTTTCCTCTACATCGTGGATCACCGCGTCCTCGGGCAGCACCGTGAGCAGACGCGATACGATCTCGGCCTTGCGATCGAGTATGAAGGGGTCGGCTTTCGGCATTTCCATCGAGGCAGCCTCCGCGGGATCGAATTGAGCAAGATTGGTAAGATAATATAACCAATTTCACAGAAGGCAAGGGAGATGCACTTTGCTAGGTGTGCGCCATGATGTCCCTGCTTCAAACGACGTTCGACTGGTTCGACGGACTGGCGCTGGTCCTTCTGCTGCTCGTCTGGGCCGGCAGCGGCTGGATCATCGAGCATCCGCCCGCGCGCCATGCGTCGGTGACGGTGTTGATGAAGCGCTATCGCCACGACTGGATGCACGAGATGCTGACCCGTCAGCCGCGCATCTTCGATGCGGCCATCCTCGACAGCCTGCGTCAGGGCACGACCTTCATGACCTCCGCCTCGATGATCGCGGTGGGGGGCGTGCTGGCGTTGGCGGGCAATGCGGAGCGGCTGGACAGCATCGTCATGGGCGTCGGGATCGCCGGACAATCGGCGGTGTTCTGGCAAGCCAAGCTGGGCATCGTCGCCCTTCTGCTGACCCACGCGGTGTTCAAGTTCGTCTGGTCGAACCGCTTGTTCGGCTATTGCGCGATCGTCATGGCCTCTGTCCCGAACGACCCCGACAATCCGGCCTCGCGCCCGCGCGCGGCCCGCGCGGCCGAGTTGAACATCCGCGCCGCGCTGAACTTCAACCGCGGCCTGCGGTCGGTCTATTTCGCTTTCGCCGCACTTGGCTGGATCCTTGGGCCATGGGGCCTTATCATCGCTACCCTGGTTGCCCTGCAGGCCATCCTGTCACGGGAATTTGCATCGACATCCCGCGGCGTCCTCATCGATGAAAAGACATGAGATACCTTCTTTTTCCTTTGGCCCTGCTTGCCGCCCCGGCCCTTGCGGACGCGCCAGTCGTCGAAGCGGCCCTGGCGCGGCAGACCGCATCGGGCTGGACCTTCGACGTCACGGTGCGGCATCCCGACACCGGATGGGATCATTATGCCGACGGCTGGGCGGTGCTGGCACCCGATGGCACGGAACTCGGATTCCGAGAGCTTTTGCACCCGCACGAGACAGAGCAGCCGTTCACCCGGTCGCTGAGCGGTGTTGCAATTCCGCGCGCGCTCGAGAGCGTCGTCATCCGGGCGCGGGACAACGTGCACGGCTGGGGCGAGGATTTCATCCTGAACCTGCGCTAGGATCAGAAACCGATCAGGGCCTCGCGGTCGCGAATGGCCGCAATCAGACTCATGGCGGCAAGCGCGGAACTGCGGGGGGTGTCGGGCAAGTTGGCGCCGGCAACGCGGAACGTCATCTGCCCGAAGGCGCCCTTGGCCGAGACCTCATGGATGTTTGCGGAAATCGTCGGATCGGCGATCAGCTCGACGAGGGTGGCATCGAAGCCCAGCCCGGCCATCGCGACCGCCGCAGCGACATTCGCATTCTTCGGATACGCAAGGGCAGCGGCCCGCGCGGTG
>JBARXR010000372.1:0-2563 GCA_049647445.1 Jannaschia sp. | reverse complement strand
GTCCGGGTGGCGGACCGGACGGCCGTGTGCAGGGCGGTCAGGCCCGGTGTTTCATCGAGGTCCAGCGCCAGAAGCCGGGGCGGCGTGCCGATGGCGGCAAAGCCGCGCGGGGACAGGCGGGCGGTCGGCAGGGCGCGTATCTCCAGCGCCTCGTGCAGGGCCTCGAGCCGCTCCCTGGGTTGGTCGTCGAGAAAGGCGAGGGTGACGTGCAGGTCCTCCGGATCGACCGCGCGTCCGCCCCGCACACCGGACTGCGCGCGCATCAGCGGAGCGATCCAGGGCTCGGGCACGGGAAGGGCGACGAAGCTTCGCATGACCGGTCAGTCCCTGCTTTCCCGTGCGGCGCGTTCGGAGGCCGTGCGGCAGGGCAGATCCCCGCAGAACGGTCGGCCAACGTCGAAGCATTCGCATAGCAGCGCTTGCAGCGGCTGCTGTTCGCCAAGGCCGGCCACGACCTCTGCCCTGAGGCGTGCCAAGCTCCTTTCGTGGGCATCGCGCTTGCGGTCGTGCCAGGGTACTCGGTCAAACCGCGCCATGATGTCGAGGGCAAGCCTCGCTTCGGCGGCATACCCCTTCTTCACGTTCTGATGGGAGAGGATCCTCAGGACACCCCGCACCAGATGGGGCTGTTCCTGCCAGGCTCCGATTTCCGCTTGCAACCAGCTCAGCCAATTCGACGACGGCGGTTGCGAGGGCCAAAACGACCGGTCAGGTGCCAGGGTGATTTTCCGGCGATATCGCCACGCGGCGGCCAGAAGATCATGCGCATTCTGCAGGGTTCTGTGATCGAAGCGTTCCACCTTCCCCCAATCCGTCGGCCTCGTCTCCTCGGGATCGGGCCGGAACCGACCGGACGCGCTGTTGCAAAGGGTGACGATCACCCGGAGCGCGGTCCCGTAGACGTCTTCCTGAACGGTGCGAAGGTCGTCCGCATCGTCGTCGTCAAAGGCCGGGGCGCAAATCATCGGCCCGGCTCACGACAACCAGCGCTTGCGCCGCCGATAGGATCGCACGTCGCGGAACGACTTGCGTCCCTCGTCCGACATGCCGAGGTAGAATTCCTTCACGTCCGGGTTCTCGCGCAGGTCCCCTGCCGGGCCGTCCATCACGATGCGCCCCGACTCGAGGATATAGCCATAATGCGCAAAGCGGAGGGCGACGTTGGTGTTCTGCTCGGCCAGCAGGAAGGACACGCCCTGATCCTCGTTCAGGGATTTCACGATGCCGAAGATCTCTTCGACCAGTTGCGGGGCAAGGCCCATCGACGGCTCATCAAGGAGGATCATCTCCGGGCGGGCCATCATGGCGCGACCGATGGCGCACATCTGCTGCTCTCCGCCGGAGGTATACCCCGCCTGCGACGTCCGCCGTTCGCGCAGTCGGGGAAAGTAGTCATAGACCATCTCGAGGTCGTCCCTGATCGCGCGACTGCCATCCTTGCGGGTGTAGGAGCCGGTCAGCAGGTTCTCTTCCACCGTCAGGTGCTCGAAGCAGTGCCGCCCTTCCATCACCTGGATGACGCCCCGGTCGACCAGTTCGGCGGGCGTCAACTGCTGGATGCGCTCGCCCTTGTAGAGGATGGAGCCCTTGGTCACCTCGCCCCGCTCCGACCGGAGCAGGTTGGAGATGGATTTCAGCGTGGTCGACTTTCCGGCGCCGTTGCCGCCCAGCAGCGCGGTGATGCCGCCCTTCGGCACGGTCAGGGAGACACCCTTCAGGACCAGGATGACGTGGTTGTAGATCACCTCGATGTTGTTGACCTCCAGCAGGGCCTCGCCTTGCGCGCGGCTCGTGTCGGGGGCGGGGGCTGTGTCCAGCATCTTGCTCTCCTTGCTCAGAGTTCGTCGGCCAGCGCGCGCAATTCCGCTTCGCTCAGCCAGTTGATGGGGGTCCGCTGGCCCTCGGCGCGGCCATGGTCGAACAGGGCCGCGGTCAGGCAGGGGTCGAAGCCGCCGATCTCGGCGCCGCCGCCGGTCGCACAGGTGTCCCGTGGCAGATCGGCGCGGATGCCGCGCAGGCGCCAGCCGGGGCGGCTTTCGGCGAAGGTCACGGCTTCGGTGATGCTGTCGCGCAGAACCTCGTCGGCCAGCGTGTCGAGGGACCGCAGCGTATAGTCGATCAACCGATCCCCCACGGGCGTGTCCGGGGCGCGCAAGGCGCCGTTGACGACGAGATAGGCCTCGACCCGGACATCCACGCCCATGTCGCGGGTCACGGCGCCGCGCGCATCGTCGATGGCATCGAGAAACACCTGCTGACGCAGGCCCCCGTCGGCGAACAGGGCCCCGTTGATGTTGCGGGGCGGGAACAGGGCCGGGATCGCGGCCGAAGCCAGGATCGCGTCGCGCAGGCAGGGAGCACCGTCGCCCGCCACGGCGGCCTCTCCCAGATCGAAGATGTCGCCCGCACCGCTGTCGATGTTGGTCGCCGCGATCAGCAGGCGGCGTCCGTCCGCGTGACCGGCGGCAATCGCATCCATCAGGCGGGCGTCGAGCGCGCGGTCGAGAAACCCCGCAAGCGGGGCCGGATCGGCCAGCGAGGGTGCCACCAGCCACCCCGGCAC
>JBARXR010000371.1:0-1940 GCA_049647445.1 Jannaschia sp. | reverse complement strand
CCCCAATATCATCACTGACCTGCACGCCGCGGGATTTGAGCGCCTGACGGACGGTATAGGCCTGCAGATACCCGCCGTCTTTCGTGAGCGCCTCGAAGACCTCGCGCTGCGCCTGCTGGCTCGGGTGCTCGGCGAAGGCTTTCATCGTATCGAGCGTGATCACCTTGCCCCGGGCCGCGGCGCGGATGTCGGGGTGGATCAGGCCATAGCGCAACCGGCCTTTCACGGCGGCCACCGTGGTGCCGAAGGTCTTTGCGATGGTCTCGGGCGTCTGGCCGTCGACCTCCATCATCCGGGCGAAAGCCTCGAACTCGTCGATTGCGTTCATCGGTGCCTGGGTGATGTTCTCGGCGAGCGACAACGCCGTGGTGACGTCGCAGTCGTCAGGGACAAGGCGACAGTCAACCTTGGTTTTGGCGGTGAACCCCTTGGCGGCCTTGTCGGCGATCAGCTCCTTCAGCGCGGCATGGCGCCGGCCACCGGCGAGGACAGCGTATTTGCCGTCGAGCTTCTGGACCAGGAGCGGCTGGAGCAGGCCCAGAATAGCGATACTGGCCTTGAGATGGGCGATGTTCTCGGGGTCATAGGTTTCCGGCGCGTTGCTGCGCACATGGGCGGGATGCGGGACGAGATCGCCGATAGCGACGGTAAGGGGAGCAAAGCTTGTGGTCATGGGATATCCTTCCAGGAGGGTGAGGTGTGGCCCGCGCGCTCACGCGCGTGACCAATCCCCGGCTTCAGGGATCACCACGACAAAAGGCCCACTTTCCCTTTGAGGGGTCAGTGGGCCTTCATCGTCTCGGATGTCAGGGGGAGGAGTCCCCTGCCCTTCTACCAGTCGCGCGCCAGCATGATGGTCAGCACGCGCACGGTGGTGGCGGGATTGTCCGGGGTCTCAGCCCCGTAGCGGAAATCCGAGTCCGCCTCATAGAGATCGATTTTCCAGAACACGGTCTCGCCCCGGATCTCGACCGCGCCAAAATCGTGCCATCCCTCGGGATCATTCTCAGGCTCGAATGTATCAAACGCACCGGTTGCCTTCACCGCCTCGGCCATGAAGCCGTCACCGGCCTCCATAAGCGAGCGGGTAACATGCATCCGGCCCTGGATGGGCTGCGCGGGCGGCACCCCGAGGCACGCGAGCTTGCGAAACGCGTCGTTCTGCGCCGCGACCACACTCGGATCCGGACGGTCAGGCTGGGGTTGAACGGTCATGGACATGGGGATCTCCTTTGAGAAGTTGAAACACCCTTCTCAAAGCCCGCTTTTTCTTTTCCGCCGGGCGGAAGGACCGAAGCAGAAGGTGCCCTACCCGAACAGCCCCTTGGGTCTATAATTCGGGTTGGGGATGGTTTCGATCCAGCCGCCCTGTTCCTTGATGCTCTCAAGTGCCGCCGAGAGCGGATACGCGCCCTCGGACCGGCTCTACCAATAGGCACGGCGCTTGAAGGCGATGATCTTGCGGTGGCCGTCGTTGAAGCAGGCCACCCGCAGCGTTTTGGGTTCCTTACGTGACATGGGAGTCTCCGTTCTCCGTGTGGTCAGGCGGCCTCGGCACTGCGACCTGCCCTGCCCGCCTCTGATCGGGCGATCAGATAGTCGCAGGCGCGCTGCGCATCTGCGGCGTGCCGGAAGATCGCACCCTTGTCCGACCGAAGAACGCGCAACCAGTTGTGGAGGTAGGCGGCATTCATCTCGAGCGTTTGCGCCGTGAAGCCGAGCGTCTGACCCAGGAACACCGAGGTCAATTCCGCGACGATCTCCTCGCGCGCATAGGACGTGTTGCCAAACTTCGAGAACCCGAAATCACGGTTCAGTCGATGGGGGGCTTTCGTGGCATGGGCCAGTTCATGCGCCCAGATCCCGTAGAAATTCCGTGGATTGTGGAACCGCGTGATGGACGGCATGTAGACCTTGTCCACGGGCGGCAAATAGTACGC
>JBARXR010000370.1:0-4764 GCA_049647445.1 Jannaschia sp. | reverse complement strand
CCGAGATGTCGTTCGCCAAGTTCGCCACGCAGGTCACGCGCGAGGACAGCGACCTGATCGGCCTGCCGGTCATCTGCTCGCGCCTGTTCCGGTTCTCGTCGTTCTACGTGAACCGCAAATCCGGCATCACCCGGATCGAAGACCTCTACGGCAAGACGGTCGGCTCACCCGAATGGGCGCACTCGGCTGCCGTCTGGATGCGCGGCTGGATGCAGAACGACGTGGGCATGGACATGAGCCGCATCAAATGGGTGCAGGCAGGGGCGAACGCTCCGGGCCGCGAGGAAAAGGTCGAGTTGAACCTGCCCGACGGGATCGACATCACCCGCGTCAGGGACCGGTCCCTGTCCGAGATGCTGGCCGCCGGCGATCTGGACTGCGCCATCATCGCCCGCCCGCCGACCTGTTTTCTGGAGGGGCACCCCGACATCGTGCGCCTGTTTCCCGATTTCGTGGAGCTGGAGGAGCAGCAATACGCGGATACCGGCGTCTGGCCGATCATGCACATCATCGCGATGAAGAAATCCGTGCACGATGCCCACCCCTGGGTCGCCCGCAACATGTTCAACGCCTTCGAGGAGAGCAAGCGCCGCAGTGTGGAACGCCTGCTCGACCCGGCCGTCTCGCGTTATCCGCTGGCTTGGCTCGCCAGTTACGGCCGCAAGATGCAGGGGGTCTTCGGCAAGGATCCCTTTCCCTTCGGCGTCGAGGCGAACCGGAAGACATGGGAAATGATGGGACTTTATACCCACCAGCAAGGCATCGCCCATCGCCGGTTCACGCCCGAGGAAATCTTCCCCGACAGCGTCAACACAAAGGTCATCATCTGATGCCCGCCTCCGGTGGTCCCGTCGCCGCCGGGCGCGTTGCCGATGTGGCCGCCGCCGCCCGGATCCTTGCCGCTCGCGGCGTGGTTGACGGCTTTGGCCATGTCTCCATGCGCCACCCGGATGCCCCGGACCGCTACCTCATGTCCCGCGCCCTGGCCCCGGCCCTCGTGACGCCAGACGATATCGTGGAATACGATCTCGACAGCGACGCCTGCGACCCCGATGCGCCGAAAGGCTTTCTCGAACGGTTCATCCACGGCCAGATTTACGCCGCGCGCCCCGATGTCTGTGCCGTGGTCCACAGCCATTCCCCGTCGGTGATCCCCTTCGGCCTGACCAGGGCTCCGATGCAGGCCTGTTTTCACAACGCAGCCTTCCTCGCGCAGGGCGTGCCCGTCTTCGACATCGCCCGCGACCATGGTCCGACCGACATGCTTGTGTCCGACAATGCCAAGGGCGTCGCTCTGGCCGAATGTCTCGATGACAAGCCGGTCGCCCTGATGCGCGCCCACGGATCGGTCGCGACCGGCCCCTCGCTCGAGGTTGCGGTGTTTCGTGCCGTCTATACCGAGGTCAGCGCACGGGTGCAGCACTGGGCGCTGGCGCTGGCCGAGGATGGAGAGGAACTTGCCAGCCTGTCGAAGGAGGAAGGCGCACGCGCCGACGTCCCGAACCAGACCGCGGGCCTGCGGGCCTGGGACCTGTGGCGGCGCGAAATTCGCGAACAGGCGGGGTGGTGACGATGGCGGACAAAGACGATCTGGCGCTGTGCCTGCGGATGCTCGAACACCAGGGTATCATCGACTTCAACGGCCATGCCTCGATCCGATGCGATGCGGGCATGTTGATAAACGTGGGCTCCGCACGCCGCAGTCGCCTGACCGCTGCCGACATCTGCACCGTCGACCTCGACGGCACCTTGATCGAAGGCGCGGGCAAGCCGCCGCTCGAATTCCACCTGCATGCCGGGATCTACAAGACCCGCCCCGACGTGCACGCCATCGTCCACGCCCATCCACAGTGGTCCACCTACCTGACGATGACGGGCCACGCCTATTCCCCGGTCTTCGCCCAAGGCACGCTGGTCCATCCCGTGCCGGTCCTCGATACGCCGGACTCGATCAATTCGCCCGAAATGTCGGCGCGGCTTGGCGGCGTTCTGGGCGACCGCCCCGCCGCGCTGATGAAATCGCACGGCGCGGTCGCGGTCGGGGCCGACATCAAGGAAGCCTTCGTGCTCATCACCTACCTCGAAGAGAACGCGCGGCGGCAGTACATGGCGCTGCAGATCGGCGAACCCTATGCCTTTTCCGCAGCAGAATGCGCCGCTGCGGAAACCAAGCTGCGCAACCCCGGACTGTTCCAGCGCACCTGGGATCACTTCGCCGCCAAACTGGAAGACGCATGACCGATCAGACATATCACCTGATCGGCGTGATGGGCGATCCCGTGATGCATTCCCGCTCACCGCTGATGCACAATTGCTGGTTCGACCAGACCGGCCTGCCGGGTCGATACGTCTATCTTCCGCTCCCGCCCGGCCGCCTGCCCGCTGCCCTGCGCGCCCTGCCCGCGCTGAATTTCGCGGGCTGCAACCTGACCATCCCGCACAAGCTGCAGGCGATGGACATCGTGGACGAGGTGGATGAGGTCGCCCACAAGATCGGCGCCATTTCCTGCGTCGTGGTCCGTCCGGACGGCTCCCTTTGGGGCACCAACAACGATTGGCGCGGCTTTCTCGGCAACCTGCATGAGGCCGCGCCCGATTGGCGGGCGACGACGGGGCCCGCGACCGTGATCGGTGCGGGCGGTGGCGCGCGGGCCGTGTGCCATGCGCTGCTGTCCGAAGGCGCGCCGGAGGTGCGTCTGGTGAACCGCAGCCGCGACCGTGCGGAACGGCTGGCGTCCGACATCGGCGGGCCGATCACGGTCTTGCCGTGGGACCGGCGTCATGCTGCTGTGGATGGGGCCGCGACCGTCGCGAACGCGACAAGCCTCGGCATGGTCGGCCAGCCGCCGCTCGATCTGGACCTGTCGGCACTGGCACTAGACGCAGTCGTCGCCGACATCATCTATGCGCCGCTCGAAACGCCGCTGATCGCCGCCGCCCGGGCCCGGGGGAACATCGCCGCAGGCGGTCTCGGGATGCTGCTTCACCAGGGGCCGCCCGCATGGAACCTGTGGTTCGGCCTGACGCCGACCGTTACGCCGGAGCTTCGCGCCTTGCTCGAAGCCAGCCTTGCCGAAACCGTCTGAGGGGGAGAGACTCATTATGGGACAGACAGCGGACATGATCGTCGGCCACATGCTGATCGGCGGCCATTTCGTCGAAAGCGCCGGTGGCGCGTGGCGCGAAACCATAAACCCGGCGACCGAAACCGTCATCGGCCGTGTGCCCGAGGGTACGGCCGCCGACGTCGAGGCCGCCTATGCGGCCGCCTCCGCCGCGCAACCCGCGTGGGCCGCACTCGACATGCAGGTCCGCGCCGACTACCTCAACCGCCTGGCCGACGCCATTGCGGCCCGCACCGACGAGCTTGCCCGGTTGGAGGCGATGGACACCGGCAACACCATCGGCAAGATGGTCGCGGACGTGGAGAAATCCGTCGAACGCATCCGTCTCGCCGCGGGCCTCGGGTTCGAGCTGAAGGGCGAGACGATCCCCTCGACCGCGGCGGGCCTGCATTTCACGTTGCGCGTGCCCTACGGCGTCGTGGGCCGCATCATCCCCTTCAACCACCCCTTCGGCTTCGCCGCGTCGCGCCTGGCAAGCGCCATCATCCCCGGCAACACGATCATCATAAAGCCCTGTGAGACCAGTCCGCTCTCGGCCTGCATGCTGGGTGAGATCGTGTCCGACATCCTGCCGCCGGGCGTCGTGAACATCATCACCGGTGGTCCCGCGGCAGGTGAGGCCATCGTGCGGCATCCCAGGATCAAACGGATCGCCTTCATCGGTCACGCCGGGACAGGGATGGCGATCCAGAGGGCGGCCGCAGAGGTCGCGGTCAAGCACGTGACACTCGAACTCGGCGGCAAGAACCCGATGATCATCTGCCCGGATGCCGATCTGGAAAAGGCCGGGGCTGCCGCCGTGCGCGGCATGAATTTCGCGTGGCAGGGCCAGTCCTGCGGCTCCACCTCCCGCCTTTTCCTGCACGAGGATATCTACGATACCGTCTTGCCGATGGTCCTCGACCGCATCGGCAGGATGAAGGCCGGTGACCCGCTCGACCCCGCCTCGTCCATGGGTCCGATGAACAGCCGGATGCAGTATGACAAGACGATGGACTATATCGAGATCGCCAAGAAGGACGGTGCGACGCTGATGGCGGGCGGCAAGCGCCCGACCGGTCCCGGGTTCGAAAAGGGCTTCTGGGTCGAGCCGACCGTTTTCACGGATGTGACCATGAGCATGCGCATCGCGCGCGAAGAGGTCTTCGGGCCGATCCTGTCGGTGCTGAAATGGCGCGAGACGACGGACGTCATCGAAATGGCGAACGACATCGACTACGGCCTTACCGCGTCGATCTGGACCCGCGATCTGGATCTGGCCATGCGCTTCGTGCGCGAGGTCGATGCCGGCTATGTCTGGGTCAACGGCACGGGCACGCATTTCCGCAACGTGCCGCATGGTGGTTTCAAGAACAGCGGGACCGGTCGTGAGGAAGGCCTCGACGAACTTCTCAGCTACACCGAGGTGAAGGCCGTGAACGTGATGACCGGCTGAAAGATCGTCCCTTCGGCGCAGTCCCTGATCGACCCGGCGTGTCGCGCGGACCGGCTCCGGGGCGGCACGCCCTAGCGCCGCTCCGTCCGACGGGACCGGAACGAACATCGATCCCGGTCTTGATCCCATCCCGCGCGCAAGATCCGGATACCAGAATGATCGGACGCCGCCGGCAAACGAAGGAACGCGGCGGCGCGCGACGGT
>JBARXR010000369.1:0-2894 GCA_049647445.1 Jannaschia sp. | reverse complement strand
GGTGAGGGGATTTCAGGCGCCCCGGCGGCATGCCGGGGCGCTTTTCCAAGTCGGGAGAGACCATGTCCACACCATCCTCCGTTCTCGCGGACGACACCCGTCTGTCGCAGCTGGATCGCGCGCTGCTGAGGGTCGAATCCCTTCTGAACCTGATTGCCGGCGTGGTGATCGGTGCGCTTGTCCTGCTGGCGATCTACAACGTCCTGGCCCGCAAGCTTTTGAACGCGCCGGTGCCCGGATATGTCGACTGGACCGAGACTTTGATGGCGGTCTTCGCCTTCCTCGGCCTCGCCTACGTGCAGCGGGAGGGCGGGCACATCCGGATGGACCTGCTGGTCGGCAACCTGCGCGGACGCATCCTGTGGATCTTCGAATGGCTGTCGATCCTGTTCATGATGGCTGTGACGGCGGGGCTGATCTATGGCACCTGGTTCCACTTCCTGCGCTCGTTCGACTTCAATTCCCCGAACTGGTCCACCGACAGCTCCATCGACATCGGCCTGCCGCTCTGGCCATCGAAACTTGCCGTGCCGGTCGCCTTCGCGCTGCTGTTCCTGCGGCTGGCGCTCCAACTCTGGGCGTACGGACGCGGCATCCGGACAGGCGATGTCGCCATCGTCGCCGTTCCGCTTCCCGAAGATCCCGCGACGCAGGCCAACAAAGAGGCGGCCACGGTCGCGGGGGCAGACTGAATGGACCAGTTCATCGACATGAAGGCGCTGCTGGACGGCGTCGACATCTTCAACGTCTCGCTCTGGCTGTCGGGCCTGCTGCTGGTCCTCGTGCTGATCGGAGTGCGCGTGGCCTTTG
Source organism: Jannaschia sp. (assembly GCA_049647445.1). Lineage (GTDB taxonomy): Bacteria > Pseudomonadota > Alphaproteobacteria > Rhodobacterales > Rhodobacteraceae > Jannaschia. The sequence continues at coordinate 2,084 of JBARXR010000369.1, read as the reverse complement.
CCGCCGCGTTCATCGGCTTCATCGGCCTGTGCGTGTTCTTTATGCAGAAACAGGGCTTCGACCGCGGTCTCATCACCTCCGCCAAGCTGGTCGGCCAGGTGCCGCATTCCAAGGCCACGCAATACTCTCTGTCGCTGATCCCCACGTTCATCCTGATCGGCTACCTCGCCTATTACGCCGGCCTGACGCGCAGCCTGTTCGAGGCCGCCAAACGCTGGATAGGGTGGACCCCGGGAGGCCTTGGCGTCGCGACCGTGTTCGCGACCGCGGGCTTTGCCGCGGTCTCTGGCGCCTCGGTCGCCACCTCCGCCGTCTTCGCGCGCATCGCCATCCCCGAGATGCTCAAGGCCGGCTACGACAAGCGGTTCGCGGCGGGTGTCGTGGCGGCGGGCGGCACGCTGGCCTCGCTGATCCCGCCCTCCGCCATCCTAGTGATCTACGCGATCATCGTGGAGCAATCGGTGGGCAAACTGCTGCTGGCCGGGTTCCTGCCCGGCGCGGTTTCGGCACTGATCTATGCAGGACTGGTCATCGGCCTCGCCCGGTTCAATCCCAACCTCGGGCCGGCCGTCGGCGGCTTCAGCTGGAAACAGCGGTTCGAAAGCCTGCCCGGCACCCTGCCCATCATCTTCGTCATCTTCATCATCGTCTATTCCATCTATTTCGGCTGGGCCACGCCGACCGAGGCGGGCGCGCTTGGCGCGGGCATCGTTTTCGTCATGGCCCTCTGGCAGGGCATGCGCTGGAAGCAACTGGAGGGCGCGCTGATGGAGGCCGCCAAGCTGACGGCCATGATCTTCGCGATGATCTGGGGCGTGCTGATCTACGTCCGCTTTCTCGGCTTTGCAAAGTTGCCGGAGGCCTTTGCAAATTTCATCACCTCGCTGGACATGGGACCCTACCAGATCCTGCTGATGATCCTGCTGGTCTATGTGATCCTCGGAATGTTCATGGACGCCATCGGCATGCTGATCCTGACGCTGCCGATCACCTTCCCGGCCGTCATGGCCCTCAATGGCGGCGTGGGGGATGCGCCGGGCGCCCTTGGCATGACGCAGGAGGAGGCGGCGATCTGGTTCGGGATCATCGTCGTCAAGATGGCGGAGCTGTGTCTGATCACACCGCCCATCGGTCTCAACTGCTTCGTCGTCGCGGGCGTCGCGCAGGACGGCAAGATGGACATCTCGGTGCAGGATGTGTTCCGGGGCGCCTCGCCCTTTTTCGTCGCCGATGTCGTGACCGTCGCTGTCCTCATCGCCTTTCCGGGGATCGTTCTCTGGCTGCCGAACCTGCTTTGACCGCATGATCCGTGCCCTGTTCGCCGCCGCCCTGATCGTCGTCTCGCTGGCGGGGCTGGAGAGCGCGCGGAGCGGGCTGCGGGTCGAGACGCTGACGGTGGGCCGGACACCGGTGACGTCATATGCCCTGCCGGACGCAGACGGGCCCGTCGTCGTCGTGGCCCACGGCTTCGCCGGATCGCGGCAGATGATGCAAGGCTATGCCCTGCCCCTCGCCCGTGCGGGCTACAGGGTGGTCGTGTTCGACTTTCTCGGCCATGGGCGCAACCCGCTGCCGATGTCGGGCGACGTCACGCGGGTCGACGGGACGACGCGCCTGTTGATGGACCAGACGGCACAGGTCATCGACGCCGTGCAGGACGGCGGGCCCGTCGCTCTGGTGGGACATTCGATGGCGACGGATGTGCTGGCACGACTGGCCGCGGAGCGGGACGATATCGGGCCTGTCGTCCTGATCTCGGCCTTTTCGGAGGTCATCGATGCCGCCACGCCGGAGACCCTGTTGCTCGTGACCGGCGCGTGGGAAGCGGGTCTGCGCGGCTTTGCCCTCGATGCCGTCCACATGATCGCGCCGGACGCGGGCGAGGACCAGACGGTCACGGACGGCCCCGTCACCCGCCGCGCGCAGGTCGCCCCCTTCGCCGAACACGTCTCTGTCCTGCACAGCCGCGCGGGACGGGCGGCGGCGGTCGATTGGCTCGACAGGGCCTATGGACGGGGGTCGCCGGTGCGGATCCTGCCGAGCGGCTGGGCGATCATGGGCCTGCTTGGCGGTCTCGTGCTGGC
>JBARXR010000368.1:0-12074 GCA_049647445.1 Jannaschia sp. | reverse complement strand
GCGCGACGGTGAAGACGACCTGACGACTGCGTCCGGATAGGACATCCAGCTTTTCGGCCAGATCGCCGGAGCGATAGTAGATCATCGAATCCTGAGCCACGACCGCATCGAAAGACCCCAACTGAGGGGAAAACATGTCACCCGCCTGCAAGGTCACCTTGTCGCGCAGGCCTTCGGGCAAGCGCCTTGCGGCGATATCGAGAAGCGCGGGCGAGATGTCGACACCGACCACATCGGCCCCGCGCGCCGCAAGCTCCGCGACCATCTGGCCGGCACCGCACCCTGCGTCGAGCACGCGCGCGCCGCGCAAATCGTCCGGAAGGCAGCCCAGCATCGCGCCCCGCATCCTGTCACGTCCCGCGCGCACCGTGGCCCGCACACCGGAAACCGGCGCGTCCGACGTCAGACGCTCCCACACCTGGGTGGCGCTGCGGTCGAAATAATGTTCGACCCGGTCTCTGGTGGCGGCGTAGTCCATGTCAGTCGAAGCCCAGCAACTCGAAGATTTCACGATCGGGCAGGGCTTCGGGCGCCTTGCCCTCGGTCCCGTCCCACAGCAACTTGGCCAGACGCACGTATTCGGCGCGGCACATCACGATGTCCTCGTCGTCGGGCATCTCGAACAGGGTCTTTTTCTTGAGGCGCGACCGGCGGATGGCGTCGAGGTCGGGCATATGCGCGATCCGGTCGAACCCGACGGTGCGGCAATAGCGGTCCACCTCATCCGTGTCCTTGGAGCGGTTGGCGACGCAACCGGCCAGCCGGACCTTATAGTTCTTCGACTTGGCCTGCACGGCGGCAATGATCCGGTTCATCGCATAGATGCTGTCGAAATCGTTGGCCGTCACGATCAGGGCGCGGTCGGCGTGTTGCAGCGGCGCGGCAAAGCCGCCGCAGACCACATCGCCCAGCACGTCGAAGATAACGACGTCGGTGTCCTCCAGCATGTGATGCTGCTTGAGGAGTTTCACCGTCTGGCCGACGACATAGCCGCCGCAGCCGGTGCCTGCGGGCGGGCCACCGGCCTCGACGCATTTCACACCACCGTAGCCCACGGCGACGAAGTCTTCCGGGCGCAGCTCCTCGGCATGGAAATCGACTTCCTTGAGGACGTCGATCACCGTCGATTGCAGCCGACCCGTCAGGGTGAAGGTGCTGTCGTGCTTCGGGTCGCACCCGATCTGCAGCACGCGCTTGCCGAGCTTGGTGAAAGCGGCTGACAGGTTCGACGAGGTCGTCGACTTGCCGATCCCGCCCTTGCCATAGACCGAAAAGACCTTGGCTCCCTCGATCTTGGAGCCTTCGTCCTGATGAACCTGAACGGAGCCTTCGCCGTCCTGTCCGAGATCGGGGATGATATCCTTGGGCATGTCGTTCCTCTCCTATTCGGCGGCTACAGCCACGCCTTCGAGCCGGTCTTCCAGCTCGTCGGCGGCGTCCTGCAACGCGGCAAGTGTGTCGGCATCGGGTTGCCAGAAGTCGCGATCCTTGGCTTCGAGAAGGCGGTTCGCCATCCGGGCCGAGGCCTTGGGGTTCAGGTCCGCCAGACGACGGCGCATTTCGGCATCGAGGACGAAGGTCTCCGACAGGCGCTGGTAGACCCAGGGTTCGACCGAACCGGTCGTGGCAGACCAGCCCAACGTGTTCGTCACCTGCGCCTCGATCATGCTGACGCCTTCGGGCCCATGCTTGAGCAGACCCTCGAACCAGCGGGGGTTGAGGCTCCGCGACCGGGTTTCCAGCGCGACCTGGGCCTTCAACGTCCGCACCTTGGCCGCCCCGGTCGTCTGGTCACCGATATAGACCGGTGCCTCGACCCCCTTGGCGCGCTTCACGGCGCGGGAAATTCCGCCGAGCGTGTCGAAGTAATGATCGACCGTCGTAACGCCGAGCTCGACCGACTCGAGGTTCTGATAGGCCAGATCGACATCGCCAAGGGCGGCCTGCATCACGGCCGTCTGCTGGGCGGCCTTGCCGTTGCGGCCGTAGGCAAACGATTTACGTGCCTCGAAGGCATCGGCCAGGTCACCTTCGTCATCCCAGGCACTCGACGTGACCAGTTGGTTGACGTTGGCGCCGTAAGCCCCCTCGGCGTTCGAGAAGACGCGCAAGGCGGCGGTCTCCAGATCGCAGTTCATTCTGGCGGCATAGGCCAGCGCATGGGCCCGGACGAAGTTCATGTCTTCCGGTTCTTCCGCCGTCGCCGCCAGCCAGGCGGCCTCTGCCAGAAGACGCGTCTGAAGCGGGAGAAGATCGCGGAAGATCCCGGACAGCGTCATCACCACGTCGATGCGCGGGCGGCCCAGCTCTTCCAGTGTCATCAACTCGGCCCCGGCCAGACGGCCGTAGTGATCGAAACGCGGCTTGGCGCCCATCAGGGCCAGTGCTTGCGCGATCGGCACGCCGTCGGACTTGATATTGTCGCTGCCCCAGAGAACCAGCGCCACCGAACGCGGCATGGAGGCGTGAGTCCGGATCAGCAGGTCCGCCTGCGCGATGCCGTCCTGCAGGGCGAAGGCGGTCGGCATCCGGAACGGATCGAAAGCATGAATGTTGCGCCCGGCAGGCAGCACCTCGGGGGACCGGATCAGGTCACCACCGGGCACCGGTGCGATGAAATGACCGGACAGGGCATTCATCAGGCCGTCGAGTTCGGCATCGCCCCGGAGCGCGGCCTCGGCCTTGCCACGGCCCTCGGCGGGCACGTGGCCCAGATAGGCGGCCATCTGCGCATCCGTGAGGTCGCCACCGACGACGTGCAAGCCATCGGGGATCAGCGCGGCCTCGGTCTCCAGCAATGTCAGCCAGAGGGTATCGGGGTCCGACCCGGTCAGATCGACAGCCGCCGCCTGGTCGGCGATCAGCGCGGCCAGCTCATCGGAACGGGTGCCGGCACGCCACCGCTGCACCGAATCCCTGAGAGCCTGAAGCCCCTTGTAGAGACCGGACGCGAGCAGCGGCGGTGTCACATGCGTGACCGTCACCGCACCCGAACGGCGCTTGGCCAGCGAGGCCTCCGACGGGTTGTTGGAGGCATAGAGGTAGACGTTCGGCAGGTCGCCGATCAGGCGGTCCGACCAGTCGGTCGATCCCATTCCCGACTGCCGCCCGGGCAGGAATTCGAGCGCGCCATGCATCCCGAAATGAAGGACGACGTCGGCGACGAAGTCGTTCCTGAGCCAGCGGTAGAAGGCATTCATCGCGTGCGTCGGGGCAAATCCCTTGGCGAACAGAAGGCGCATCGGATCGCCTTCGAAGCCGAATGGTGGCTGAAGACCCACGAAGACGTTGCCGAAATGCGCGCCCAGGATGAACACGCCTGCGCCATCCGACAACGACCGACCGGGTGCCGGGCCCCAGACCGCTTCGACCTCGGACAGCCACGGATCGTCCGACACGATCCGATCGGCGCTGACGTGCGCCGCGACGTTCGCATCCTGGCCGTAGGTGGCGGCGTTTCCGCCCAGCACGATATCGCGCAGGGCATGGACGCTTTCGGGCATGTCGACGGTATGACCCTCGGCTTTGAGGCGGCGGAGCGTGTTGAACAGGCTTTCGAAGACGGACAGATAGGCCGCCGTTCCGCTGGCACCGGCGTTCGGCGGGAAGTTGAACAGAACGACGCCCACCTTGCGGTCGGCGGCATCGGACCGGCGCAGGCGGGCGAGACGCTCCGACCGCGCGACCAGCATGTCGATCCGCTCCGGGCAAGGGGCCATCCGGCGGCTGTTCGCTCCGGCACACCGGCGGGCGCAACCGTCGCAACCCTCGCTTCCATGCCGTCCGGCAAAAACCGTCGGATTTGTCGCGCCGTCGATCTCCGGAAGGGCGATCAGCATCGTCGTCTCGACCGGGCCGAGACCCTGTTCGGACCGGCCCCACTGACCGAGCGTCTGGAATTCGAGCGGGTGCGCGGCGACGTACGGAACATCGAGGGCATTCAGGGCCTCGACCGCAGCGGGGCTGTCGTTGTAGGCCGGGCCACCCACGAGGCTGAAGCCGGACAGGCTGACCAACGCATCTATGCGTCCGTCGGAAAAATAACGGTCGATCGCGGGCCGCATGTCAAGGCCGCCAGAGAACGCGGGCAGGACACGAATGCCCTTGGCTTCATAGGCGCGGATGACATGGTCGTAATGGGCGGTATCGCGCGCCAGCACGTAGGATCGCATCAACAGCAGGCCGATCGTGACCTCACCCTTCGCCTTGATCCGCGACACGTCGCCGACGATGCCGGTGTCGGGATGATACAGCCCGACCTCCGGGTATTCGACCGGCGCCATGGCCTGCATTTCGATGCCCGGCGCATAGCGGCCCAGCAGATGTCGCAGCAGCCCCTCGAAGTTCTCATCCGATCCACCCAGCCAATATTGCATCGACAGGAACCAGGCGCGCAGATCCTGCGCCTTTCCGGGCACGAACCGCAAGATCTTGGGCAGGCGGCGCAGCATCTTCATCTGCTTCTCGCCGGACGACCCGCTGGGCGACTTTGCGCCCCGCAGGCTTTTCAGCAGCTGCATCGCGGTCGACGTCGGCTTTGCCATGTCCAGATCGCCCATCCGGGTCAACTTGACGATGGACGGGTCGGACACCATGCCGACGACGGCGTCACAATGGTCGCGGCGCGCCAGAAGACTGGGCAGGATCGCCTGCACGTGCTCGTCGATGAACAAGAGGCCGCAGACGATGATATCGGCCTCGGCCACGGCGGCCTTCGCGGCCTCCAGCGTCCCGGGCGTCTCGGCCCATTCGCCAGAAGCGTGGACGCTGATCTCGACATCCGGATACTCGGCCTGGATCGCGGGCGCGACGCGCGCGATGGGACCGGCGGCAAGCGGGTCCAGCGTCACGATGGCCACGCGGTACGGGCGGGCGCCCGCGGGGAAGGGACCGTCACCGCGCATAATGGGCCTTCGCTTCGTAGAGCGTCTCGACGCTGATTTCGGAGACGCCGCGGTCCGCGGCGTAGGCTTCGGTGTTCCGCCGGGCCTTGCCACGCACGAAAAACGGGATCTTGCGCAATTCCTTTTCGGCGGCGGGACCCCAGACGATCTCCTCGATCGTCTTCTGCCCGTCAGAACTATCCCGCGCCGTCCGGAGAGCTGGTCCCCCGGCTTCGACGGCGCTCGCGTGCCCGCCGTGGTGCGAGGGTCCTGCCGCGTCGGAAAACTCGAAATCGTCGCGGAACATCGTCAGCAAATGCTCCTCCAACCCCATGACAAGCGGATGGACCCAGGTATCGAACAGCACGTTTGCACCCTCGATTCCCATTTGCGGTGAATGCCTTGCGGGGAAATCCTGGACATGGACGGGCGAAGAAATCACGGCGCAGGGGATGCCCAGCCGCTTGCCGATGTGGCGCTCCATCTGCGTGCCGAGGATCATCTCGGGGGCAAGGGCGGCAATCGCCTGCTCGACTTCGAGATAGTCGTCGGTGATCAGCGCCTCGATCCCGAACTCCTTCGCCAAGGCCCTGACGGGACGGGCGAATTCGCGGTTGTAGCAGCCGAGGCCCGCAACTTCGAAGCCCATCTCGTCGCGCGCGACGCGCGCGGCGGCCATGACGTGGGTCGCGTCGCCGAAGATGAAGACGCGCTTGCCGGTCAGATAGGTGCTGTCGACGGAGGCGCTCCACCACGGCTGGCGCAGGTCGGTCTTGTCCAATCTGGGGGTAACTCCGGCGAGCTTTGCCACGTTTTGTACAAAACGTTCGGTGGCCTTCGCGCCGATCGGAATGGTCGTGGTAAACGGCTGGCCATGCTCCCGCTCCAGCCAGCGGGCGGCGGCCTCGGCGTGTTCGGGATAGAGGACGACGTTGAAGTGCGCGGCGCCCAGACGCGCGAGGTCGGAGGGGCGCGACCCCATCGGCGCGACCACGTTGACGGCGATGCCCATCGCCTCGAGCAGCTTCGTCACCTCGATCACGTCGTCGCGGTGCCGGAAGCCGAGACCGGTCGGGCCGAGGATGTTGCAGGTGACTTCGGGTGTCCGGTCGCAGGGCTTTGCCAGGGCGCGGCAGAGCTGGTAGAAGGTCTCGTCGGTGCCGAAGAGTTCCTTGCGGGAATAGCTGGGCAGCTCCAGCGCGATCACCGGGATCGGCAGCCCCATGCTTTCGGCGAGGCCACCGGGATCATCCTGGATCAGTTCGGCGGTGCAGGACGCGCCGACGATCAGCGCCTCGGGCTTGTAGCGCGCGTAGGCGGCGAGGCAGGCATCCTTGAACAGGGTCGCGGTGTCCGCACCAAGATCGCGGGCCTGAAAGGTGGTGTAGGTGACCGGCGGGCGCTTGCCGCGTCGTTCGATCATCGTGAACAGCAGGTCGGCATAGGTATCGCCCTGCGGCGCGTGCAGCACGTAGTGCAGACCTTCCATCCCGGTTGCGACGCGCATCGCGCCGACGTGGGGCGGGCCCTCGTATGTCCAGACGGTCAGCTTCATTCGGCGGCCACCGACAACAGCGCCTTGCGCCGGATCGGACGCGCAAAGAGCGACGCCAGATCCCCCGCCTGCTCGTAGAAGTGCACGGGCGTGAACACCAGTTCGATGGCCCACTTGGTCGTCAGGCCCTCACGCTCCAGAGGGTTGGCAAGGCCAAGGCCGCAGATCGTGAGGTCCGGGCGGTCGGCGCGGACGCGGTCGAGTTGCAGATCCACGTCCTGCCCCTCGGAGATCCGCGGACCCGCCGGAAGCAGCGCCAATTCATCCGACATGATGGTGGAGTGCAGGAACGGCGTGCCGACCTCGATCGCCTCCATTCCGCATTCGCGGGTCAGGAAACGGGCCAGCGGGATTTCCAGCTGGCTGTCGGGCATGAAGAACACCGTCTTGCCGGACAGGGTCTCGGCCGCGGCCGCGATTGCCTTCCGGCCGCGGGCGCGCGGGGCCGCCGTCACCGCCTCGAAGGTCTCGGCCGGGACGCCGAAGGCATCGGCCACGGCACGCAGCCACAAAGTCGTGCCCTCTTCGCCGAAGGGGAACGGCGCGGCAATTCTGGTCGCGCCGCGCTTGTCGAGTTCGGCGGACGTATCCCCGAGGAACGGCTGCAGCAGGGCGTATTTCGTGTTCGGGCCGATGACCGGGTCGAGGTCCGCGCGACGACCCGGCAGAACGGAGACGTTCTCGACTCCCATGGCGGCGAGCAGGCCGCGCGCCTGATCCTCGACCACGTCGGGCAGTGCGCCGACCAGCAGAAGGCTCGCGGTCGCGGTGGTCTCAAGGCCGGGCACCATGGCCGCGAGACAGGCGTCTTCGCCTTGGGTGAACGTCGTCTCGATCCCGGAGCCGGAGTAATTCAGGACGCGGACGTGGGGCGCGTGGCTGACGGACAGGCGTTCCGCGGCGCGTGCGAGGTCGAGCTTGATCACTTCCGACGGGCAGGACCCGACGAGGAAGAGTTGCCTGATATCGGGGCGGCGGGTCAGAAGGCGGGCCACTTCGCGGTCCAGCTCCTCGTTGGCGTCCTTGAGGCCGGCCAGATCGCCCTCCTCGAGGATGGCGGTGCCGAAGCGCGGCTCGGCGAAGATCATGACGCCCGCCGCCGATTGCAGCAGGTGCGCACAGGTGCGCGAGCCGACGACGAGGAAAAAGGCGTCCTGCATCTTGCGGTGCAACCAGATGATGCCGGTCAGCCCGCAGAAGACCTCATGCTGGCCGCGCTCCCGGATGATGGGGGTATCGGTGCATCCGATGGGCGAATGGTCGTTCATGCGGACACCTCCGGGGCGACGTCGAGGCGGGCCATGCGCAGCTTCCAGATGAATTGTCCGGCGTTGACGACATAGGCGGTATAGGCCGCGAGGGCGCAGAACATCTCGGCGCGCGGCCCGAAGCCCCCGTCCAGAAGCATCCAGACATAGGTCAGGTGGAGTGCGATCACGCCGAAGCTGACGACGTCCTCCCAGAAGAAGGCAGGCGCGAAGAGCCAGTGATCGAAGACGACCTTCTCCCAGATCGAGCCCGTGACCATGATCGCGAGCAGGGTCGCCGTCTTGACGACGATCGACAGGGTCGCGACCTCGTAGCCGGACCCGGTCAGAAGGTAGCGCACCACGAGCGTGAGGGAGACGAGGAACACGAGGAACTGCACCGGCGCGAGAATGCCCTGAACGAGGGTCCAGACGCTTCCGTCCCGGCGGACTCGTTCTTCGGGCGTGTAGAGCCGTCGGCGTGTATCGGTTCGGTCGGAAACATTCATCGAGTCGACTCCCCCCCTTCTGTCTCAAGTAACATCGTATTGACGCTATAGTTGTCAACTTGAAGTTACATATTCGGAAAGCGGTTGTCACGTGCGATAGCCGTCTTCGGGGAAGAAATGTCACGCTGGATTGACATTCAAATGGTCAGACGTTCTAGTCAGAATGATCGTATGCGACTGGAAGCGGGGGCGCGTGCCATGGGAAGCAATACCAAAGTCATGATTCCGCGCGGCCTGGAGTCGACATCCTCCGGCGCGATGGTCGATTGCGTCCAGCGCATCGTGTCCATGTTGCGCACGACCAGGCCGGACGACGCCGTGCTGACGGCCATGATGCCGACGATGGAACGGGTTTTCCTGAGCAGTGACGACACGCCCCGGCGCATCCTGATGGAGGAGGCGCGTCAGAACATGCGGCTGTCGGATCTTCTGGTCGGGCGGATCTTTCCGGACGTCGCCCGGCTGTTGGAAACCGGCTGGAACAGCGACCGGCTGTCGTTCGTGGACGTGACGATCGCGGCCACGCGCCTGCAGGATTTCGTGCGTTCCATGGGCCGATTCAGCCTGCCGTCCGCCGATGCGAAGTCGGTCGTCATGGTCGTCCCGCCCTGGGAGCAGCACAGCCTGCCGGCCGTGTTCGCCGCCGAGCAGCTTCGGACGATGGGCGCGCCGACGCGCCTGATGTCGGGGGTGGGTGCGCGGGAACTGGTCAGCCTGATCAACCGGGTGGTGCCGTCCGCGATCATGATTTCCGTGGCCAGCTACCGGTCGCTCGCCCGGGCGCCGGAACTGGTCGAGTCGCTCCGCCGCGGCGTGCCCCATGCAATTCCGATTGTCATCGGCGGCCCGGCGCATCCGGACGACCCTTCGGGCTATCTGAACGTCGGCGCGGACTTTGCGACAAACGATTTGGGCGAGGCGTTGAAATTTTGCAATTTCGACCTATCTGACACGGTTCATGAAGTGGCGTTCAAGCCTGTCTAGGCGGCGCAGATTTTCACACGACAATTTGGCTGAGGTGCGCAAAATGAATACCCGGGAAAGCGATTTCTGGAACGAGCGTTCCGGCCCGCGTATTGCGCCCGAGCACTTCGGCGACATCGTGGCGACCGCCGCCGACCTCGCGATCGTCGTGTCCGAAAGCGGGACGATCGTGTCGGTGACGACGAACCCCCTGAATTCCGCGCTCGGCCGGGTCGGCCATTGGGACGGCCGCAAGATCACCGAGTTCCTGGCCCCGGACAGCCAGCGCAAGGTCATGGCCCAGCTGGCGGCCGTCAGCGACCAGAACACGTCGCGGCCCGAATCGATCGAGGTGAACCACATGGATGGGGCGGTCTGGGATTTTCCGGTCCGCTATACCCTGCACCCGACGGGACGGGACGGGCGGATCCTGATGCTGGGGCGCGATCTGCGGCCCGTGGCCGAGTTGCAGCAGCGGCTGGTGCGGGCGCAACTGGCGCTGGAGAAGGATTACGAGGCGCAGCGCGTCTTCGAAACACGGTACCGCGTGCTTCTCGAGGCAACCAGCGAGGCGGTGGCGCTGGTGGATGTGCAGAGCGGACGAATCCTCGATCTCAATCATGGCGCGGCGCGCCTGATGGGCGGGCCGCAGCAATCGCTGATCGGCGGCGCCTTCACGCAGGAGTTCGAGGGCCGTCGCCGGGCCGAGTTCATCGATGAATTGTGCAAGGTGGCCCAGGACGACACGGTCGAGGCGCTGCATGTCCCGATGCGCCGCAGCATGGAGGACGTGGCAATCGTCCCGATCCTGTTCCGCAATGCAGGCGAGCGTGTCCTTCTGTGCAAGCTGTCGCAGGGCGATACCGCAGCGGTCGGCGGGACGGCGAACGAGCCGCTGATGGACCGGTTGCTCGATCTCTACCGCAACGGTCGCGACGCGATCGTCTTCAGCGATGCAGACCATCGGATCACCCAGGCCAATGACGCGTTCCTGTCCCTGATGGATGTGGATTCCGTGTCGGACCTGCGGGGACGGTCCATGGTGGACCTGCTGTCGCGGGGCAGTGTCGACCTCAAGGTCATCACGGACAACCAGCAGGTCGGACCTTATTCAACGCGGCTGATCACCCGGTATGGCTCTCACATGTCGGTCGAGATTTCCGCAACGGCGCTGACCGATCCGACAGGCCAGCCGATCCACGGTTTCGTCCTGCGCGGTATCGGCCGGAGCGGAGCGATCCGCGATGCGGCGGCAGCGGGCGAAGCGAACGGCGCGGAATCCGAAGGCATCGCCAACGCGATGTCGCTGGTCGGATCGGCGACGCTCCGCGATATCGTGGCGTCGATGACGGATGTGGTCGAGAAGCAGTGCATCGAGACCGCCGTGGAGCTGACCAAGAACAACCGGGTCGCGGCCGCCGAGATGCTTGGCCTCAGCCGACAGAGCCTTTACGTCAAGCTGCGGAAATACGGCCTGCTGCAACGCGACGAATAGGCCCGTCTCCGGACGTGTAAATGTCTTGTTACGACTCGGGTGTATCGTCTACGGTACAGACATGAGTGTAACGACAGCCTTACAGCCTCGCCGATTTCCCGAACCGTCGGCCCTGCTCCGCCTGATCAAACCGATCACGTGGTTTCCCCCCATGTGGGCCTATCTGTGCGGCGTCGTGTCGTCGGGCGTATCGCCCGCGTCGCAACCTGCGCTGGTGGCGCTCGGCATCGTGCTTGCGGGCCCGGTGGTCTGCGGGATGTCGCAGGCGGCGAACGATTGGTGCGACCGGCACGTGGACGCCATCAACGAACCGGATCGTCCGATCCCGTCGGGACGTGTCCCGGGCCGTTGGGGTCTGTGGATCGCGCTTGCCATGACCGTGCTGTCGCTGCTCGTCGGATCGCTGCTGGGGCCCTGGGGCTTTGGCGCGACGATTCTGGCCGTCGCCGCCGCCTGGGCCTATTCGGCGGAGCCGATCCGCGCCAAGCGGTCGGGATGGTGGGGGCCGGGGCTGTGCGGCCTGTCCTATGAAACCCTGCCCTGGATCACCGGCGCCGCCATCCTTGCGGCCGGTATGCCCGACACCCGGGTGATCGCCGTGGCCCTGCTTTACGGCATCGGCGCGCACGGCATCATGACCTTCAACGATTTCAAGGCGCTGGAAGGCGACCGGCAGATGGGCCTCAACTCCCTGCCCGTCACCCTTGGGCCAGACCGCGCCGCGCGCGTCGCCTGCTGGATCATGGCGCTGCCGCAGGTGGCGGTGATCGCGCTTCTGATCGCGTGGGAGTGCCCGATCCATGCGGCGATCATCGCCGCGCTGGTCGCGGTGCAACTGGCCGCGATGCGCAAGATGCTGCGCGATCCGGAACGGCTGGCACCCTGGTTCAACGGCACCGGGGTTCTTGGCTCGGTGGCCGGGATGATGGTCGCCGCCGTCGCCCTGGCGGGCCTCTAGATGGGCTGGGGCGGCATCGCTCGGCTCTGCCTCGTGAATGCCGCCATCGGTGGCATGGCCGCCCTGCCCGTCAACCTCTTCAATCGCCTGATGACGGTCGAACTGGCGCTGCCCGCGCTGTTGCCCGGCGTGCTGGTGGCCCTTCACTACGCCGTCCAACTGTCGCGTCCCGCGTGGGGCCATCGGTCAGACCGCGCGGGCCGTCGCGTTCCGGTGATCCTTGCGGGAATGGCGCTGCTGGGCGCGGGCGTCCTTGCGGCGGCCTGGGCGGTCGGCCTGCCCACAGGTGTGGCGCTTGCGGTCTGGGTCGTGGCCTATGCGGCCATCGGCATCGGGATCGGTGCGGCGGGAACGTCCTTCCTTGCCCTGCTGGCGATGTCCGCGCCCGATGACAAGCGCGGTGCGGCGGCAACGCTGGCCTGGCTGACCCTGATCGCGGGCGCGATCTTCGCATCGGTCGGAAC
>JBARXR010000367.1:0-5048 GCA_049647445.1 Jannaschia sp. | reverse complement strand
CCTGCAGGGCGCGTGCCTGTGCGGCGCGGTCCGCATCGCCGTGTCGGGTGCCTATGTCGCCGCGGTCGGCGCCTGCCATTGCCGCCTGTGCCGCACGTGGTCCGGCACGTCTTTCGCCGGATTCGAGGCCAGTGCCGCCGCCGTGACCGTCACCGGTGCCGTCACGGAGTTCCGGTCGAGCCCGTTCGCGACGCGCGCGTTCTGTCCCGTCTGCGGCAGCCATCTGTGGCTGCGCAACGACGGGCCGGACAGTGACTATGAATTCGTGCCGGGCGCTTTTCCGGCGGCGGCGGAGTTTCCGCTGATTTCCGAGATCTATGTCGACGTGGCCGCCCGTCACGCGCGTCTGGCAGGCGATCACGCCACCGGAACGCGCGCGGCCTATGAGGCCACGAACCCCTTTGTCGCCAATTCCCTCACCTCAGAAGGAGACGCATGATGACCCATTATTTCACCGACTGGGAGCGCGAGCAGGTCGAGATGCGTGCCGCGATGGGGGCAAACAGTCTCTATCACGAGGAATCCGAGCATGCCTCCTGCGGTGTGGGCCTGGTCGTCGACATCAAGGGGCGCAAGTCGCGCAAGGTCGTCGAGGCGGGGATCAACGCGCTCAAGGCGATCTGGCACCGGGGTGCGGTGGACGCCGACGGCAAGACGGGCGACGGCGCGGGCATCCACGTGGAGATCCCGGTGGAGTTCTTTTACGACCAGGTGCGGCGCACCGGGCATGAGCCGCATCCCGACCAGATGCTGGCCGTGGGCCAGGTGTTCCTGCCGCGCAACGACTTCACCGGCCAGGAAACCTGCCGGACCATCGTGGAAACCGAGGTTCTGCGGATGGGCTATTACATCTATGGCTGGCGCCATGTGCCGGTGAACATCGAGGTGCTGGGCGAGAAGGCGAACCAGACGCGGCCCGAGATCGAGCAGATCCTGATCTCGAACGTGAAGGGCGTCGACGCGGTCGCGTTCGAGCGGGACCTCTATGTGATCCGGCGGCGGATCGAGAAGGCCGCCATCGCGGCGCAATTGCCCGGGCTCTACCTCGCGTCGCTGTCGTGCCGGTCGATCATCTACAAGGGCATGATGCTGGCCGAGCAGGTCGCCGAGTTCTATCCGGACCTCAAGGACGACCGGTTCACGTCGTCGTTCGCGATCTATCACCAGCGGTATTCGACCAACACCTTCCCGCAGTGGTGGCTGGCACAGCCGTTCCGGATGCTGGCGCACAACGGCGAGATCAACACGCTCAAGGGCAACGTCAACTGGATGAAGAGCCACGAGATCCGGATGGCCTCGGCGGCGTTCGGGGACAACGCGGCGGACATCAAGCCGATCATTCCGCAGGGGGCGAGCGATTCCGCCGCGCTCGATGCGGTGTTCGAGGTGCTGGTGCGCGCCGGGCGCAGTGCGCCGATGGCCAAGACCATGCTCGTCCCCGAGTCGTGGTCGCAGGCGGCGGTCGAACTGCCGCCCGCCTGGCGCGACATGTACGCCTATTGCAACGCCGTGATGGAGCCGTGGGACGGCCCCGCAGCGCTGGCCATGACCGATGGGCGCTGGGTCTGCGCGGGGCTGGACCGGAACGGCTTGCGGCCGATGCGGTACACGGTGACGGGCGACGGCCTTCTGATCGCGGGATCTGAAGCCGGGATGGTGCCGGTGGACGAGGGCACCGTGGTCGAGAAGGGCGCGCTTGGTCCGGGCCAGATGATCGCGGTCGACATGAAGACCGGCAAGCTGTTCCACGACGCTGAACTGAAGGACAAGCTGGCCGCCGAGCGTCCGTTCGGCGACTGGGTCGAGAAGATCACCGACCTCGAGGATGTCACCAAGAACGTTGCCGAGACCGCGATCCATTCGGGGCCGGAGTTGCGCAAGCGGCAGATCGCTGCGGGCTATTCGGTGGAGGAGCTGGAGCAGATCCTCGCGCCGATGGCGGAGGACGGCAAGGAGACGCTGGCCTCGATGGGGGACGACACGCCCAGTGCCGTCCTTTCGGAGAAGTATCGCCCGCTGAGCCATTTCTTCCGGCAGGCGTTCTCGCAGGTCACGAACCCGCCGATCGACTCGCTGCGCGAATTTCGCGTGATGAGCCTCAAGACCCGGTTCGGGAACCTCAAGAACGTGCTGGACGAGGATGGGTCGCAGACCGAGATCCTCGTGCTCGAATCGCCGTTCGTGGGCAACGCACAGTTCCAGGCGATGTTCGACCATTTCGAGGATTCGGTCACGACCATCGACTGCACCTTTCCCGCCGGAGGGGATGCCGGGGCGCTTCGCGACGGGCTGGAGCGGATCCGGGCGGAGGCCGAGGATGCGGTGCGCTCGGGCTCGGGCCATATCGTGCTGTCCGACCGGTTCCAGGGCGAGGACCGCGTGCCGATGCCGATGATCCTGGCGACCAGCGCGGTCCATTCATGGCTGACCCGCAAGGGCCTTCGGACGTTGTGTTCGCTCAACGTGCGGTCGGCGGAATGCATAGATCCGCATTACTTCGCCGTGCTGGTGGGTTGTGGAGCGACGACGGTGAACCCCTACCTGGCGCAGGACAGCCTTGCCGACCGGATCGAGAAGGGATTGCTCGACTGCACCCTGACGGAGGCGGTGGGCCGCTATCGTCAGGCCATCGACGCGGGTCTGCTCAAGATCATGGCGAAGATGGGAATTTCCGTGATCTCCTCGTATCGCGGCGGTCTCAACTTCGAGGCGGTCGGCCTGTCGCGCGCCATGTGCGCCGAGTATTTCCCCGGCATGTTGTCGCGGATTTCAGGCATCGGCACGAACGGATTGCAGCGCAAGGTCGAAGGTGTCCACGCCGCCGGTTGGCGGTCGCAGGCGACGAACGTGTTGCCCATCGGCGGGTTCTACAAGGCGCGGCGGTCGGGCGAGAAACATGCCTGGGAAGCGCAGACGATGCACATGCTGCAGGCGGCCTGCGACCGGGGCTCGTATGAGCTCTGGAAGCAGTTCAGCCATGCGATGAAGTCGAACCCCCCGATCCATCTGCGCGACCTGCTGGCGATCAAGCCGATGGGCAAGCCGATCCCGATCGAGGAGGTCGAAAGCATCACGTCGATCCGCAAGCGGTTCGTCACGCCGGGCATGTCGCTGGGGGCGCTGTCGCCCGAGGCGCACAAGCTGCTGAACGTGGCGATGAACCGGATCGGCGCCAAGTCCGACAGCGGCGAGGGTGGCGAGGACCCGGCGCATTTCGTGCCGGAGCCGAACGGCGACAACCCGTCCGCCAAGATCAAGCAGGTGGCCTCGGGACGCTTTGGCGTGACCGCCGAATACCTGAACCATTGCGAGGAGTTGGAGATCAAGGTCGCGCAGGGCGCCAAGCCCGGCGAGGGCGGACAATTGCCCGGCATGAAGGTCACCGACCTAATCGCGCGGCTGCGGCATTCGACCAAGGGTGTCACGCTTATCTCGCCGCCGCCGCACCACGACATCTATTCGATCGAGGACCTGGCGCAGCTGATCTATGACCTCAAGCAGATCAACCCGCGCTGCAAGGTGACGGTGAAGCTGGTGGCGTCCAGCGGCGTCGGCACCATCGCCGCCGGTGTGGCCAAGGCCAAGGCCGACGTGATCCTGATCTCTGGGCACAACGGCGGGACCGGGGCCAGCCCCGCGACCTCGATCAAATACGCGGGCCTGCCGTGGGAAATGGGCCTGACCGAGGCGCATCAGGTCCTGGCGATGAACAAGCTGCGCGAGCGGGTCACGCTGCGCACCGATGGTGGCCTGCGCACCGGGCGCGACATCGTGATGGCCGCGATGATGGGCGCCGAGGAGTATGGCATCGGCACCGCCGCGCTTATCTCCATGGGCTGCATCATGGTGCGGCAGTGCCAGTCGAACACCTGTCCGGTGGGCGTCTGCACGCAGGACGAGGCCCTGCGCAAGAAGTTTACGGGGACGGCGGACAAGGTCGTCAACCTGATCACCTTCTATGCGCAGGAGGTGCGGGAGATCCTGGCCGAGATCGGTGCGCGGTCGCTGCAGGACGTGATCGGGCGGGCGGACCTGCTGACGCAGGTGTCGCGCGGCTCGGCGCATCTGGACGATCTCGACCTGAACCCGCTGCTGATCACCGTCGATGGGGCCGAGACCATCACTTACGATCGCAACAAGCCACGCAATCCGGTTCCCGATACGCTGGACGCACAGATCGTGCAGGATGCGGCGCGGTTCCTCAACGACGGCGAGAAGATGCAGCTGTCCTATGCGGTGCAGAACACCCTGCGCAGCGTCGGCACCCGCACATCGAGCCACATCGTGTCGAAGTTCGGGATGCGCAACGCGCTGCAGCCCGACCACCTGACCGTCAAGCTGCAAGGGTCGGCCGGGCAGTCGCTCGGCGCCTTCCTCGCCCCCGGCCTGAAGCTGGAGGTGTCGGGCGATGCCAACGACTATGTCGGCAAGGGCCTGTCGGGGGGCACCATCGTGGTGCGTCCGCCCATGGCGTCTGCGTTGAAGGCCGACGAGAACACGATCATCGGCAACACGGTCCTTTATGGCGCGACGGCCGGCTATCTCTTTGCGGCGGGACGCGCGGGCGAGCGGTTCGCGGTGCGCAATTCGGGCGCGTCGGTCGTGGTCGAGGGCTGTGGCTCAAACGGCTGCGAGTACATGACAGGCGGCGTCGCCGTGATCCTGGGCGCGATCGGCGCGAACTTCGGCGCGGGCATGACCGGGGGGATGGCGTATCTCTATGATCCAAAGGGCGAGGCGGCGGCCCTGATGAACATGGAGACGCTGGTTACCTGCCCGGTGACCGTCGACCACTGGCAGGCGCAGTTGCGCGGGCTGGTGGAGCGCCATGCGGTCGAAACCCAGAGCCGGAAGGCGCGCCTGATCCTGTCGGACTGGGCGGCGGAGCTGGGCAATTTCGTGCAGATCTGCCCCAAGGAAATGCTGGTCCACCTGAAGGTGCCACTGGCCCGCGAGGCGGGGGCGATCCCGGCGGAGTGAGGGCGAGAGCGCCCGGCTCGGACAGGCCCCGGCCTGCCCTCGCCGGGCGCTTGCACAGGCGTGCGGAC
>JBARXR010000366.1:0-4245 GCA_049647445.1 Jannaschia sp. | reverse complement strand
ATTCTGGCTCGGGTGGCGCGATTTCGGTCACCACGTCCGGCGGCGATGACGCCCTCCGTCCCCCATATCCACGAGGCCACTCCGGCCGACGCCCCCGGCTGCGCCGCGATCCTGAACGCCTGGATCGACGCGACGCCGTGGTTGCCGCGCATCCACCCGGCTGACGACGTTCTGCGCCACTACCGCGACGTTGTGCTGCCGCGCCGCCGCGTCTGGGTCGCGGGCACGCCCGTCGCGGGGTTCCTCGCCCTCGACACGGAAGACAGAACCGTGACCGCCCTCTACCTTGCCGCCGACGCACGGTGCGCGGGACTTGGCGCACGCCTGCTGACACTGGCAAAAACCGCCTCCGGGCGCCTCGGCCTCTGGACCTTTCAGGCAAACCACGGCGCGCGACGTTTCTACGAACGGCACCGGTTCACCGTCACCGACCGTAGCGACGGCGACAACGAGGAAGGCCTGCCCGACCTGCGCTACGACTGGGCCGCCGCGTGAACCGCCAGACCGGCCAGACCCTCGGCGACCTGCTCGGCATCGCGGTCGCCATCTGGTTCCTGACGGCGGAGCGCTTCGCCGAGCTGTCCGCGAACCGCCTGATCGCCGGGATCGCGGGGGCGGTGATCCTGTTGTCCCTGTGGCGCATCTTCCGCCGCTGGCGCGCGCCACGATGATCCTCCGCCGCATCACCGCCAAGGACGCACCCGCTTGCGCCCTGCCCGATGACGGCGTGCCGGAACTCCGGACGGGGTGGCGGCGATGACCGGGCGCGCCGCTGACAAGGTGGACACGGGGAGGCAAGGCCCCCCCGCATCACGGGTCACGGTCATCGGCTCTCCAGCCTGTACCTCCGGGACGGCATATGTCGAAAGCCGTGGACATCCGGTAAAGACGCGGTCCGATGCCACCGGGCTCATGCGTATTTCCGGACCCGTGATGACAGGCCCGCGCGTTCACCTCGATGGGCGCCCGGTCTGCATCACGGGTCTTCAAATACTCAAGACCAGGTCCCGCCCGCCGCGCCGTCGCAGGAGGCGGTCATGACCGCCGCAGCCAATCCGCCGCGGCCCCGTCCCGCACGCGCCTCGCGCGTCCTCCGGGCGGTGCGTCACCGGGTCCTGCCCGTTCTGACGATCGTCGCGACCCTCGTGGCGCTCTGGTATCTGGCTTGTATCCCGATGAACGCCCAGCAATCGGTGCTCGAAGCAGAACGCACGGGCGTCGCGATCACGCCCGGTTCCGCGGCAGAGCGGCGCGACATGTCGGGCCTCGCGATCGCCATCGCCAATCCGGCTCCGGCGCTGGAGCGTGCCTTCGGACAGGAGCGCGCGCGCTTGCCGTCCCCGCATCAGGTCGTCGCCGAGCTGTGGGACACCACCGTCGGCCAGAACGTGACGTCCCGCCGCAGCCTCGTGTTTCACGCGGGCATCACGCTCGGCCCCACGCTCCTCGGCTTCGCGATAGGGTCGCTGGCGGGCATCCTGCTGGCCATCGGCATCGTCCACAGCCGCGTCATGGACCTGTCGGTGATGCCCTGGGCCATCGCGTCGCAGACGATCCCGATCCTGGCCATCGCGCCGATGATCATCGTCGTCCTGAACTCCATCGGCCTGCAGGGCCTGATCCCGAAGTCCATCATTTCCGCCTACCTGTCGTTCTTCCCGGTGACGGTCGGCATGGTGAAGGGCCTGCGCGCGCCCGCAACCGCCGACCTCGACCTGATGCGGACATGGAATGCCTCCGGCCTGCGCACACTGGTAAGCCTGCGCTTACCGTCTTCCCTGCCGTATCTGTTCGCCTCCCTCAAGATCGCCGTCGCAGCCGCGCTCGTCGGGGCCATCATCGGCGAGTTGCCGACCGGCGCCGTCCGGGGCCTTGGCGCGCGCCTCCTTGCGGGCAGCTACTACGGCCAGACGGTTCAGATCTGGTCCGCGCTGTTCGGGGCGGCCATCGTCGCGGCGGGACTGGTGGCGATCATCGCATGGGCCGAACGCGTCACCCTGACCCGCATGGGGCTGGCACGATGACCTTCGGCATCCCCTCTCCGTTCTGGCGGGCCTTCGTCGCAACGGGCACACTTGGCTTCGTGGCGGGGCTCCTCGACTGGCGCCTGGCCGCCCTGTTCGCCGTCTGGATCACGCTCTGGGCGGGAAACGTGATCCTGACGCGCACCGGCGCGCCGCGCTGGCTGCCACCGACCGTCTTCGGCCTCACCCTGATGATCCTGTGGGAACTCACCGCGCGCCTCTACGCCGTCCCCACCGTCATCCTGCCCGCGCCCTCCCTCATCGCCGGGGCCTTCGCGGAGAACCTGTCCACGCTCTGGGCCGACTTCGTGCAGACCGTCCTAAAGGGTGCGCTCACGGGCTGGATCATCGGCTCGGCGGCCGGGATCGCCACGGGCCTCCTCGTCGCCCGCTCCGATTTCCTGCGCCGGGGCCTGCTGCCCGTCGGCACGTTCATGGCCGCCCTGCCCATCGTCGGCACCGCGCCGATCCTCGTGATGTGGTTCGGCTTCGGCTGGGAATCGAAAGCCGCCGTCGTCGTCGTCATGGTGTTCTTCCCCGTCCTCGTGAACACCGTCGGGGGCCTGTCGGACACGACGGCGATGCAGCGCGACCTGATGCGCACCTACGGCGCCAGCCCCGGCCAGACCCTGCGCTACCTGAACCTGCGCGCCGCCCTCCCGTTCATCTTCAACGGGCTCAAGATCGCGACGACCCTCGCCCTCATCGGGGCCATCGTTGCCGAATTTTTCGGCAGTCCCACGCTCGGCATGGGCTTTCGCATCTCGACCGAAGTCGGGCGCTTGAACCTTCCGATGGTCTGGGCCTCCATCGTCACCGCCGCCATCGCGGGCAGCCTGTCCTACGGCGCGATCGCGCTGCTGGAACGGCGCCTGACATTCTGGCATCCATCACAGAGAGCACGGGGATGACACCCGCGCCGAACCACCCAAGGGGAGACTACCAATGAGACACCTGATCACCTCCGCCGCCCTCGCGCTGGCCATGACCGGCAGTGCGATGGCCGACGCCCACACCGCCAACAGCGTCACACTGCAACTCCAGTGGGTCACGCAGGCGCAGTTCGCGGGCTACTACGTCGCACAGGACAAGGGCTTCTACGAGGCAGAGGGCCTCGACGTCACCATCCTGCCCGGCGGCCCCGACATCGCCCCGCCGCAGGTCCTGGCCGGCGGCGGCGCGGACGCCATGCTCAACTGGATGCCCTCCGCACTGGCGGCGCGCGAAAAGGGCCTGCCCGTCGTCAACATCGCCCAGCCGTTCAAGACCTCCGGCCTCATGCTCACCTGCTGGAAGGACACCGGCATCACCGGCCCGCAGGATTTCATCGGCAAGACCATCGGCGTCTGGTTCTTCGGCAACGAATACCCCTTCCTGTCGTGGATGTCGCAGGAAGGCATCCCGACCGACGGCGGCGAGGACGGCGTGACCGTCCTGAAACAGGGCTTCAACGTCGATCCCCTGCTGCAACGCCAGGCCGACTGCATCTCGACCATGACCTACAACGAATACGGCCAGGTCCTCGACGCGGGCGTCTCGCCCGATGAACTCGTGACCTTCAAGTACGAGGACATGGGCGTCGCCACCCTCGAGGACGGCATCTATGTGCTCGAAGAGAACCTCGACGACCCGGCCTTCGTCGACAAGATGACCCGCTTCGTGCGTGCCTCCATGCAGGGCTGGAAATACGCCGAGGAGAACCCCGCCGAGGCCGCCGAGATCATCATCGAGAACGACGAGACCGGCGCGCAATCCGAGGCCGCCCAACTGCGCATGATGGAAGAAATCGCCAAGCTGACCGCAGGCTCCGACGGATCGCTCGACGAGGCCGACTACCAGCGCACGGTCGACACCCTGCTGGCCGGTGGCTCCGACCCCGTGATCTCCGAGGCCCCCGAGGGCGCCTGGACCTCCGTCATCACCGACGCCGCGCTGAACTGAGCGTCCGCCCAGAACAATACCAAGGGCGGCCCCCGTGCCGCCCTTTTTCATGCCCGCACCACGCAGACGTTCCGCCCCATAGGGCGGGGTTCACCCCGCCGCCCCACCCCCAAGCCGAGCCACCGTCGGGCCTCGGACTGGCGATCCCCGGAAGAGGCAGCCCCTTTATCCCACGACGCCAACGCGACCTTTGAACAATGCACCCAGCCTCACCCAATCGCCGGGCCCGGGGGAGGCCCGACGATGGCGCGGCGGCCTGCGGCCTTGATTCCGCGCTTGT
>JBARXR010000365.1:0-4358 GCA_049647445.1 Jannaschia sp. | reverse complement strand
GCGGCCCCCGGACCCCCGGAATACGTGAGACGGAAAGAAAGGCCCTCAGTCCCGCAGGCTTTCTTCGCGCAGGCCGTCGGCCAGCAGGTTGAGGCCAAGCACCAGCGACAACAGGGCGATCGCGGGGGCGATGGCGGGGTGCGGGTAGACCGACAGCAGCTTGCGGCCCTCGTTGATCGTCGAGCCCCAGTCCGGGCTTTCGGGCGGCAGGCCGAGGCCGAAGAACCCGAGCGTGCCGAGCAGGATCGTGGTGTAGCCGATGCGCAGGCAGAAATCGACGATCAGGGGCCCGCGCGCATTGGGCAGGATTTCCCAGAGCATGATGTACCATGGCGTCTCGCCCCGTGTCTGAGCGGCGGCCACGTAGTCGCGGGTCTTGATGTCGAGGGTCAGGCCCCGAACGATCCGATAGACGGTGGGCGAGTTCACGAAGACGACGGAGACGAACACGATCAGCACCTGGCCGGAGACGTCGAAGAGGTCGAGAAACCCGGGCCAGAGGCGGAAGAGCGCCAGTTCCGCCGATTGATCGGAGACCAGCGACAGGTAGAGCAGGAGGCCCACGCCGAGCGTGACCGCAAGATAGAGGTTCCGCTTGGCGGGCTGTGTCCGGAAGCGGGAGTTGATCAGGACCGAGAAGAACACGATGGGCGCGAGGAACAGAACCATCGCCATGTAGTTCGGCAGACCGGTCGCCACGATCTCGGGTGTGACCAGCAGGTAGAAGAGCAGGATCACCGGAAAGGCGAGGATCAGGTTCGCGAGGAATGACAGGACCGTATCGAGCCGCCCGCCGTAGTAGCCCGCCGGCAGGCCGAGCGTGATGCCGACCATGAAGGCGAAGAGCGTGGCGAGGGGCGCGATCTGGACGACGATGGTGCTGCCGAGAACCATGCGGCTGAAGACGTCGCGGGCGAGATTGTCGCCGCCGAGCAGGTAGAAGCCGTATTCCCCCTCGGGTGATCCGGTCAGCGCACCGCCCGGGCCTTCGTTCTTCATGCCCGAGACCTGGCTGAGAGGATCGAAGGTGAAGACCATGTCGAAGGCCCCGGCCCAGAGGGCGGTAAAGACCCAGAACATCACGAGGCCGAAGCCGATCATCCCGATGGTCGAGTCGAAGAGCTTGCCATAGAGGCCGAGGGTCCGCTTGAAGGCGATGCTGACCGCAAAGAGGGCGAGCAGGGAAAACCAGACCGGCGTGAAGGCCCGCGTCATGCCGCCGACGATGCCGCCGCCTTCGTGTCCGGCCACCATGCCGGTGACGATGTAGGCGACGACCGTCGCGATCACGGACCAGAGGGCATAGGTCTGGGCGCGTCCTACCATGCCGCCGAAGCCCTGTTGCGCGGCGATGGTGCCGTCCGGGTTCACGACGATCCGGTCGGAGGTCGAGAAAAAGCTCATCACGATGGCGAGCGCCGAGGTGACCAGAAGGGCGGTTGCCGTGAGCCCCAGAATGGGGTCGAGCACGTCCCCGAGGTCACCGGTCCAGGTCAGGGGTTCCATGGGCGTCCTCCTCAGGCGATGCGGATGCGCGGGTTCAGGAACACGTAGCCGATATCGGAGATCAGCTGCGTGACGAGAACGACCACGACCGAGATGATGGAGACACCGAGCAGGAGTTCGATGTCGTTATTGCCCGCCGCCTGCACGAGCGTCCAGCCGAAGCCCTTGTAGTTGAACAGGGTCTCGACGATGACGACACCGTTCAGGAGCCACGGAAACTGGAGCATGATGACGGTGAAGGGCGCGATCAGGGCGTTGCGCAGGGCGTGCCGCATCACGATCCGTCCGAAGCTGACGCCCTTCAGGCGGGCGGTCCTGATGTATTGTGCGGTCATGACCTCGGTCATGGAGGCCCGCGTCATGCGCGCGATGTATCCCATGCCGTAGAGCGCGATGGTGAGCACCGGCAGGGTGAAATTCTCGAACGTGATGCCGTCCATCGCGGAGGTTGCCGTTCCCTTGAACCAGCGCAGGCCCACGGCGGAGGAGGCGAAGACCGCGATGAAGATGACGCCGGAGACGTATTCCGGTGTTGCGGTGGTGGCGATGGAGACCGTCGACAGGCTGCGGTCGAGCTTCGACCCCTCGCGCATCCCGGCGAGCACGCCGAGGATCAGCGCGCCGGGCACCATCACGAGCATCACGAAGAACATCAGCTTGGCCGTCTGCCAGCCGCGCTCGCTCAGGATGTCGAGGACACCGCTCTGAAAGACGGTGGACCAGCCCCAGGAGCCTTGCAGGATGCCGCAGAACGAGGCTGACGCCTCGACCGGCACGTCGGGGTTGGCGCAGCGCGAATAGATGACCTCGCCGCCCTCCTCTCGGGTGAAATGGGGCAATACGCCCAGCCAACGCCCGTATTTGACGAGGATCGGGTCGTTGTAGCCCCGATTATCAAGCCACGAGACGACCTGATCGTCCGACATGCGGGCGTTGGCCTGCGTCTTGGCAAGCTTTTCGAGGTTCGGCGTCAGGTTGGTCAGAAAGAACACGACGAACGTCAGGCAGAGCGCTGTCAGGATCATCACGCTCACGCGGCGCAGGATGAACATGGCCATGGATCGGGTCTCCGGATGTCGCCCGCCGAAAAGGCGGGCAGGGCCTTCGTGCGCGACAGGGCCGCGCGGCAGGCGTGCCGCGCGGCCCGATCACTGTGCGGTCAGGCGGCCAGCGACCACTTGTAGATGTGCGTCAGGTACGCGATGTGCATTTCCATCCCCTGCACCCCCTCGCGCGAATGACGATAGAGCGAGCGCCAGTAGGGCTGAATGACGACGCCTTCCTCGGTCATGATCGCCTGCAACTGGCCCATCACCGTCCGGCGCCTGTCGACGTCCGCGATGGAATTCGCCTCTGCCAGCAGGCTGTCGAACTCGGCGTTCGCGAAGGCCGCCTCGTTCCACGCCACGCCAGACTTGTAGGCGAGGGCCAGAACCTGCGTGCCGAGCGGGCGGTGGTTCCAGTCGGTCGCGGAGAAGGGATACTTCGTCCAGTCGTTCCAGAACGTGGTGCCCGGCAGGATCGTGCGCTTGACAGGGATGCCCGCGTCCCGCAGTTGCGCCGCGGCCGCGTCGCAGGTGTTGCGGCGCCAGTCGTCGTCGATCGAGATCAGGTCATGTTCGTAGTCGCCCATGCCCGCCTCTTCCATCAGCGCCTTGGCCGCCGCGGGATCGAAGGGGATGCGGGTGACCGAGGGGTCATGCTCCGGATGGATCGGGCCGACGTGGCTGTTGTTGGCGGGAACGCCCCGTCCGGCGTTGCCGAGTTCCAGCAGGATGGCGTTGTCGCAGGCCATGGCCAGCGCCTGACGCACGCGCTTGTCGGCATAGGGCTTCACGCCGTTGACCTCTGCGTCCTGGTTCGGACGGATCACCAGGGTCGATCCGGTGGCGATCTCGGACTTCTGCCAGCCGATGCTGTCGAAGATGTCGACGAACTCTCCGGTGTTTTCCCAGACCGCGTCGATTTCATCGGATTCGGCCGCGTTGAAATAGGCCGACGGGTCGGTGCCGTAGTCGATGAATTCCACCCGGTCGAGGTAACCGCCCCAGCCGGCCGCTTCGCCCCACCACGTGTGGTCGGGGTTCACCACGAGCACGGCCTTGACGCCGACCTCGTGACTTTCGGGAAGGTAGCGGCCCGTGCCCAGCGGCTGGCCGGCCAGATCGTCGACGTTCTGGTCGGGGTGGATGATCTGCGCGGGATAATCCGAGATGCCCGGGATGATGGTGATGTCGGGTGCATTGAGGTTCAGGCGGACGGTCAGGTCGTCGACGATCTCGATGGCCCCTTCGCTTGCGAGACCCGTCGCCTCATCGATCAGCGTCGCGACGCGCGCCGCCATCGAGTTGCCTTCGGCGTCGCGTTCCGCCCAGCGGGCGAAGTTGAAGGCGACATGTTCGGCGGTGAAGGGATCGCCGTTGTTCCAGGTGACGCCCGGGCGCACGTTCAGCGTATAGACGGTGGCGTCGTCGTTCACCTCCCAGCTTTCCAGAAGCTGGCCGCGGAAGGTCCCGTCGCTGTTGTATTCGATCAGCGGCTCAAGCCAGCCCGCGGTGACGGCGGCGATTTGCGGCCAGTCGAAGGTCCGAGGGTCCTTGAGTGCGCGGATCTCGTTCTGCATGCGCAGCGTGCCGCCCTTTTGCGCATGGCCATCCGCCTGCGCCGGTTGCGCGCCGATCAGTGCATAGGCGGCGGGGATCGACACGCCGAGGGCCGTGGCGCGGGTCAGGAACTCGCGGCGGTCCATATGGCCCGCCTTGTGTTCGTCCGCGTACATCAGGGCGCCGGGGTGAACGCTTCGCGCCAATTCCGTATCGTGCTTGGTCATATGTATCTTCTCCCTGTTTTTG
>JBARXR010000364.1:0-9757 GCA_049647445.1 Jannaschia sp. | reverse complement strand
GCACAGCACGGTCACCCCGTCCCCCGCAGCGTCGATGTAGGGGTATCCGGTCTCGGTCCAGGCCACGGCGCACGGCTCGGTATGCGCCGCTGCGACGTCCAGACCGGGCAACACGCGCCGCATCTCCTCCAGCAGACGCGCGCCGACTGCCGCATCGCCCGCACCGTGGAACCACGCGGCCATCTCGTCCGCCGACTGGATCCTTGCCGAATCGACCTCCCCGCCGATCTTCAGATACCAACGCCCGTCCGGGTAGCGCACCGGCGGCAACATGTAGAGGTCGTAATCCCACCCCTCCGGCACCCAGATCAAGCTGGGCAGATCCGCAAGCCGCAGCCGCTCCGCCTCCGACAGACGCGCAAAGGCAATCGTCCGCGCCCAGACCTTCATCCTCGGGCGTGCGGGCAGGAACCCGTCCGACGCGGCATGCGGCCCGGTCGCCACGACCACATGGCCGCCCGAAATCCGCGTCCCGTCCGCCAGCGTGACCACGCCCCCGTTCCGGGCCACCGCCGCCTGCGCAAACAGCGCAGCGCCCGCCGTCACGGCCAAAACCTGTTGCGCGTCCCGCATCGCACGCGGGTCGATCCAGCCGCCTTGGGCTGCCTCGAAACTCGCCAGTGACCCGGCGGGCAGGGCGATCCCGAGACGGGCCCGAACCGCCTCCGTGTCCAGCCTTTCCGGCGGATCGTCCAACGCCGCCGCAATCGACAGGAACCGCTGCGTGACATCCGACATCGGCCCGACCTCGGGCCCCGCCATCACCGCTCCGCTCTCCCGGAAGATCGTCCGCCCCGACCGCGCCTCCAGATCGCGGTAGCGCGCGATGGACCGGCGCGACGCCAGCGACCAGTCTGCATCGCTCGCCACGCGCCGGGTGATCCGCGCGGCGTCGAAATGGCTGCCGAAGGGTCCGCCCGAAGTCGTCCGGTCGCTCGGTTCAGGAGCCGCGATCAGGGCCACGGAATGCCCGGCTTCCGCCAGATGGCGGGCGCAGGGCGCGCCCATCATCCCGCCGCCGATGACGATGACGTCGAATCTGTCCATGACGCCTTGGTCCCCGTTTCGCCGATATCCCGATTTGTACAAGACGGCTCCGAAAGTTACCCCGGATTGTACGAAACGCGCCAACCGGCTGTCTTCGCCACAGAAAGATGACCCGAACCGGTGTCATGTCCTGCCTGACAGAACACCCGTCACATTGCGCAAAACCCGGCGACGTCTTTGCACTTCGAACATGCGGACTCAGGGCCGTCCCCCCGGCTCAGGCGGGCACGGATTCCCGCAACGTCTCGATCATCAGCGCCACATTGTCCGGGTCGGCATCGGGTGTGATTCCGTGCCCCAGGTTGAAGATATGCGGCCCTTTCGAGAAGGCATCGCGAATGCGGCGCACTTCCGACACAAGGGCGTCGCCTCCGCTAACCATATGGGAAGACTTG
Source organism: Jannaschia sp. (assembly GCA_049647445.1). Taxonomy (GTDB): domain Bacteria; phylum Pseudomonadota; class Alphaproteobacteria; order Rhodobacterales; family Rhodobacteraceae; genus Jannaschia. Next base: position 8,315 of record JBARXR010000364.1, on the reverse strand, counting down.
AGGTTTCCCTGCACGCATCCAGCCGTCTGCACGTTCTCCGCCGCCCATTCCGCCGTGACGGAATCGTCGACGGCCACGCAATCGGCCCCTGTCGCGGCATGAAACCCGACGTATCCGTCACCACCTTCGCGCGGAAAGGCGATGATCGGCACGCCCGGATGGCGTGTCTTCAATTCGGTGATGATCCGCCTCGCCGGGGCCACGGCATATTTCTGGAAATCCTCGCCCTTGAGCGACCCTGCCCAACTGTCGAACAGCTTCACCGTTTCGGCACCCGCCTTGATCTGCATGTCGAGGTATTCGATCGTGGCCTCGGTAATTCGCTCCATAAGAGCCTCGAAAACCTCACGATTTTCAGCCTTTAGCGCATGGGCAGGACCTTGGTCCGGCGTTCCGCGACCGGCGATCATGTAGGTGGCGACGGTCCAGGGCGCACCTGCAAAGCCGATCAGCGCCGCCTCGCTCGGCAGGGCGGAGGCAAGGTTGCGCACCGTCTGATAGACCGGCGCCAAGGTGTCGTGAATGTCGTCGCGCCCCTTGAGCTTGGCAAATCCGGCGGCATCGGTGATCGTCGACAGGCGGGGGCCTTCGCCGGTCACGAACCACAGATCGGCCCCAAGGGCTTGGGGAACCAGCAGAATATCCGCAAACAGAATTGCCGCATCGAACCCGAAACGACGGATCGGCTGCAACGTCACCTCGGTCGCGAGGTCGGGGTTGTAGCACAGCGACAGAAAATCCCCCGCCTCGGCCCGCGTGGCCTTGTATTCCGGCAAGTATCGCCCGGCCTGTCGCATCATCCAGATCGGCGGCACGGGCAGGGTCTCGCCGGCAAGCGAACGCATCAGTTTCTTCATTATTCCCGGCTCCCGTCCGGCTTGGGGTCTGGACACCATGTGTCAACTTGGTGTCACAGTGTCAAATCGCACGCAGGTGTCAACATTGAGTGACAGTCCTGCGCAGTAGACAGACCGGGAAGCCACCATGACGACCGCCTATTCGACCCTCAACCCTTTGAAAATAGGCACAAGAGGGTCCCCTCTGGCGCTCGCGCAAGCGCATGAGACACGCGGGCGGCTGATGGTCTCGATGGACCTTCCCGAAGACGCATTCGAGATCGTTGTCATCAAGACCACAGGCGACAGGGTCCTCGATCGCCCCTTGAAAGACATTGGCGGCAAGGGCCTTTTCACGCGGGAAATCGAGGATGCGTTGCTGGACGGCGGCATCGACATCGCCGTTCACTCCATGAAGGATATGCCGACCTTGCAGCCCGACGGCCTGTTGCTGGACACCTATCTGCCGCGGGAAGACGTGCGGGATGCGTTCATCACGCTTGCGGGCGGTCCGCTGGCCGATCTTCCCGACGGTTCGGTTGTCGGGACGTCTTCGCTGCGTCGGCGTGCGCAACTTGCCCATCGCCGCCCGGACCTCCAGCTTGTCGAGTTTCGCGGTAATCTCCAGACCCGGATGAAGAAGCTGGGCGATGGCGTGGCCCATGCGACGTTTCTTGCCATGGCGGGTCTCAATCGCTTGGCAATGGACGAGGTGCCCCGCGCGGCGATCGACACCGACGACATGCTGCCTGCCGTCGCGCAGGGTGCCATCGGCATCGAACGGCGGGCGGATGATACCGCGATGGCTGATATCCTCTCGGCGATCCATGACCGGGACACCGGCCTGCGGCTTGCGGCGGAACGGTCTTTTCTGCTTACGCTCGACGGCTCTTGCGAGACGCCGATTGCCGGGTTGGCGGAACTGGACGGGGGCACCGTGCGGATGCGCGGCGAAATCCTGCGGCCAGACGGGTCCGACGTGCTGGTCGAGGCTGGCGCCGCCCCGACAGAAGACGCAGCGGCGCTTGGCCGCGCGTTGGCGGAAAAGCTCTTGGCCCGCGCGCCCGATGGCTTTTTTGACTGGCGGGACTGACGCTGCTTGATCTTTCGGGAGACGCGGTCGGCCCAGGCTCGCGCATGGCGATTTCCGGTGCCGGTCTCATGGCGTCTACTTCGCCCAAGGGCCGTGCTGTTCGGTCTTGCCGTTGACGTGCACGAAGCCATGCAGGCCGAAGAAATCGCGTTGCGCCTGGACCATGTTGGCCGTGCCACGGGCCGTCCGCATCGCGTCGAAATAGGCGAGGCCCGAAGACAGGGCGGGCAGGGCGTGCCCGTTGAGGGCTGCGTGGGCCACGACTTGTCGCAAGGCCGCGTGGGTATCCTTCAGAACCGCCGCGAAGTGTTCGGTGAACATCAGGTTGGTCCCCTGATCCCGGGCGAGCGTGCTCGACATGTCGTCGAGCATCGCGGACCGGATGATGCAGCCCTGCCGCCAGATCTGCGCGATGCGCGACATCGGAAGGTCCCAGCCGAAATCACGCATGGCCGCCGACAGCATCTCGAAACCCTGAGCATAGCACAGGATCTTGCCCGCGATCAGCGCACGCTCCAGCGTGGCATGGTCCAGATCGTCGAAGGCCTGCGGGGCGGTTCCGAAGATGGCTTCGCCCCGCGCGCGTTCGTCCAGCCGTGAGGACAGGTTGCGCGCGACGACCGCTGCTTCGATGGCGGGGACCGGGGACAGGCGGTGCTGCGCCTCGATGGCGGTCCAGCGCCCGGTGCCTTTCTGACCCGCTGCATCCACGATCACCGACAGCAGCGGATCGCCGGTCGCCACGTCTTTCGCCCGGGCGACCTTGCCGGATATCTCGATGAGATAGCTCTCCAGCGGCCCTTCGTTCCAGCCTTCGAAGACCGCTCCGATTGCATCCGGGTCCATCCGGTGTCCGTCGCGCAGGATGCCATAGATCTCGGCTATCATCTGCATGTCGGCGTATTCGATCCCGTTGTGGACCATCTTGACGAAATGACCCGCGCCACCCGGCCCCATCAACGCCGCGCAGGGGTCCCCCTCGTGCTTGGCGGCGATCGCCATCATGATGTCCTCGACCCTTGCCCAATGGTCCTGACTGCCACCGCCCATGATGGAGGGGCCGTGGCGCGCGCCGTCTTCGCCGCCAGACACGCCGACGCCCAGAAACGGTCCGCGGTCGTCGTCGACCCGGCGCTGAGTGTCCGAGAACAGCGCGTTGCCGCAATCGATGATGAGGTCGTCGGCGTCGAGCAAGGGGCGCAGCGCGTCAATCTGATCGTCGACTGGCTGTCCGGCAGGCACCATCAGGATGATCGCACGGGGCGTCTTGATGGCGGCCACAAGGTGTTCGAGGCTTTCCGTCGGGGTGATTTTCGGGCCGAGATCTCCGGCCGCGGCTGCAAAGTCGCGGGTGACCTGCGTCGTGCGGTTGAACACGGCGATGTCGAAGCCCTTTTCTGCGATGTTCGACGCCAGCGCGGCCCCCATCGTGCCCAGACCGATCAACCCGATCCGCGCGTTTCCCGTCCCGATGACCATGCCAATTCTCCCAAACCCGTCACCTGAGGTCCTATCCGCAGAGTGGCGGGCTGGGAAGGGGGCGGGGCGGATGGGTATTGCGGTGCCCGGGTTTAGAACATATCAGGAACATATGGCCAAGATGACCCTTCAAGACAAACTGGCGCTGCTGTCGGATGCCGCCAAATACGACGCAAGCTGCGCGTCGTCGGGCACCTCCAAGCGGGGATCTCGGGACGGTGCCGGGCTGGGATCCACCACGGGATCCGGCATTTGCCACGCCTATGCGCCGGACGGCCGGTGCATCTCGCTGCTGAAGATCCTGATGACGAATTACTGTGTCTATGACTGCGCCTATTGCGTGAACCGGGTGTCGTCGAACGTGCCGCGCGCGCGGTTCACGGTGGACGAGGTGGTCTGGCTGACAACCGAGTTTTACCGGCGCAACTATATCGAGGGGCTGTTCCTGTCTTCGGGCATCATCAAGTCGTCCGACTACACGATGGAGGAAATGGTGCGGATCGCCGAAAAGCTGCGGTCTGGCGGCTTTCGGGGATATGTGCACCTCAAGACCATCCCCGAGGCCTCGCCCGAATTGATCGAACGGGCGGGGCTGGTCGCGGACCGGCTGTCGATCAACATCGAATTGCCCACCGACGCGAGTGTGAAGGCCTATGCGCCCGAAAAGGATCCGGTCGGCATTCGGCGGGCCATGGGGAAGGTGCGGCTCACCAAGGAGGATTACGCGGAAACCTCCTGGAAGGGCCGGACGCGCGGCAAGTTCGCACCTGCCGGCCAATCGACGCAAATGATCGTGGGCGCCGATGCCTCTGACGATGCGACGATCCTCGGCAATTCCACGCGGCTGTACGGCGCGTATGGCCTCAAGCGGGTTTATTATTCTGCCTTCTCGCCGATTCCCGATGCTTCCACCGTCCTGCCGCTGGTGGACCCGCCGTTGATGCGGGAACACCGACTTTATCAGGCCGACTGGCTGCTGAGGTTCTACGATTTCTCGCTGGATGAAATCGTGACACGGGATGCGGGCGGGATGCTCGATCTTGACGTCGACCCGAAGCTGGCGTGGGCGCTGGTGAACCGGGACCGCTTTCCCGTGGATGTGAATCGCGCGCCGAAAGAGACCTTGCTGCGGGTGCCCGGTTTCGGAACAAAGATCGTGCAGCGTATTCTCGCCGCGCGTCGCTCGGCGGCCCTCGGGTTGGAGGATATCCGTCGCATGGGCGGGCGGGTGAAAGCGGCGCGACCGTTTGTCGTCACGCGCGACCACCATCCGGGGCGCTCGCTGGATCAGGCGGATCTGCGGGCAAGGTTCGTGAAGCCGAAGCAGATGGAATTGTTCTGACGATGTTCGCGCCGCGTTTACCCCGTCTGGGAACGCAGGCCGCTTGGCGAGAGGCTGCTCGAAAGCTTGCGCATGTGCCGCCTTCGGACATCGACTGGGGATGGGACGACGCGCCCGCGCCGATGTTCGACGACGATTTGCCGCCCGTGCCGCCCGATCTGAAAGTGCCCAAGGCGTTCGGCGGGCTGGTGTCGTTGTTGATGTCGGAGCGGTCAGGTCAGGGGTTTGCGGTCGCCCACGCCTTGCTGCATCGCTTGCAACTGGACAAGGCGCTGCTGTCGCGACGGGCGGATCCGGATGTCGCCCGGGCGCAGTCCATTGCCAAGGAAATCCGCCGCGACCTGCACAAGATGCACGCCTTCGTCCGGTTCCGGGAGGTCGGGGACCAGACGGAGCGCCGCCGCTTTATGGCGTGGTTCGAGCCGACGCACCGGATCGAGGAGGCTGTGGCGGATTTCTTCGTGAACCGGTTCGGGGACATGGATTGGGCCATCGTCACGCCCGAGGTGACGACGGTCTTCGAGCATCGGCGGCTGGCGCAGACAGCCGTTGCCGCGTCCCGACCGGACAATGGCGATCCGCTGGAAGCCCTCTGGACGACCTACTATGCCAACATCTTCAATCCTGCCCGCCTCAAGGTTGACGCGATGACGGCGGAGATGCCGAAGAAGTATTGGAAGAACCTGCCTGAGGCGCGGCTGATCCCGGACCTGATAGCGGGCGCGCGCTCTCAGGTTCGGGCGATGCAGGACAGAGACACCCGTCCGGCCCGGGCCCTTGCGCCGCAGCGGGAGAAGCCAGCGAACACGGATCAAAGCCTTGCCGACTTGAAACGGGCCGCACTGGGATGCACCGCTTGTCCGCTGCACTGCGATGCGACGCAGACGGTTTTCGGGGAAGGGGCCGATGATGCGCCGCTGATGATCGTCGGCGAGCAGCCCGGCGACCGGGAGGATCTTGCCGGTCGTCCCTTCGTCGGTCCCGCGGGTCAGCTTTTCGACGAGGTTGCCGGACGCGTCGGGCTGGACCGCACGGCATGTTATGTCACCAACGCGGTCAAGCACTTCAAGTTCGTGCAACGCGGAAAGCGGCGCTTGCACCAACGGCCGGGCGTGACGGAAGTGCGCGCCTGTGCGCCCTGGCTGCATCAGGAAGCTGAACGTCTTGCCCCGCGGCTTGTATTGGCGTTGGGGGCGACCGCCTTGCTGTCGCTGACCGGATCCGGTGCGGACCTGATGCAGCGGCGCGGGCGCGTGGAACGGACGACGTTCGGCACGCCGCTTTTCGTGACCGTGCACCCGGCATCCGTTTTGCGCCAACCCGATCTTAAACTGCGGGCCGAACGACTCGCCGAATTCGAGCAGGACCTGTCGCGTGTTGTCGACCTGCTGAAAACCTAGGCACCGTTGCGCCGCACTGCGGCAACCGATGCTCGTTGTCCGTCGATTTGTCGCTGCCATGCAGAATTTTCCTGCCCGGAGTGGAACCACGGCGCCCTCGGCATGATTATCCAATCATACCTCTTTTTTCGATGTCTTCAGATCGCCAGGAGTTTCAAATGGACCATCTCGACACCGTCATTTTCCCCGTCGCAGGGTTGGGCACACGAATGTTGCCGGCGACGAAGGCCACGCCAAAAGAATTGTTGCCGGTCTACGATACGCCCCTGCTGCAATTCGCGATCGACGAGGCCCTTGCGGCGGGTGCGCGTCGCATCGTGCTCGTGTCTCACCCCGACAAGCCAGCCATCGAGGCGTACCTGCGACACGACAAAGCGCTCGAGAAAAATCTGGCCGAGGCGGGCAAGGACGACCTCCTGGCAGCGGTCGAGGCGAGCACGTTGCCGGATGGCATCGAACTTTATATCGTCATGCAGGAGGAACAACTCGGGTTGGGCCATGCGGTCCTGTGTGGCGCTGCCCACGCGGGCGAAGGTCCGGTAGGCGTCATCCTGCCGGACGACCTGATCCTCGGAGAGCCCTGTCTTGCCGAGATGACTGCGGCCTACGATCCGGTCTCAATGAAAAGCCTCGTGGCGGCTCAGACCGTGGCGCCGCATCAGGTCTCGCGCTATGGAATTTTCGACTGTGACGAAAGCCTCGACGCCCCTGCGCTGCCGAGTTCACGCTTTGTGGAAAAGCCCGAGCCCGCGGAAGCGCCGTCGCGGCTTGCGGCAGTCGGTCGGTATATCCTTGATCCCATGATTTTCGACGTCTTGCGCGGCACGGACAAGGGTGCCGGAGGTGAGATTCAACTGACCGATGCGATCGCCCGACTTGGAGGCCTTCACGCGTTCCGCTTTTCCGGGACGCGCTATGACTGCGGAAACAAGGACGGCCTGGTCGATGCCACGCTTGCGGTTCAAAGCGAGCGGAGGCGTGCACATCTCGGTGTCGCCGCCGAGTAGGCGAAAACGAGAGGGAGGAGACCATGCTTTACTATCAGATGACCGGTTTCATGGAAGGAGAAGCCGAGCCGCAGACGCAGGGCCTGATCTTGCCAGACCTGAATTCCTCGGCGCTGTTTCTCGATTTCGACGGAACCCTTGTCGACATCGCTGACCGGCCCGATGCGGTTAGCGTACCAGACCGCGTGAAACGGCTTCTGTCGCGCGCGCAGGATCGTCTGTCCGGTCGGGTGGCCATCGTCTCTGGGCGTGCAATCTCCGATCTTCGGGCCTTTCTGCCCGCGTTCAAAGGCACGATGATCGGATCGCATGGAGCAGAAAGACTGGTAGACGGTATCGACGAACACGTGGCCGACTTCGACACGGATCGAATTGCTGCGTTGCAGGATCTCGTGTTCGATTTTGTCAGGCTACAGCCAGACTTTCTTGCCGAACGGAAGCCGACGGGGATTGTTCTTCACTATCGTCAGGCACAGGAACAGGGCGCCCTGGCATTGCGGTTCATGGAAAGTCTCGCGGCTGCCGCTGATGGGTTTCGCTTGCAACCTGCCCATTTTGCTTATGAAATCAAACTCGACAGCGTTGGCAAGGACGCGGCGGTAAGCGGCATGATGGCGCGCGACACCTTTGCCGGATCCACGCCGATCTATGCGGGAGATGATCTGACGGACGAGGCAGCGCTATCGTGGGTACAGGATCAGGGTGGTGTGGCGGTAAAGATCGGCGATGCAGAGACCGTTGCACGCCATCGCCTCGCCGACCCGGCTGAGTTGATCGGCTACCTCGAGCGATGGCTTGCCTGACCATCGTGCTCCCGTTCATGCAGCGGGTCCGGCCTCGACCTGAACCGTTGTCCTTCCGGAGGGCTCGACCCGTCGGTAGCACCCGTCCGGATCAGGCTACTCGCCCACCAAAGGGTCATTGTCGGGTCAGGCACTTGGTCGTGTCCGTCAGCAAAGGCAACCTGGACAAGGTGCAGGTCATTTTCGTGACTGCGTTCCAGTCGCCGACATCATGAGGCGGGTCAATCGGGCGGCATGGCTGATGATCGGAATGGGCTTGGACCACACGTTCACACCGGTCGTGAACCCGTGACGGCTTGTCCCGTCGTCATCTGGTTATGTGTGCCGCATTCGCTAAGATCCAGTGATCTAGGAC
>JBARXR010000363.1:0-1501 GCA_049647445.1 Jannaschia sp. | reverse complement strand
GTATTGTGCCCGGCCTTGGGCGAAAAGATCAGCGTGTTCGATGCGCCCAGACCCCCGGTCCCCGCGACCATCGCGTCCCCGGCCCAGGCCGCCGCATGGGTCTTCCAGGGGTGGGTGACCGTGACCCCGGTCCAGCCCTTGCCCCGCAAGTCATCCACCGTCTTGGCAAAGTCGAACGTCCCGTCGCCCCTGGTGTCGATGGCCGTGAAATCCAGCGTCATGCCGTGGTCGGCGCACATGATCGCGAGGCCCCGCGCCAGCCGCGAGTTGCCGATGTTCTCGCCGATCAGGCCACAGCGCAGGACCGTCATCGCGCGAGGTCCGCCGTCGCTTCGATCCTCAGGATGACGTCCAGCGTGTTGCGGGCCGAGGCGGCATCGACCACCGGCTCTGCCCGTCCGGCGATGACGTCGGCGAAATGCTCCAGTTGGCGGACCAGCGGCACGCCGTCCGGCACGTCCGTCTCCGACGGTCGCGCCGCCGCGTTCCAACTGTCGGCCCCCGACCAGACGCGCAGCGACGGAAATTCCACCGCGCCATGGGTGCAGGCGATGCGCAGGCAGTCCTGCGACGTCTGCGGAATATGCGGGTTCTCGCCCGTGCCCGCCTCGAACCCCCAGGGCGTCGGCGTGGTATCGGCATAGGTCAGCGTCCCCACGGCCCCGCTGTCGAACCGCAGCACCGCGCCGCCGCTCTCGGGTCGCGCCGCGCCGCGCACGGCGTTGCAGGCAAGGCCCACGACCTCCGTCACCTCGCCCAGCACCCATCGCAGCAGGTCGACGTCATGGATCAGGTTCTGCTTTATCGGTGACCCGTCGATCCCGGCCCGCCATGGAATGTCAAAATAATCGTCCGGCTTTTTCATCAGCCACAGCAGCGACGCCGCCACCGGCTGTCCCAATCGCCCCGACGCGATGATCTGCTGCAACTTGACCACCCTCGGATGATGCCGCCGGTGATGCCCCACCAGGACATGCCGCCCTGTGCGCGCCGAGGCCGCGATCATCGCATCCGCAGTTGCCAGGGTATCCGCCACCGGCTTTTCCACCAGCACGTGCCACCCGCGTTCCAGCGCGGCCAGCGTCAGCGGCGCGTGGGTTGCGGTCGGTGTCGCGATCACGATCCCGTCGGCCGGGGCGTCCACGTCGCCGATACCCGCAAATCCCGGGGCGGCCGGATGCGCCCGCCGCGCAGGCTCCGGGTCGATGATCCCGGCCAGCATCAGCCCCGGATGCGCCTCGATATGCGCCAGGTGCCGCGCCCCGATCAGGCCCGTTCCCGCCAGCAGAAGGCGGGTCGGACGGTCCTTCGCGGGGGCAGGATCGCTCACATCACCGCACCGATCTGCCAGGGCACGAACTCGTAGTCGCCCAATCCCTGCGCCTCCGACTTCGACTCCTCGCCCGAGGCCACGCGCAGGAACATCTCGTAGATTTCCCGCCCCTTCGCCTCCACCGAGGAGGACCCGTCGAGGATGTCGCCCGCGTTGACGTCCATATCC
>JBARXR010000362.1:0-2782 GCA_049647445.1 Jannaschia sp. | reverse complement strand
CCAACCTGCCGCGCTCCAAGCCCGGTCAGAGCCACCCCGCCACCCGCAGCTTACAGGCCCTGCGCATCGCGGTAAATGATGAATTCGGCGAGCTGGCGGAAGGTCTTGCCGCCGCCGAGCGCGTGCTGGTGCCCGGCGGCTGGCTGGCCGTCGTGACGTTTCACTCGGTCGAGGATCGCGCGGTCAAGCGCTTCCTGCAGGCCCGGTCAGACACTGGCGGCGGCGGCTCCCGGCACGAGCCGGAGCGTCCGCAGCTTCATCCCGCGTTCGAGATCGTGGGCCGTGCGATTGCCCCGACGGATGCCGAGGTTGCCAACAACCCCCGCGCGCGGTCTGCCCGGCTGCGCCTGGCGCGGCGCACCGATGGCCCGGCGGGGCACGTGCCGCGAAAGAAGCTCGGGCTACCCGATGCCGTCACCGAAACCCGAAGAAGGTAAATCATGCGCGGTCTGCTTTACACGCTTTGCGTCTTCGCCGTCGTGGGCCTCGGGTTCTGGGCGTACCGCGAGGGATACGAGACGCGTGCCTCCGAACGCGCGGTCACGGCTCTCCAGCGGCAAATCGGCGAGCGTCACCAGGAATTGTCGATGCTGCGCGCCGAATGGGCCTATCTCAACCGGCCGGACCGCTTGAACGCCTTGGCCGAGATGAATTTCGAACGTCTCGGGCTCATGCCGCTGTCGCCCGATCATTTCGCGCTGACAGATCAGGTCAGCTATCCGCTGCCCACGGTGCCAGTCTGGCTTCCGGGTCCCGACCTGGCCGATGGCCTGTCCGAAAACATAGCGGAAATCATCATCATGAACCATGCCTACGGCGCGGACGCCAAGCCGACGGTCATCGCGCCACCGACTCTGGCCAACGACGGGGAGCAATTGCCATGATGTTTCGTCGTCGTCGCCACGTGCAGCCGACCGATCCTTTCGTCCCCGTGGTGCCGACGGTTCCGCGCACGGTGGTCACGCCTCCGGCGCAGCCGCGCGAAAGCCCCGAGCGGGTCCGGGCGCGGGCCGAAAGACGTCTGAAATTCACGGCCTCCTGCTTTCTGGTCGGCTTCATCGTCGTGGGCGTCAAGATGGGCGCAATTGCGGCGTCCGAAGCGCGGGAGCCGTCGACGGGCGGTCTGTCCGGTGCCGGCATCGTCAGCCAGCGCGCGGACATAACGGACCGGTCGGGCCGGGTGCTTGCGACCAACGTGACGGCGACGGCCCTTTACGCGCAGCCGCACATGATGGTCGATCCCGTGGCAGCCGCGCAGGGGCTTGCCGCGATCTTCCCGGACATGAAGGCCGACGTCTGGCTGCGACGCTTTACCTCCGGGTCCAAGTTCTTCTGGCTCAAGGGAAACATCTCACCCGAGCAGCAACAGGCCGTCCACGACATGGGCGAGCCGGGCCTGATGTTCGGCAGCCGGGAGATGCGTCTCTACCCCAACGGCCCGCTGGCGTCACACGTGCTCGGCGGAGCGCGATATGGTGCGCAGGACGTGCGGGCCGCCGAGATCATGGGCGTGGCCGGGGTCGAGGCCGTGTTCAACGACTACCTCTCGGATCCGGCACGGGAGGGCGCACCGCTGCGCCTCTCGGTCGACCTTTCCGTGCAGGCCGCCGTCGAACAGGTTCTGGGCGGCGGTATGCGGCTGATGGGGGCCAAGGGTGCATCGGCGATCCTGATGGATGTCCAGTCCGGCGAAGTCATCGCCATCGCCTCCCTGCCGGATTTCGATCCCAACGACCGGCCGACGCCCGCGGTTCAGGGTGACCCGGCCGAAAGCCCGCTGTTCAACCGGGCGGTCCAGGGCGTCTATGAACTCGGATCGACCTTCAAGATATTCACCGCGGCGCAAAGCCTCGAACTCGGACTGACCAATTCCGGCACGATGATCGATACGTCGGGACCGCTTCGGATCAACCGCTTTCCGATCGGCGATTTTCACGACTACGGCCCGCGCCTGTCGGTGGCGGACGTGATCCGGAAGTCGTCGAACCGCGGCACGGCCCGGATGGCGTTGCAGATCGGGGCTGCCCGGCAGCAGGCGTTTCTACGCAGTCTGGGATTTTTCGATGCGACCGCGATCGAATTGACCGAAGCCCCCGGTGCGCGACCGATCACCCCGTCGCGGTGGCCCGAAATCACGACCGCGACCGTCAGCTATGGCCACGGCCTCTCGGCGTCGCCCCTGCATCTTGCGGTCGCATATGCCTCGCTCCTCAATGGCGGCACGCGGGTCACTCCGACCCTTCTGGCGCGCACCACCCGGCCCGAGCCGGGGCCCCGTATCGTCGGCGCCCGCGTCTCGGCGGAGGCGCGGCACATGCTGCGGCAGGTGGTTCTGGACGGCACCGCGTCGCTGGGCGAGGTGCCCGGATATCAGGTCGCTGGCAAGACCGGCACCGCAGACAAGCCCAAGTTCAGCGGGGGCTATTGGGACGACAAGGTCATCTCGACCTTCGCCAGCGTGTTCCCGGCCCAGGATCCGAAATACGTTCTGGTCGTCTCTCTTGACGAACCCGAGATACGGGCCGCCGGAGAGGACCGCCGAACCGCCGGCTGGACCGCCGTGCCGGTGTCTTCCGAGATCGTGCGCCGGGTGGGACCGCTTCTGGGTCTGCGTCCCGACTTCAATCCGGACCGCGACGATTTCGGTGCATATCTGACACAGGCCGCCGCGCGCTGATGGACGCGTTCCGCGCGGCGCGCTAAGGCGACGGCGCAAGAAGGGGCGAGGGCATGACGAAGACGCTGTCCGAACTGGGGCTGACCGGGCCGGAGGGGCTGCGCG
>JBARXR010000361.1:0-1828 GCA_049647445.1 Jannaschia sp. | reverse complement strand
GGGCCAATGGGCCGAGGCCCGTGCGGCGCAGGACGTGGCGGCGTTCCTGCCGGTTCTGGCGGAGGTCGTGCGCCTGCGCCGCGAGGAGGGGGCGGCGCTGGCGGCCGGGGGCGATCCCTATGACGCGCTCATGCAGGATTATGAGCCGGGCGGATCGGCAGCAGAGATGGCCGCGATGTTCGGGCGAATGCGTCCGCGTCTTGTGGCGTTGCGCGCGCGGGCGTTGGCGGGGGAACCTGCGCCCCGGCTGTCCGGGCATTTTCCGAGGGCCGCGCAACTGGCCCTCGCGGAGGAGGTCGCGCGGGGCTTCGGCTATGACTTCACCCGCGGTCGGCTCGACCTTGCCGTCCATCCGTTCAGCAGCGGCTCCGGCATGGATGTGCGGATCACGACGCGCGTGGATGAGGGCGATCCCTTCAACTGTCTCTATTCCACGATCCACGAGGTCGGGCATGCCGCCTATGAGCAGACCATCGACGCCGCGCACCTGCTGACGGTCATCGGGCGTGGCGTGTCGATGGGTGTCCACGAAAGCCAGTCGCGGAGCTATGAGAACCAGATGGGCCGGTCGGAGGCCTATTGCGGCTGGCTGTTCGGACGGATGCGGGATCTGTTCGGAGAGATCGGCGTTGCGTCCGAACGGGATTTCTATCGCGCCGTCAATGCCGTGCGGTCGGGCTATATCCGGACGGAGGCGGACGAGGTGCATTATAACCTCCACGTCATGCTGCGGTTCGATCTGGAGCGGGCGCTGATCCTCGGGGATCTGCAGGTCGGTGATCTGGAAGCGGCATGGAACGACCGGTTCGCGGCGGATTTCGGCGTGGCTGTCGACAAGCCGTCGCACGGGTTCATGCAGGACGTGCACTGGTCGGTCGGCCTGATGGGGTATTTCCCGACATATTCACTGGGGAACCTGTTTGCCGGATGTCTGATCACGGCGGCGCGCGGCGATCTGCCGGATCTGGATGCGTCGCTGGCCAAGGGCGATCCCTCGCCCGCCACACGCTGGCTGGGCGAGCGGTTGCAGCGGTTCGGCGGGCTGCGCACTCCGGTCGAGACGATCCGCTACGCGACGGGCGAGACGCCTTCGGAAGGGCCGTTGCTGGATTATCTCGAGGCGAAGTTCGGCGATCTCTATCCCTAGCGGATCGCCGTGAAGAGGGGCCGGCCATCGATGCGGTAGCCGTCGATCAGGCCACGCGCCTCAGCGCCGCTCAGCCAGTCAAGCAGGCGGCGCGCGCCGTCCTCGTTTATACCGGCGCGCCCTTTGGCGGCGACGGGCAGGTAGGCGTATACGTTCAAGAGGCGCGCATCGCCTTCGTGCAGCACGCGCAGGTCGCGCCTGGCCCCGAAGTTCAGCCATGATCCCCGGTCCGTCAGGGTGTATCCGTCCAGTCCGGCAGCCACCGTCAGGGTCGCGCCCATGCCGGAGCCGGTTTCGCGATACCATGGACCCTGGGGCGGAAAGGGCCAGAGGCTCCGTTCCAAGGCATGTGTCCCACTGTCGTCGCCCCGGCTCAGGAAGGTCGCCCCGGCCTCCGCGATACGGACAAGCGCGGCGACGATATCGGGGCTGCCAGCGACACCGGCGGGGTCCGTGCCGGGGCCTATCAGGATGAAATCGTTGGACATGATCTCGGACCGCGTGGTCCCGTGCCCTTCGGCCAGCCATGCCTCTTCGGCGGCGCGGGCGTGGGTGAGGACGGCATCGACGTCGCCGGCCGCCCCGAGGCGCAGCGCCTGACCAGTGCCGACGACCAGCAACTGAACGTCGAGACCCGTCGCCTCACGGGCCGCAGGGAGCAGGACATCCGCGAGGCCCGAG
>JBARXR010000360.1:0-1929 GCA_049647445.1 Jannaschia sp. | reverse complement strand
CATCTGGACAAAGCGCGTTGCTGAAATGCGGATCGATCCCGTCCATGCCCCACGTCCGGCAGTCCTGTTCGTAGAACCCAAGCAGCAGGCCGCCCTTTTCCTGTCGGCAGTAATAATCGCTGATCGGACAGCGTAGCAGGGGCATCCGGTGGCCCGCCTCGGCAATCGCGGGGATATCCTCGGTCAGGAAATACTGGTGCTCCATCGACGCGACCGGATGGCTGACCCCCATCATCGCGCCCACTTCGTTGCATCGATAGCCGCCCGCGTTCACCACGATCTCGGCCCGCACGTCGCCCTTCCCGGTATGGACGGTCCACGTTGCATCCGCGTGCTGCGTCAGGCCCGTGACGGGCGTGTGACGGTTGACCTCCGCCCCCGCCAATCGCGCGCGGCGGGCCAGCGCCTGACACAGTTGCGCAGGGTCGATATGCCCGTCCGTCGGGTCCCACAGACCGCCGAGCAGGTTGTCGGTGGAGATCAGCGGGTGCCGCCGGGCGCATTCCTCGGCGTCGATCACCTCGAAGTCCACGCCCATTCCGGCGGCCATGGACGTGAAATGACGATAGCCGTCCATCTGTCCTCGGGTGTTCGCAAGCCGGATGCCGCCGTCCCCGTGGTTGTAACCGACTGGATAATCGGGATCGTCCCGTAGCTCCTTGTAGAGGTCGATCGAGTGGCGTTTCAGGCCGACCATCGTCTGCGTCATGCCGAAGTTCGTGACTTGTGCCGCCGAATGCCACGTCGTGCCGGACGTCAACTCGTCACGCTCGATCAGCATCACGTCGGTCCATCCCTCCCGCGTGAGGTGATACAGCGTCGCGCAACCGGCGATGCCGCCGCCGATGACCACCACTCGTGCCTGATCGCGCATCTTCATATCCTCATTTCAGCTTGTGCCCATCAGGCCCGCCATGCCGCCCCCGTCAACCCCGTCCGATCCCCTGACCGGTCTTTACCTTCGCCCCGCCGCCGTGCATCTTCGGGACGACCCGTCCCACGCCCCGGAGCCTTCGTGCCATGGACCTGCGCCCTCTCGACGATATCACCTCCGTCGCGCCGCAACTGGAACCGTCGGACTTTGCCGCGCTCGCGGCGGATGGGGTCACCACGATCATCTGCAACCGCCCGGACATGGAGGTTCCGCCCTCCCATCAGGCCGCCGCGATGCAGGCAGCCGCCGAAAGCGCCGGGCTGGCCTTCGTGTTCAACCCCGTCTCCATGCCGAACCTGACGCTCGATGCGGTGGAGGAGCAATCGGACGCCATCGACGGCGCCGAAGGCCGCGTCGTCGCCTATTGCGCCTCGGGAACCCGTTCCGCGATCCTCTGGGCGCTGTCGCAGGCGGGACAGACGTCGACCGACGATATCCTCTCGGCTTTGCGCGGTGCGGGCTACAACCTCGACGGGATGCGCGGACAGATCGACCAACTGGCAGGTGCCGCATGACCGGCGGCCGCCGCTGGCACGACATGGGGGGCGCCCTGGCCGGTCCCGTTCCGGGCGAGGAGCACGATTTCGCCTTGTGGGAAAAGCGCGTCGACGCGCTGGTGATCCTTGCGGGCCTGAAAGGTGTGTTCACCGTGGACGGCCTGCGCCGCGTGCTGGAGGACATGGGCGAGGATGCGTTCGAGACCATGACCTACTACGAGCGCTGGGTCGCGGCGCTTAACCAGAACATGCTGGAGACCGGCACCTATTCCGTCGCCGAACTGGGTGCCAAGATGGCCGAGGTTCAGGCGCGCGGGACGACCTATGGCGAGGCGAGCGATGGCGGTTCTTGACCCCGGCACCCCGGTTCGCGTCCGCGTGATGATGCCGCCCGGCCACGTCCGAACACCCGCCTACCTGCGCGGCAAGACCGGCCGGGTGGAGCGTGTCCTCGGGCCCTTCGGCAACCCCGAGCAACTGGCCTACGGCCACCCGCCC
>JBARXR010000359.1:0-1631 GCA_049647445.1 Jannaschia sp. | reverse complement strand
GATCCGGACATGCTCCGCCACCTGAAGCGCATCTACGTCCTGCGGGTCGGGGCCGACCTCTTCATCAAGCGCATTGACTGGCGTCCGGAACAGCAGGTCATGTTCCTGATGTCGGACAACATCTCGCACGGCGGGCAGACCCTGATCGGACCCGAGGTCGAGGACGTCGCCGTGATCGGCGAGGCCGTCTGGTGGGCCCACACCGAGCGCACCTGACGCGCTGTGGCCGACGCGCCGGCGCACCCGAAGAGCCGAAATCCGTTCCCACTTGGTCAGCGCGCCGGCACGTCACAGCTTGCGCTGGATGCCCTTATTTCATTGGCCGGATTGACCAAGTGGGAACGGAAATCCGAGGTGGGAACGCCAGTTCCCAGTTCGGAAACCTCTCGGCCCCTGAAACAGCCCCTCAAACACCCCTTCGAAGGCCCGTTAGAAGCCTATTCGAAAGGCCTTTGCGATCATCCGCCCCGCATGCCGCAGCATCGGCCCTCCAGCGCCCTGAATGCCCCCGGAACCCCCTTTCCCGCCGATCACTCCAGTTTTGCCCAGCCAGCCATGACTGCGCCAAAACACCCGGAAAGCCCTTTATTCCGTTGGCCATTCGGAGACATCCGCCTTGAGACGCCCTCATCCGTAATCACTCCAGTTTTCAGTGTCGGTGCACAAACGCCGTGTCACGACCCTGTCACGGCGTTGTGACGGGCGCCGTGATGCAGGACCCGCTATCTGTGACGCATGAAAAAGATCCTCGCGACCCTGCTTGTCACCTGCCTCGCACTGCCCGCCGCCGCCGTGCCGCTGTCGTTCGACGGCAGCTGGCGCGAACAGGGGTTTTTGCGGTTTTCGTCCAACGACTACGGCCAGGGAGGCGACGCCCTGTCGGTCGGCTCGGACGGCACGGTCTCGCTGCTCTGGAAGGCGGTGCCGGAGAGCCTGCGGGGCGCGACGAAAGCCAGTTGGTCGTGGTCGGTCGAGGCAGGCGTCCCGGCGACGGACCTGCGTCGCAAGGTCGGTGACGATCGCAATCTGGCGCTTTATTTCGCGTTCACCGATCCGCGGACGGCGGCGACGGCCAATCCGAACCGGGCCGGGCGTTTGCTGCGCGACCCGAACACGCGGGTGATCGTCTATGTCTGGGGCGACGACGATGCGCGCGGCACGGTGCAGGACAGCCCGTACCTGCCGGGGTTGAAGACGATCGTTCTGCGACAGGCGGGCACCGGACGGCACAGTGAGCAGGTGGACCTTGCCGCGGACTTTGCCCGTATTTTCAGCGCCGCGCCCGGGGTTCTGGTCGGCGTCGGCGTGTCTGCGGACAGCGACGACACCGACACCCGGATCCGCGCGACGATCACCGCGCCCGACTTGCGTTAGGGCGCGGCGCCTCTAGGGTCGTTCCTGCAATGGCGGGGAGGCGGGCATGGACCTGAAAGGATGCGTGGCGGCGATCACGGGCGGGGCCGGCGGACTCGGCGCCGCCGTGGCACGGCATGTGACGGACGCGGGCGGATCGGTCGCGATCCTCGATCTGGACGAGGCGCGCGGACGGGCGCTGGCGGACGATCTGGGCGGCGCGTTTCACAGGCTCGATGTGACGGATGCGGCGGCGTGCGCGACCGTGCTTGCGGCGG
>JBARXR010000358.1:0-24225 GCA_049647445.1 Jannaschia sp. | reverse complement strand
ATATCGCATGGTGCCGGGTCCCTGACGCCGGCCGGCGACGAACGTGCCTTCGTAGACATCCCCGTTCGCGTAGGTCGCGATCCCCTCACCTTCGATCTCGCCGTCGTTCCAACCGCCCTCGAACGTGAAGCCGTCGGCCATGGCGATCTTGCCCTGACCCTCTCGCTGGCCACGCACGAACTGGCCTTCGTAGACCGTGCCGTCGGCATAGGTCGCCTTGCCCTGACCATGGCGCAGCCCTTCGGCCCAGTCCCCTTCGTAGCGATAGCCGTCCGTAAAGGTCATCACCCCGAAGCCCTGATTCTGGGCGTTGACGAAGGTTCCTTCATAGACCAGCCCGTTGGGATAGACCGCGCGTCCCTCGCCGTCGATCACACCCGCCTTCCAGCCGCCATCGTAAGTGGCACCATCGACATACGTGATCTTGCCTTCTCCGTCCGCAAGGTCGTTGGCGAACGTCCCGACATAGACCGAGCCATCCGGATAGGTCACCTCGCCCGCGCCTTCGATCCGGCCCTCGACCCAGCCGCCTGCATAGACATATCCGTCCGTTCCGGTGAACGTGCCCTGTCCGTGGCGGCGGTCGGCCTCGAATTCACCTTCGTAGATGTCGCCGTTGGCATAGGTCAGACGCCCCTGCCCCTCGCGCTGGCCCGCGACGAACGTGCCCTCGTAGACGTCTCCGTTGGCCTGCGTCAGGGTGCCCGTCCCGTTGATCTGCCCCTCGCCCCATGACCCGGTATAGACCAGCCCGTCCGGCGTCCGCAGCGTCCCCTGACCGGACCGCAGGTTGCCCGCCATGGCACCCTCGTAGGTGGAGCCGTCGGGATAGGTGATCCGCCCCTCTCCCTCCTTGACGCCAGCGACCCAACCGCCCTCGTAACGGTAGCCGTTCGCAGCCTCCATCACGCCCTGCCCGTCATGCAGCGCGTTGACGAAACCGCCAGTATAGCGCGTCCCGTTGGCATAGTCGGCGACGCCCTCTCCTTCGATCCGACCCTCGACCCAGCCCCCGACATACGTGCCGCCGTCGGCAAAGGTAATCTTGCCCTGTCCCTCGGGCTTGCCCGCGACGAAAGCGCCCTCATAGATCGAACCGTCCGGAAACTGCGCGCGCCCCTCGCCGCGGATTTCACCGGCGACCCATTCGCCGGTGTAGACATAGCCGGACGGGAGCGTGTAGGTCCCCGTCCCGTCCTGCTTGCCGTCGCTGAACGTGCCCTCGTAGATGGCGCCATCCTCGTATTGCTTGGTCTGGACGTCCTGCGCCAAGGCGCCGGTCAGACCGACCGCAAGGCCGAAGCCAAGGCCCGTTGTACATCCAAGAAGGTGCTTCATCTCGTTGTCCCCACAGACTGCCCGTCATTCCCGTTGGACGAAAAGGTAGGCAAAGCGGGCGCGGGCCGCAACAACCGACTGCGCTGCCGAGCAGGTCAGCGCTTTCCCCTGCCATCGCGGCGCGCTAGGTCCCGCCCGAACTACCTCGCCCCCGGAGGCCCGGTCCATGCCCGACACGTTTCGCCTGACCCTCGCGCAGATCAATCCCGTCATGGGCGACTTGGCGGGCAACGCCGACAAGGCCCGCGCGGCCTGGGCCGCCGGCCGCGACGCGGGCGCGGATATGGTCGCCCTGCCCGAAATGTTCCTGACCGGGTACCAGCCACAGGATTTGGTGCGCAAACCAGCGTTCGTCGCCCATGCCACGCGCGTCCTCGACGAGCTGATGTCGGAGTGCGCGGAGGGTCCGGCGCTCGGGATCGGCGCACCGATTTGGCCGGACGGGGCCGAAAAGCCCTTCAACGGATATGTCGTCCTGCAGGGCGGGGCGCGGCTGGCCGAAGTCCGGAAACATCACCTGCCGAATTACAAGATTTTCGACGAGAAGCGCTTCTTCGACAGCGGCGACGTGTCTGGACCTTACGTGGTGAACGGCGTCCGCATCGGCACGCCCATCTGTGAGGATGCCTGGTTCGACGACGTGACCGAGACGCTTGCAGAAACCGGGGCCGAGATCCTGATGGTGCCGAATGGCTCGCCCTATTTCAGGGGCAAGCAGGATGTCCGGTACGGCCACATGGTCGCCCGATCCGTCGAGACAGGCCTGCCCCTGGTCTATCTGAACCTCGTGGGGGGGCAGGACGATCAGATTTTCGATGGCGCGAGTTTCGTCCTCAACCCGCACGGGGTTCTGACGCATCATTTGCCGGCCTTCGAAGATGCCATTGTCCACGTCGATTTCGATCGCACGACCGAGGGCTGGAAAGCGCGGAAAGGCGACCTGGCCCCGCAGCCCCAAGGCCCGGGCGCGGACTACCGCGCGATGGTCGTGGCCTTGCGCGACTACATGGCGAAGGCCGGCTTCGCGAAGTGTCTGCTGGGCCTTTCAGGCGGAGTGGATTCCGCCATTGTGGCGGCCATCGCGGTTGACGCGGTCGGAGCGGAAAACGTCCGCTGCGTCATGCTGCCATCGGAATACACCTCGGCCCATTCGCTGGAGGACGCGCGCGGCGTTGCGGACAGGTTGGGCTGCCGCCTTGACAGCGTTCCGATCACGGCCGGCCGGGCGGCGATCACCGACACGCTGGCCCCGCTCTTTGACGGCACTGTGCCCGATCTTACGGAAGAAAATATCCAGTCGCGGCTGCGCGGGCTGTTGCTGATGGCGCTGTCGAACAAGTTTGGCGAAATGCTTCTGACCACCGGCAACAAGTCCGAGGTCGCGGTCGGCTATTCCACGATCTACGGCGACATGGCGGGCGGCTACAATCCCGTGAAGGACCTGTACAAGACGGACCTGTTCGAGGTCTGCCGCTGGCGGAATGGCCATACCGTCGACTGGTTCAAGGGCCCCGCAGGCGAGGTCATGCCGGTCCGCGTGATCGACAAGCCGCCCTCTGCCGAGTTGCGCAACGACCAGAAGGACGAGGACAGCCTGCCGCCCTATCCGGTGCTTGACGACATCCTGAAACACCTGATCGACGCAGAGCGATCCGTCGAGGAAATCGTGGCGGCGGGCCATGATCGCGACACGGTGAAACACGTGGAACGGTTGATCTATCTAAGCGAATACAAACGCTTCCAGTCCGCCCCCGGCGCGCGATTGTCACAGCGCGCGTTCTGGCTCGACCGCCGCTACCCGATCGTCAATCGCTGGCGCGACCCATCCTGAGACGGGCCGATGCGGTGGTCGCGACAGGATCCGTCTTCGGCCGGAAGGCGCTCGGGTGACCGAAGGAAGATTCGCGGGCGATCCCTGCCCGACCACGGTTCGCCCCTCCGGATCTTCTGTCCGTTTGGACCCGGCGGACGCGGCAGGGTCGGAAACAGCATTTCCAACCCGCTCACCGGTTTGCTAGGCGGGTGACATGAGCATTTTCCACCTCGCCTTCAACATCCGCGATCTGGACGCCGCGCGTGCGTTCTACGGCGGGCGTCTTGGCTGCACCGAGGGGCGCAGCACCGACACTTGGGTCGATTTCAACTTCTTCGGACACCAGATCAGCCTGCACCTGGGCGAGCCGTTCGCGCACCGTCCGACCGGCCGCGTCGGCGACCACATGGTGCCCATGCCGCACCTGGGGGTCCTGCTGCAGATGGACGACTGGCGCGCGCTGGCGGATCGTCTGGAGGCTTCGGGACAATCGTTCGTCCTCGCGCCCACGCTTCGGTTCGAGGGAGAACCGGGCGAGCAGGCGACGATGTTCTTTCTGGACCCCTTCGGCAACCCGATCGAGATCAAGGGCATGCGCGACCTCGCCGGGGCCTTCGCCACGTGACGCGCATCCTGTTCGCTGCCCGCCCGCCCCGCTGGGAAGAGTATGCGCATGTCCTGCCGCAGGCCCTGACAGATGCCGGCGTCGCTCATGAGATCGTCCAGCATGACGCGCCGCACGACCCTGCCGGGATCGACTGGGTCGTCTATGCCCCGAACGCGTCCTTGCAGGACTTCAGGCCCTACACCGGCCTCAAGGGCGTTCTGAACCTTTGGGCCGGGGTAGAGGACGTCGAGGGCAACCGGACCCTCACTGCACCGCTGGCGCGGATGGTGGATACGGGGCTGACGCAAGGCATGGTCGAGTGGGTGACCGGTCACGTCCTGCGGCACCATCTGGGGATGGACGCGCATATTCGCGGGGCTGCCTGGACGGCAGAGGCACCGCCGCTGGCGCAGGATCGCCCGGTCACGATCCTGGGCCTAGGCACTCTGGGTTCGGCCTGCGCAGCGGCGCTGGTGTCGCTCGGGTTTCCGGTCACGGGTTGGTCACGGTCGGAAAAGGATATTCCGGGCGTCTTGTCTCTGACCGGACCGGACGGCCTGCGTGCCGCGCTTTCAAGCGGTCAGATCGCTGTCCTGCTGACGCCGCACACACGATCGACGGAAAACCTGATGGACGCGACCCGCCTTGCGTGGATGCCCAAGGGTGCCGTCCTGCTTAATCCCGGACGCGGGGCGCTGGTTGACGATGCCGCGCTGCTTGCGGCGCTGGACGGCCATCTGGGGCATGCCACGCTCGACACCTTCCGGGTGGAGCCGCTGCCCGGGGATCATCCCTTCTGGACGCATCCCAAGGTCACAGTAACGCCGCACATTGCTTCCGCGACACGGCCCGAGACGGCCGCCCGTGTCATCGCCGAGAACATCCGGCGCGGCGCGGCCGGAGAGCCGCTGCTGCATCTGGTGGACCGGTCAGAGGCGCTTGCCTGACGCCTGTGGACCGGCACGGCGGCCTGCGATAGGCCACGTCCCACCACACCGCCCCGGAGCCGTCCCATGACCCACCGCCTGACACCGCTGGCCGCAAGTCTGCCAGCATCGGTCCCCTTCGTCGGACCAGAAGCGCAGGAGCGGACGCGCGGCGCACCCTTCGCCGCCCGTCTCGGCGCGAACGAAAGTGTCTTCGGCCCGTCTCCCTATGCCATGGACGCCATCGCATCCGCGGCCCGCGAGGCCTGGATGTACGGCGATCCGGAGGTGCATGACCTGCGCGGCGCGCTGGCCGCGCACCATGGGATCGAGGCCCGCAACATCGTCGTCGGAGAGGGGATCGACGGGCTTCTCGGCTACCTCGTGCGCCTGCTGGTCGGACCCGGCGCTGCAGTCGTCACCTCGGCCGGGGCCTATCCGACGTTCAACTATCACGTGGCGGGCTTCGGCGGGACGCTGCACGCGGTGCCCTATGCCGGTGACCACGAAGACCTCGCGGCACTTGTCGCAAAGGCGCACGAGACGAAAGCGAAGGTGGTCTATCTCGCCAACCCCGACAACCCGATGGGCAGCCACCACGCGGCCACCGCCATCATGGCGATGCTCTCGGACCTGCCGGGTGACTGCATCCTGTGCCTTGACGAAGCCTATGCCGACCTCGCCCCTCCCGATGCGATTCCACCGCTCGACCCCGCCGACACGCGGGTGATCCGGATGCGCACGTTTTCCAAGGCGCATGGACTGGCAGGACTTCGTATCGGCTATGCCATCGGCCACCCGGACCTGATTCGCGCCTTCGACAAGGTCCGCAATCATTTCGGACTGGGACGCGTGGCGCAGGCCGCGGCGATTGCGGCCTTGGGGGACCTCGACTGGCTGGCGAACGTTCAGGCCCTCGTGGCGCAGTCGCGCGATGCGCTTGCGGCAGTCGCGCGGTCAAACGACCTGACCCCGCTGCCTTCGGCGACCAATTTCGTGACCATGGATTGCGGGCGCGACGGGTCTTTCGCACGCAGGGTTCTCGGGCATCTGATCGCGCGAGGCGTCTTCGTGCGGATGCCGGGCATCGCCCCGCTGGACCGTTGCATCAGGGTCAGTTGCGGCACACAGGCAGACATGGAGGCCTTTGCCGCGGCCCTGCCAGGCGCCTTGGCCGAAGCGGATTCGTGACTTCTCAGATTGAAATCTGGCGCTAAACTCACCCTGACGGATGGAAGGGGTGCGCGATGAACGAACGCAAAATCGGCGAGGTAGAGAATTATACGGACGCCTTCCTGGCGACGATCTACCTGTTGCTGGTCATGTCGCTGGTGATGATCTGGGGTGTCTGGGGCTACGTGGCTGCTTTGACGGCTTGCGGTGGATTGCACTGGCTCATCCGGCACTTCGGACTGCGACGGGAACGCGCCGAGGCCGATTGGGACGCGCGCGTCAGCGCCGCGATAGAGCGGGCACGCAAGCGCTGACGGCGGATCGACCGGGCGGATGTTGCGTCAGGTCGCCTCGGCCATCACCCGACTCGCCGCCTCCAGCGCCCCGGATCCATGTGGCACACCGATTGCCTTGAGCCCTGCGTCGATCCCGCCCAGCGTCCCCATCATGACGTGCCCGCTCAGGTGACCCATGTGGCCCACACGGAAGAAGCCGTCCCATTCGGGTGTGCCCAACGGTGCCATCCCGATGCCGATCCCCAGCGTCAGACCGAACCGCTGTTCGCACCAGTCGCGCAAGCGGGTGCCGTACCGCGGCAGGCGGACGGCGGTCACCGCGTGGCTGCGGTCGGCGCGGTCGCGCACGTTCAACTCGATCCCGCCCGGCGCCTCCCAGGCCTCGAACGCGGCCCAGAGCGCCCGGGCCAGGGTCGCATGGCGCGCCCAGACTGTTTCGATGCCTTCCTCATGGACGATCATGTCGAGCGCCTCGCGCAGACCGTAAAGGTGATGCGTCGGACTGGTGCCGTTGAAATGATGCGAGAAGATCACCGGATCCGTGCGCGGCCGCCAGTCCCAGTATCCGGTCACGCAATCGGCCCGTTCCCGCGCCCGGTCCGCGCGGTCGTTGTAGAAGACGAAGCTGACGCCCGCGGGCGTCATCAGGCCCTTCTGGCACCCGGCGATGACGACATCGGCCCCCCACGCATCCATCTCGAAGACGTCGCACCCCATCGAGGCCATGCAGTCCGCCATCAGCAGGGCCGGATGCCCCGCCGCATCGATCTCGGCCCGGATTGCCGCCACGTCGGACCGGATGGACGAGGAGGTGTCCACATGGACCACCAGCACCGACTTGATCTCATGGGTCTTGTCGTCGCGCAGGCGCTGGCCGATGGCGGCGGCATCCATGGGCGCGCGATTGCCGAAATCCAGTGTTTCGGTGCGCAGGCCGATACCGCGGGCCATGTCGCCCCAGCCGTCTGCGAAGGTTCCGGTGCGTGGCACGAGGACCAGATCCCCGCGCGAATGTGTGTTGACCAGCGACGCCTCCCAGACCGCATGGCCGTTGCCGATATAGATGGTGGCGTTCTGGTCGGTACGGGCGACGGCCTTGAGGTCGGGGATGATGGAATGGGTCAGGTCGATCAGCGCCCCGACATAGATGTTCGGCGAGGGCCGGTGCATCGCGCGCAGGACACGCTCCGGCATGATCGAGGGCCCGGGGATCGACAGGGTTTGCGGCCCGTGGGCGAGGCTTACGCCCGTGGTTCGGATGTCGTCGCGCATGGGCCAGCTCCTCTTCGCATCGCTTCGTCCGGCGTATCCGTCCGGCGGGGGGCGGTCAATCTGGGCTTGGCATCCCATCACGCATCCTTATGTCAGACACCATGACACGCAGCATCCTTCGCATCTCCGGCACCGACCGGGACAAATTCCTCGGCGGCCTTCTGACCCGCGATGTGCCGCAGGAAGGTCTGGGATATGCCGCGCTGCTCTCGCCGCAGGGCAAGTATCTGGCGGATTTCCTGACGTTCCGCGATGCCGACGCACTGTATCTGGATGTCGCCACGACGCTCGCCCCGGGTCTTGTTCAACGGCTGTCCATATACAAGCTGCGGGCGGACGCGCAGATAACCGACACCGGCCTCGGGGTTGCACGCGGCTCAGGCGATCCGCTTCCGGCCGGGGCGATGCGCGACCCGCGTCCCGGCATGGGCTGGCATCACTACGGTGCGGCCGGCGATGACGGGACCGATTGGGACGCCGTGCGAGTGGAGTACCGGGTTCCCGAAACCGGGATCGAACTCATACCGAACGAAACCTACATTCTCGAAATGGGGTTCGAGCGGCTGGGCGGCGTGGATTTCCGGAAGGGCTGCTATGTCGGTCAGGAAGTGACCGCCCGGATGAAGCACAAGACCGAACTTCGCAAGGGCCTGGCACGCGTCAGGGGGGTCGGCCTGATCGCCGGGACCGAGATCACGAGCAGCGGCAAGCCCGCCGGGACCGTCCACACGGTCAGCGGCGACCGGGCACTCGCCTATCTGCGCTTCGACCGATCTGAAGCCCTTGAGGCAAAAGGCACGCCGCTGACGTTCGACGCCTGACCCGGCGCGTCATTTTTCCGCGAAATGCGGATGTCGCGCCCGGAAAGGGTGGAGGTCCGCCGCGGGCGCACCTAGGTATCAGCAAACGCCAATACCGAGGTCATGCCATGAACATCCCCCTTCGCGACGCCAACGCCGTCCCCGCCGGGGGCGAGCCCCTCGGAAATCTTCCCGAATGGAATCTCGACGATCTCTATACCGGGCAAGATGCGCCGGAATTGACGCGTGATCTGGCCTGGCTGGAGGCGGAATGCGCCGCCTATGCGGCCGACTACGAAGGCAAGCTTGCGGGTCTCGCGCCCGATGAGATGCTGCGCGCCATCGAGCGCAACGAGAAAATCGACGAGATCGCGGGCCGGATCATGTCCTATGCCGGTCTGCGCTATTACCAGCAGACGACCAACGGCAGCCGCGCCAAGTTCATGTCCGACATGCAGGATCGGATCACCACGATCACCACACCGTTGGTGTTCTTCGGGCTGGAATTCAACCGCATCGATGACGCCATTTACGAAGCGGCACTGGCTGCAAGTGCTGGTCTTGCCCGCTATCGCCCCGCGCTCGATCGCCTCCGCGCGATGAAGCCCTACCAACTCAGCGACGAGTTGGAGAAATACCTGCACGACACCTCGGTCGTCGGCGCCTCCGCCTGGAACAAGCTGTTCGACGAAACGATCGCGGGGCTGACCTTCGACGTGGACGGCGAGGAGCTCGGCATCGAAGCCACCCTCAACAAGCTGACGGACTCCGACCGGGTCCAGCGCGAGGCCGGTGCACGGGCGCTGGCGGAGGTCTTTGCAAAGAACGTCCGCACCTTTGCAAGGGTCCACAACACGCTGGCCAAGGACAAGGAAATCGCGGACCGTTGGCGCAAGCTGCCCAACCCGCAGATGGCCCGCCATATCTCCAACCACGTCGAGCCGGAGGTGGTGGAAGCGTTGCGAAATGCCGTCGTCGCCGCCTATCCGCGTCTGTCGCACCGCTATTACGCGCTGAAGGCCAAGTGGCTGGGGCTGGAGACCTTGCAGGTCTGGGACCGCAATGCACCGCTTCCGATGGAAGAAACGCGCACCGTCGGCTGGGACGAAGCACGCAAGACCGTGATGGACGCCTACGCCGGGTTCTCGCCCAAGATGGCGGACCTGGCCGAGCCGTTCTTCGACAAGGGCTGGATCGACGCGGGCGTCAAGCCGGGCAAGGCGCCGGGCGCCTTCGCCCATCCGACGGTCACGACAGTTCATCCCTACGTGATGCTCAACTACCTCGGCAAACCCCGCGACGTGATGACCCTCGCGCATGAACTGGGTCACGGTGTCCATCAGGTCCTTGCCGCGGACCAGGGCGAGATGCTGTCGTCGACGCCGCTTACACTTGCCGAAACCGCCAGCGTCTTCGGCGAGATGCTGACGTTCCGCAAGATGCTTGAGGGCGCGAAGGACGACGCCCAACGCAAGGTGATGTTGGCGGGCAAGGTCGAGGATATGATCAACACCGTCGTCCGCCAGATCGCGTTCTACGATTTCGAGTGCAAGCTCCACGCCGCACGGCGCGAGGGGGAGTTGACACCCGAGGACATCGACGCCCTCTGGATGTCGGTGCAGGCGGAATCGCTGGGACCGGTGTTCGAGTACATGGACGGCTACCAGCACTTCTGGGCCTATATCCCGCACTTCGTCCACTCACCGTTCTACGTCTATGCCTATGCCTTCGGAGACGGCTTGGTGAACGCGCTCTACGCTGCCTATGAAGACCAGCCGGAGGGCTTTCAGGAGAAGTATTTCGACATGTTGAAGGCGGGCGGCTCGAAGCACCACAAGGAACTTCTGGCCCCGTTCGGCCTCGACGCCTCGGACCCTGCGTTCTGGGACAAGGGGCTTTCGATGATCGAAGGGTTCATCGACGAGCTGGAGGCGATGGAGGGGTGACACCCGCCCTCACGTCGTCCCCCCGGACCAGCCGGTTGATCGGCTGCGGCCCTGCCGCTGGTCCAGGTGCGCGAACACTTGGGAACGGAATGCTTTGCCGACGACCCGACGAGATGACACGGCGTTACCCCACGATTTCCGCCAGGATCGCCTCGGGCCCTGACTTCGTGTTTGGCTCCGGACGGGCGATTGCGGGAGTCTCGCGGATGTGCAGGCCGCCCTGTGCGCAGGTCAGAATGAAATGCGCCAGATCGCCGGTCCGGGTCCGGATCAGGTCTTTCGGAATGACATTCTCGAAGACGCCATAATCCCCGGACGCCGCCTCGTCGAGCAGCCAGCCGGGCCGCACCGCCGTCCAATCGATGTCGTCCTGCTCGCGCAGGAAGTCCTCCATCTTCGCCATGTCGTCGAAGATTTCGTGCAGGCCCAGCCGGGCCGCCAGTTCGAACCAGACCGGTCCGCGCGCCATCGTTTCCACGAAGCTGGCCGAGATCGTGACGAGTCGCGTGACGCCCGTCTCGCGCATCGCCTCAACGATGTTCCGCGTCCCCTTCGAGTGCAGGGGCGGCGGCGAAACGGCTGTCTGGGGACTGGCCGCGATGCCGACAGCATTCAGTACCGCGTCGATGCCCGCCATGTCCTGCGCAAGACCGACGGCGCCCAGGACGTCGCTCTCGATCCATTCCAGACGCTCGGCGACAAGAGGTGGAGAGTCGAGTTTTCTGACGGAGGCACGAACGGTGTGACCCGCATCGAGCGCTTGTCTGACGAGGCGCGTCCCGGTCGCGCCATCGGCACCATAGATGAGACTATGCATGGAAATCCCTTGCTTGACTGTTCGGTCAACTGGTCTGTCCGTACCGGGGTTCCGACACTGGTCCTCCCGTGCCCTGTGACATATCTTCACCCCGACAGGCGGAAGGAGCATGGAAGATGCAACTCTGGGTCGGTCTGGGCAATCCGGGCAGCAAATACGCGGGCAACCGGCACAACATCGGTTTCATGGCCCTCGACCGCATTGTCGAGGATCTACGCAGCGGGCCGTGGCGGGCGAAGTTTCAGGGCGAGGTCGCGGAGGTGCGCTTCGGTTCGGACAAGGTCTGGCTGCTCAAGCCGATGACCTTCATGAACCTGTCCGGGCAATCCGTGGGCGAAGCGATGCGCTTCCACAAGCTGGAGCCGGGGGATGTCACCGTCTTTCACGATGAACTGGATCTCGTCCCCGGTCGCCTGAAGCTCAAGCAGGGCGGCGGGCACGCCGGGCACAATGGCCTGCGGTCCATCCACCAGCACATCGGTGAAGCCTATGGCCGGGTGCGCCTCGGGATCGGGCATCCGGGACACAAGGATCGCGTCGCAGGCTATGTCCTGTCGGATTTCGCCAAGGCCGAAGGGCAGATGCTGGACGACCTGTTGCGCGGGATCTGTGATGGTGCGACCAAGCTGGCGGCGGGCGACGGTCCGGGCTTCATGAACGCCGTCGCCCTGCGAACGGCACCTCCGCGGTCCTCGAACACCTCGCCCTCCAAACCCGAGGCCGAAGCGAAATCTGACCCCGCCCCCGACCGGCAGGAGCCGACGCTGTCGCCCCTGCAACGTCTGGCCGCACGATTCCGCTGAGCCTGACCCAGGCCTTCAAGGCCCAATCCGAGGCCTGCGCGGCCCTCGGCTCGCCCTTCATGGGCCGTCTGATGGCGCTTTTGGCGGCACGGCTGACCCCTGCAGACGGGGAAATCGCCGCGCGACTCTTTGCGTGGGAGGGCGATGTCGGCGCTTCGGGTCACAGTCTGCCGTTGCGCCTTGCGGGCGGCCTGCATGCGCTGCGCCTGATGGACCGGGCCGACCTCGCATCCGTCTATCCGCCAACCACATCCCGCGACGAAGACCTATGGGACACGGTTCTTGGCGCGATGACCGCTGAGGCGGCTTTTCTCATGCGCTGGCTCGACAGTCCGCCGCAGACCAATGAACTGCGGCGCGCAGCCGTCGTCAGGGCCGTTGCGCATTGGCTGGCGGACCGGCACGGCCTTCCGCTCGACGTGATGGAACTTGGTGCTTCGGCGGGCCTCAACCTCAATTGGGACCGGTTCGCCCTGCGCATCGGCGACCGGACACTTGGCCCCGCCAACCCCGTCATCAGCCTTGCGCCAGAGTGGCAAGGCCCGCTGCCCCCGGACGCAGAGCCGGTCATCGCCACGCGTGCCGGCGTCGATCTGGCGCCTCTCGAGCCCGGCCGCGACCGGCTGCGCCTGTTGGCCTATCTCTGGCCGGACCAGACCGATCGCCTGGCGCGGATGGAGGCGGTGCTTGGCCTGTCGCCGCAAAAGGTCGACGCAGGCGATGCAGGCGCGTGGCTGGAACGGGTGCTTGCCCGCCCGCAGCCCGCTGGCGTCTGCCGGATGATCTTCCACACGATCGCGTGGCAGTATTTCCCACCTGCCACGGATGCGCGGGCACGTGGTGCGATCATGGCGGCAGGCGCGGGTGCCACGGAAGACCGCCCTTTGGCTTGGTTCGGGATGGAAGCGGACGGAAAAGGCCGCGGCGCTGGCATGACCCTGCGCCTCTGGCCCGGCCACGTCAGTCTGGATGCGGGTCGGGTCGATTTTCATGGACGCTGGGTCGACTGGCGGTTGACGTAACTGGCCGCTGGACGGGCACCGCCCCCGTATGCTTCGGTACACACACGGATTGTGGGAGGCGACATGGGCGGATGGTTCAAGAAGCTGGGGCTGAGTCTGCTGGTGGTCGTCATTGCGGCTGGGGCGTTCGCCGTCTGGAAACGTGAGGAAATCGCGCGACTGATGGCGGTCAACTCCCTCTTCGCAGCCGACCGGATCGTCGCCAACTTCAGCCATATGGACCTGGCCTTCCTGACGGTCCCGCTCACCACCGAAACCGGTCCGCCGCTCCCACGCGGACCCGTCGTGCCTCTGCCGGTCCGGACAGACACCTGGATCGCCGACCGCGCGATCACCGCGCTGATGGTGCTCTGCGATGGCCGGGTGACGCACGAAAGCTATCATCAGGGCACGGGTCCCGATGACCTGCGGATCAGTTGGTCGGTCGCCAAGTCTTTCCTGTCGCTTCTGACCGGACAGTTGCTGGCAGAGGGGACGATCAAGCTGGACGAACCGGTCGTCATGCACGCGCCCGAACTCGCCGGATCGGCCTATGACGGGACAACTCTGGTGGACATACTCCAGATGGAATCCGGCGTGGCGTTCAACGAGGACTACTTCGACAAATCCAGCGACATCAACCGCATGGGACGGATCATCGCGCTTGGCGGTGCGCTCGACGATTTCACCGCAGAATTGACCGAACGGGACCGGCAACCGGGTGGCGACTGGAAATACGTCTCGATGGACACGCATGTTCTCGGGATGGTGCTGCGCGGCGCGACCGGACGGTCGATCCCGGACCTGATGACGGAGCGGTTGCTGAAACCCATGGGGATCGGTCCGGCCTATTTCCTGACCGATGGCGAAGGCGTGGCCTTTGTCCTCGGCGGTCTCAACATGCGGACCGAGGATTACGCGCGGATGGGTCTGTTGGTGGAGCAGGAAGGCGTGCTGAATGCGCGCCAGATCGTGTCGCAAGACTGGATCGCCCAGAGCACGCAACCCTCGGCCAACACGGCCCCAGGCGAGTTGCAATACGGGTTTCAGTGGTGGATGCCCCCGGATGCCAGACCCGGGGAAATCATGGCGATCGGCCTTTATGGCCAGTACGTCTATGTCGACCAGACCCGCGCAGTGGTGATTGCCGTGAACGCGACGGACCCGCAGTTCCGCGAGGATGCCGTGCGCGACGAGATGATCGCAATGTTTCGGACGATTGCAGCCGCGCAAGGGCCTGCAAGCTGAACCCGGTCATTGGTCGGGTCCGGTTCCCGCGCTAAGATATAGGGCAGGAGGAACGACAATGACCGTCAAACCAGGACAGACCGCCTCGCTCAATATCTTCGGGGAGACGTTGCAACCGTGCTCTACCGACCCGATGACAGGGTTCTTTCGAGATGGCTGCTGCAACACCGGCCCGATGGACACGGGCCAGCACACGGTCTGTGCCGTGATGACGGAGGGGTTTCTCGCGTATTCCAAGTATCTTGGAAACGATCTGAGCACGCCACGTCCGGAGTATGGATTTGCCGGCCTCGAACCCGGCGACAAGTGGTGCCTTTGTGCGACGCGGTTCCTGCAAGCCCACGATGAAGGCGTCGCCCCGCAGGTCCACCTTGCATCGACGCACCAACGCGCGCTGGATATCGTCCCGCGTACGGTTCTCGACCTTTATGCGACGGACTGACGCCGCGCTGCCAGACGGCTTCCATCCGATTCCGCCGGGAAAAGTTGCTGCGGTCGTCACCCATCTGGAAATGCGGTCCCCGGTCGCGGTAGACCCGATCGTCTGGCCGGTCGGCGTTACGTTGCGCCATGTGGAGGCTCCCACGACCGATTGGTATCGTGACCTTTTCACACGTGTCGGAGCCCTCGACTGGCTGTGGTTTTCCCGATTGCGCATGGATGTGGCGACCCTCGGCCAGATCATCAATGACCGGGATGTCGAGGTTCATGCGCTGGAGATCGGAGGGCGGGCCGAGGGGCTGCTGGAGTTGGACTTTCGCGACGGCGAGACCTGCGAACTGGCGTTTCTGGGCCTGACCCCGGCGGTGCAGGGACAAGGTTTCGGACGCGCGCTGATGGCATTGGCGGTGTCGCGGGCCTTCATGCGCCCGATATCACGTTTTCACATCCACACCTGCACCTTCGACAGCCCGGTTGCCCTGCCGTTCTATCAGCGTGCGGGGTTTGTTCCGGTCCGGCGCGAGATCGAGGTACTCGACGATCCGCGGTTGACGGGAGTCCTTCCCGCAGATGCCGCAGGGCACATACCGGTGATCGGGACCTGACGACGGCGGCGACGCCTGCCGAAGCGATTTCCACGGCCTGCATGGCTTGCCCCCATCGGATGACGGGGGCTCCCGGCACCAGACCGTCAGAGCACCTCGCCCATGTCCCAGCCCAAGGCGCGGGCTACGGTGAAGATATCCTTGTCGCCGCGACCGCACATGTTCATGCAGATTATGTGGTCAGACGGCAGGTCAGGCGCGATCTTCATGACGTGCGCCAGGGCATGGGACGGCTCCAGCGCGGGGATGATCCCCTCCATCTCGCAGCACAGCTGGAAGGCGGCAAGCGCCTCCACATCTGTGATCGAAACGTATTTCGCGCGTCCGATGTCATGCAGCCAGGAATGCTCCGGGCCGATACCCGGATAATCGAGACCGGCCGAGATCGAGAAGCCTTCGAGGATCTGGCCGTCGTCGTCCTGCAGAAGATAGGTGCGATTGCCGTGCAGCACGCCGGGGCGACCGCCAGTAAGGGAGGCACAATGCTCCATCCGGTCGTTGACGCCCTTGCCGCCCGCCTCCACCCCGATGATGTTGACGTCCTTGTCGTCGAGGAAGGGATAGAACAAGCCCATGGCGTTCGACCCGCCCCCGATGGCGGCGATGATCGTGTCGGGCAGGCGGCCCTCCTGCTCCCTCAACTGCTCCTTGGCTTCCTTGCCGATGATGGCCTGAAAATCGCGGACCATCGCCGGATAGGGGTGTGGTCCGGCCACCGTGCCGATGCAGTAGAACGTGTCGTCGACATTGGTCACCCAGTCGCGCAGGGCGTCGTTCATCGCGTCCTTGAGGGTGCCGCGTCCGGAAGTGACGGGGATGACCTCCGCACCCAGCAGCTTCATGCGGAAGACGTTCGGGCTTTGCCGCTCCACGTCATGCGCGCCCATGTAGACAACGCATTTCAGACCGAACTTCGCGCAGACCGTCGCGGTCGCAACACCGTGCTGGCCCGCACCGGTTTCGGCGATGATCCGCGTCTTGCCCATGCGGCGCGCCAGGATGATCTGGCCCAGCACGTTATTGATCTTGTGCGCGCCGGTGTGGTTCAGCTCGTCCCGCTTGAGGTAGATTTTAGCGCCACCCAGATGGTCGGTCAGGCGTTCCGCGAAATACATCGGCGACGGGCGACCAACGTAATGCGTCCAGAGATCGTGCATCTCGGCCCAGAACGCGTCGTCGGTCTTGGCGAATTCATACTGACGTTCCAACTCGAGGATCAGGGGCATCAGTGTCTCGGAGACGAAGCGCCCGCCGAAATCGCCGAAACGGCCGTTCTCGTCGGGGCCGGTCATGAAACTGTTGAGAAGATCGTCAGGCATGTGCTCGCTCCGGAAACTGGTGTCCGCCCGTGCTCTACCGTCCCCGAAGGCGGCGGTAAAGCGACCGGACGACGCGCTCGGTCGACGGCAAGGCGGTCTGTGCGGCAACGACCGCGCCAAGAATCTCGGCGACACCCTTGCCGGCAACATCCACCCGGGGCGATATCCCTCGCGCCCATTCCGCCAGCGGAGTGGCCAGGCCCTCGCCGAAGGCGCGCAGATCGGCCGGGCCAGCGAAGACCCGGCCGTCAGTGAAACAGCGGTTGCCAAAGGCCTCGCCTATCTGCGCCTCGGCCCAGTCGACATCATGGCGCCGGGCCGCGAGAAATTTTTCCATGACGGCGGGATCAAGGGCCAGCCGTGATGCCCCGAACGTCTGCAGGGCGGTCAGCAGGCGGCCGTGGCGCCATGCATCACGTCGCTCTGGTGCTGGTCTTGCCCCGAGGTGACGATGATAGGCCAAGAGGACGGCCACGGCCTCCGCGCTCAGAGACGGATTGATATTTCCGGGCTGAGCCAGATTTTCGGCGCTGATACCGAGCCGGTGGGCGAAGTCGGCAACCAGGTCACCGCCGCGAAAGGTCTCCGGGTCGAAGCGGACGAGATCGACATTCTCCGGCCCAAGCCTGTCGAGCCAAGGCTGAAGACGGGGACGATACCTCGGATAGAGCGTACGCAAGCCGTCGTCAGGCACATCGTTGCGCCGTGCCGCCTCCTGCAAACCACTGGTCATGTAGCCGACGGGGTCCCGAACGTATCCGATCGCCCGGATGCGGTCGAAATGGGGAGACGCGTCCTGAACGAGGGTCGCGATATCCGTCACGTCCCGAAAGATCGACAGGAACTCCGATGACAGAACGACAGACCGGCTGTCGAGCCCATACGCGGCGCGCACGCGCTTGCGGCAGGCTTGTCGCTCGACGGCGTGGCGGTCCGGGGAGAGCGGGGCGAAGAACGACGGCAGCGCGGTGCGGTATGCCAGAACGAGCGCATACCCATGGTCGGCGGAGCCGAGACGGGGATACAGCAAGCCGTCGTCATCGAGGCCATCGAGCGCGCGCTGCAAGGTCGTCGAGCCGGTCTTGTTCATCCCGATGTGCAGGATCAACTCCCGCATGGTCAGGTCATCGCACCTTTGGTTGCGGCACAAAATGCGGCGATCAGCGCGCGGTCTTTCACGCCCGGTGCTGATTCAACGCCCGACGACAGATCGACCTGCCGCGCGCCCGTAAGGCGGATCGCCTCCGCCGCATTGCCGGGGGTCAGACCACCGGCCAGCATCCACGGCCCCTTCCACTGACGGTCGGCGAACAGGTGCCAGTCGAAGCCCACGCCGTTGCCACCCGGCACCTGAGCGCCTTTGGGCGGCTTCGCGTCCACAAGCACCTGGTCGGCGACGCCGTCGAACATGTCGAGGGTCGCAAGGTCGGCAGCCTCGCGCAGGCCAACGGCCTTCATCACCGGCAGGCCCGTGCGGGCGCGAACCTCCGCGAGCCGCGCGGGTGTCTCGGAGCCGTGAAGCTGGATCATGTCGAGGGGCACCTGCGCGGTGACGGCATCAAGGGTCGCATCGTCAGGGTCAACCAGAAGGGCCACCTTGGCGAGACCCATCGGTGCGGCCAGAGCAAGGGTGCGGGCCGTCTCGATCGAGACGTTCCTCGGGGAAGCGGGAAAGAAGACAAGGCCCATGTAGGCGGCCCCCGCAGAGGCCACGGCCTCAACGTCGTCGACCGTTCGCAAACCGCATATCTTGACCCGCACGGCGCCCCCGGGCCGGGTCACGCGCAGCATGTCAGCGGGACGTGTCGAGCAGCGCGAGAACGTCGTCGGTTTCGGACGGCTTGCTGCGGGATATCTGCTTTTCGAGGCGTTCCCGTTCCGAACGCTGGGTCCGGGCCTCTACCCTGTGCTTGTGCTCGCGCAGCCATTCCCAGACGAACCCGACCAGCAACCCGATCGCGATGGCAAGAAAGATCACGAGGAACAGGGGCATGGTCACACCCTGACCGAAGCCAAGCGCAAGCCCGAGTTCTTCGGGCAAAAGGCGCAGGGTCACGTTGCCGCGGTTGGCGAGGGCGAGGACGATGAGGCAAAGCGCCAGAAGTCCGAGGAAGAGATAGCGAAGAAAGGTCATGTTACCGAAGTATCGCCGCCCCGCCGCCCTGTCCAGTGAGGTTGATCGCCGTGGTCCGCATCGGATCCGGCTACTTGCCGTTCAACCGGTCCCGCAAAAGCTTGCCCGCCTTGAAGAACGGGACGTGCTTTTCCTCTACGTCGACCGATTCACCGGTGCGAGGGTTTCGGCCGATGCGCGCATCGCGTTGCTTTACCGAAAACGCTCCGAAGCCGCGAAGTTCGACACGATTGCCGGACGCGAGCGCCTCGACGATCTCATCGAATATCGTGTTCACGATCTTTTCCACGTCACGTTGATAGAGATGCGGATTCTCATCCGCGACTTTCTGTATCAATTCGGAACGGATCATTGTTCCCCCCTCTCCTGCTTTTGGCGCGAAAATCGACAGACAGCACATTTGCAGGTTATCGCTCTGTATAACCCAATTTTTTTTCCGCGGAAATGGCCGGAACGACCCGAAGACACGATAAAACGCCCCTGCTAGTACGTTTTTTCAATCGGTCAAAACCAAATTGCTGCTGCGGCGGCATGTCGCGGGCAAACGATTCGCCTGCGTCGGGCGAGCGGAAGGAGCGGTTCAGGCACCTGAAAGCCGAAAGGCCCCGGACGAACCGGGGCCTTCGGGTCTGAACCGCCGATGGCGGTCGGGATCAGTCGTCGCCCTTGAGCGCCGCACCAAGGATGTCGCCGAGGCTGGCACCAGAGTCGGAGGAGCCATACTGCTGCACGGCCTCCTTCTCTTCCGCGATCTCACGCGCCTTGATCGACAGACCCAGACGACGGGACTTGGCATCCACGTTGGTGACGCGGACGTCCAGCTTGTCGCCAACGCCAAACCGCTCGGGACGTTGGTCCGCACGGTCACGTGCCAGATCGGAGCGGCGGATGAAGGACTTCATGCCCTCGTAATCCACTTCGATGCCACCTTCTTCGATCTTGGTCACCTCGACGGTGATGATCGAGCCGCGCTTCACGCCGCCGATCGTGTCGGCATGGGGATCCCCGTCCGCCGCCTTGATCGAGAGCGAGATACGCTCCTTCTCGGTATCGACTTCGGAGACGACGGCACGGACCATGTCACCCTTGCGATAATCGCCGATGACGTCCTCGCCCCGGCCTTCCCAGGTCAGGTCAGACAGGTGAACCATGCCATCGATGTCGCCGGGCAGGCCGATGAACAGACCGAATTCGGTGATGTTCTTGACCTCGCCCTCGACGGGCGTGCCCTCGGGGTGCGTCTCGGCGAAGACTTCCCAGGGGTTCCGCTGGGTCTGCTTGAGGCCAAGGGAAACGCGCCGCTTCGCCGTGTCGATCTCGAGCACCATGACCTCGACTTCCTGCGACGTCGAAACGATCTTGCCGGGGTGCACGTTCTTCTTGGTCCAGCTCATCTCGGAGACGTGGACCAGACCTTCGACACCGGCCTCCAGCTCCACGAAGGCACCGTAATCCGTGATGTTCGTGACGCGGCCCTGGTGGGTGCTGTCGAGCGGATACTTGGCGATGACCGTGTCCCAGGGATCGTCCTGCAACTGCTTCATGCCAAGGCTAATGCGGTGGGTTTCCTTGTTGATCTTGATGACCTGCACCTTGACGGTCTCGCCGATCGACAGGATTTCCCGCGGGTCGTTGACGCGGCGCCAGGCCATGTCGGTGACGTGCAGAAGGCCGTCGACGCCGCCCAGATCGACGAAGGCGCCGTATTCGGTGATGTTCTTGACGACACCGTCGACGGTCTGACCTTCGGCCAGGTTGCCGATAACCTCGGCGCGCTGTTCGGCGCGGCTCTCTTCGAGGATGGCGCGGCGCGAGACCACGATGTTGCCGCGTCGGCGGTCCATCTTGAGGATCTGGAACGGCTGCTTGAGACCCATGAGCGGGCCTGCGTCGCGCACGGGACGCACATCGACCTGCGAGCCGGGCAGGAAGGCCACTGCGCCTCCGAGATCCACCGTGAAGCCACCCTTGACCCGACCGAAGATGGCACCATCGACGCGCTCTTCCTTGCCATAGGCTTCTTCGAGGCGGTCCCAGGCGGCTTCGCGGCGGGCCATCTCATGCGAGATGACGGCTTCGCCACGCGCGTTCTCGACGTTGCGGAGGTAGACTTCGACCTCGTCGCCGACTTCGATTTCCGACTGCTCGCCGGGGTTCGCGAATTCCTTGAGATCGACGCGGCCTTCCATCTTGTAGCCAACGTCGATGATGGCTTGTCCCGCCTCGATGGCGATGACCTTGCCCTTGACGACGCTGCCTTCTTGCGGCGTGTCGATTTCGAGGCTTTCGTTCAAGAGGGCCTCGAACTCCTCCATGGATGCATTTGTAGCCATGTGGCGTGTCTATTCCTTACGGTTGCATTTGACTGGCCGCGCGGTTGTCTCCGCCGGTCTGGGATGATGTCCGCCTTCGGCGAAACGGGTTGGTCGGAAAGCGCATGGATCGGGTTTTATGCCGCCTGCCTGTCGCGCTGTCGGGTGACGCGCGTGGGGTTAGGTGAAAAATCGCTCCGGTGCAAGGGGAAGCCGGCCAGACCGACACCTGACTAGGCCGGGACGGACACCACGCGGGTGATGCGTCGGAACGCCCCCAGCGACAGCAATGCCAGCGCCGACATCGCCGCCCCCCCGATCATCGCGACGGCGACCGTGCCGTACCGGTCCGCCACGGTGCCGATCAGCGAGGGGGCAATCATCATCCAGCCGTAGTAGATCGTGAAATAGACGCCCATCGCGAACGTGCGGGCCTCTGCGGTCAGGACATTGGCCGGCAGGCCAACCATCGGTCCCGCGCCGAGGCCGAAGAGAAACCCGACCGCGAGGAGCAGGGCCGGGGCAGCGGCCAGCGGCAGAACCATCAGCAGCGGGATCAGGGCGGAAAAGGTGACGAGGCTGACGGCGATGACGGTGTCGCGCCGCCCGCTGCGGTCCGCGATGACGCCGCCCAACGGGACGGCCACGGCAAACACCACCATGAACAGGCTGATGGTGACGCCAGCGGACTCCGGGCTTGCCCCGCGCTCGGCGAGGTAGGCGGGGCCGAAGCCGAAGACCATGGCGAGGGCGGTATTGTACAATGCCCAGACGAGGGCCGCGAACAAAAGCGCCGCGACCGGAAATCGCCGCGCCGTGATCGTTGGCGAAGCTGGCGCAGCCCCGGGGGCGGGACGGTAGACGGCCACGAACAACGCAAGGGTCACGCCGATCATCGCCGATACCGCCAGCCAGGCCGCCGGCAGCCCGCCGGCCGCCGCGATGCCCGGCAAGGTCAGCAGAGCAACCGCGATGCCCACGGGCCATGAGTTGATGAAGATCGCCATCGCGGTCGAGATCTCGCGCCCCGCGAACCAATCGACGACCATCTTGGTCATCACGACGTTGAGCACCACGCCCCCTGCTCCCGCCAGCACCCGACCCACAACCATTGCGGGCCAGCCAGACACGGCAGCCATCAGCGCCATACCGAGAAGCATCATGACCATGCTGAGTGCGACGACACGTTTGTCCCCGAACCGCGCCGAAATCGTGGCGCCGGGAATCGCGACGACCACTCCGGGGGCAAGGTAGATGCCGATCAGCAGGCCGATGTCGGCGATGCTCAGGCCGATATCCTCGATCAGCGTCGGGGACAGGGCGGCGACCGACTGAAACTGATAAGACATGGACATCCGTGCCATGAAGAGCACGAAAAGAACCCGCCACCGCTCCGCCATATCCGCGCCCCCACGCCGCGTACCAGGCCCGAAATGGACATCCATTGCAAGGCCGCATCCCTTCGCGGCTTCGCCATGCAGCCTGTCCGCCAGCGCGGGACCGGTGTGTCAGCGCACGATGCGGATCGGGTCCCGGTTGCAGAAGACCACGAAGAACCCGGCGTTTTCGAGGGCCCGGTAGCCGCGTCGATTGATCTCATCCACGAATCGCTCGCGACCGATCGCCTCCTCCACCTCGCTGACGGGCCGACGAAGGATTCGACCCCTCTTGACCGGTGTGGAATTGAACAGCTCCGCGAGCCATTTTTCGGGGGTGTGGGTTGTTTGCGTGCTCATGCCCCCACATCGCCCAAGTCGCGTAAAGATCAGGTTAAGTGCTCGGCGAAAAACGCAGCCGTCGCCGCCCGGCTCCGGCGGGTGGAGCGTTCGACATAGCCGCTCTCCTGTGCCGGGTTCGAAAAACCATGCCCGGTCTGCCCGAAGGTCAAGGCGTGCCAATCCGGCGAATGCGCCTCCAGCTCCGCGACCATCTCGCTGAATTGCGCAGGGGTCGCCAGCGGATCGCCCCAGCCATGACACAGAAGCACCGGCGGCATCGCGACGGTCTGTGTCGGCGGGCGGTCGTAGACACCATGGAGCGAGACGATCGCCTCGCCCTGTCCCGCGCGGCCGAGGTCCAGAACGGCCTTGCCGCCAAGACAGAACCCGATGGCTCCGATGCGTGCGGCCCCCCAGCCGCGCACTTCCGACAGGGCTGCCTCCATCCGGCGCAGAAGAGCCGCGCGATCGGCCTGGACATGTCCCATCTTGGCGGCGGCTTCGGCCCGGTCGTCGGTGCGCCATCCGTCGCCGTAATAATCCACTGCCAAAACCTCATAGCCCTCGGCGGCCCAGAGATCGGCCTGCGCCATTTCGAACTCGCACAGCCCGGCGAAGGCCGGCGCGATCAACAGGCCCGCGCCATTCGGCACATCTGGCTTGGCCCGATAGCCCACCATCGTCTCGCCGGCGGTGTCGTATTTCCAGCGTTCGCCCATCAGTCGTCCTCCAGTAGATCCGGTTCGAAAGCGTCGATCTGAAGAACATTCGTTCCGGCGATCCCCCGAACATCTCCAATCGCGCCCGCAATCGCGTTGCGCGCTTTTTCGAGCTGCTTTTCGCGAGTGGCCCATTGCGCCGTCATCTGACGTCTCTCCTTGGCCAGCGCGTCCTCCAAGGCGATGAACGGTTCGAGCATCGCCTCCATCCGGCCCCGGAACTGGGGCCCGGTCACATAGTCGTACATCAGCTCCGACTTGGTCGCCTGCCCTTCCCGCGCGCCGCGCGCCTCGGCCAGATGCGCCAGGCCGTCGCGGAGGACATGCGCCAGCGGGACCGCATAGCGCGGCGCGGCGATCCAGACACCGTCCACAAGGGCGAAGGTGTCGATCCCCTCGGGCCGCACCTCCGACACGATGACAGCGATGTCGGCCCCGGCGGCGCGCATGTCGTCGCGCAGTTTTGGCAGCCAGTCCCTGGACCAGGCCGCCGTGCGCTTCGACTCCCAGATGATGCTGCCGAAGTCGCCCACGCGTTGCAGGCAATCTGCACCGCGCGTCCCCTTGCCGACAGGCTCGATGATGTCCGCCGGAAAGGCACGGGCCAGATGATCTTCCAAAACCACCTCGGCGGCCTCGCCCTGTCTCTGCTGGCTGCCCTGCTCGACTTTCTTGGTCAGCACGTCGATCTGGCGGCGCAACGTCTCCATCTGCTGATCTTTCTCGGCCAGCTTGAGCGTTTGAGCTTCCTGCGCGATCCGCAGACGCTCGGCGGCCATGGCCTCCGCCTCCAACGTCAGTTTCTGGCGGGCCACTTCGGTCGCGGCGGCAACCTGTTTCTGGATCGTCAGATCCATTTCCCGCTCGCGGTCCGCCAGCACGGCCTCGCGCGCCATCGCCGCAGCCTGCGCTTGCTGGGCCTCTGCCAGCTTTGCCT
>JBARXR010000357.1:0-10539 GCA_049647445.1 Jannaschia sp. | reverse complement strand
GGTGATATGTGTTCTTGTAATGTTCCTGTCGGCACGATTTGTGTCGTTTGCAACTTTGGGCCGGTCGCCTAGATGGTGACCTTGAAGCATCCGGGGGCGATATGGCCGATCAGAAGTACATCGAGGTCCGCGGCGCGCGGGAGCATAACCTCAAGGGCATCGACGTCGATATTCCGCGCGATCAGCTCGTCGTCATCACCGGGCTTTCGGGATCCGGAAAGTCGTCTCTGGCCTTCGACACGATCTATGCGGAGGGGCAGCGGCGGTACGTCGAGTCGTTGTCGGCCTATGCGCGCCAGTTCCTCGACATGATGCAGAAGCCTGACGTGGACCACATCTCCGGCCTGTCGCCCGCGATCTCGATCGAGCAGAAGACGACCTCGAAGAATCCGCGGTCGACGGTGGGGACCGTGACCGAGATCTATGACTACATGCGTCTGCTGTTCGCACGCGCGGGCACGCCCTATTCGCCCGCGACGGGCAAGCCGATCACCGCCCAGCAGGTGCAGGACATGGTCGACCGCGTGATGGCGATGGAGGAGGGGACGCGGGGCTACCTGCTGGCCCCCATCGTGCGCGACCGGAAGGGCGAATACCGCAAGGAGATGCTGGAGCTGCGCAAGCAGGGCTTTCAGCGGGTCAAGGTGAACGGCGACTTTCACGATCTGGACAACCCGCCGGAGCTCGACAAGAAATTCAGACACGACATCGACGTCGTCGTGGACCGGATCGTGGTCCGCGAGGGGCTGGAAACGCGTCTGGCGGATTCGTTCCGGACGGCCCTCGATCTGGCGGACGGAATCGCCGTGCTGGAAATCGCCGCGAAGGAGGGCGAGGCGCCGGGCGAGCGGCACACGTTCTCGGAGAAATTCGCCTGTCCCGTTTCCGGGTTCACGATCCCCGAAATCGAGCCGCGCCTGTTCTCGTTCAATGCGCCGTTCGGGGCCTGTCCGGTGTGCGATGGCCTCGGGATGGAATTGTTCTTCGACGAACGGCTCGTCGTGCCGGACGTGACGTTGCCGCTGGCCAAAGGCGCGATCGAGCCGTGGAACAAGGGCAAGTCTCCGTATTTCATCCAGACCATCGACAGCATCGCGACGCATTACGGCTTCGACAAGAAGCTGCCGTGGAAGGACCTGCCCGAGACCGTGCGGGAGGTGTTTCTGCGCGGATCGGGCAAGGAGAAGATCAAGTTCCGCTATGACGAGGGCGGACGCGTCTATGAGGTGACGCGCGTGTTCGAGGGGGTGATCCCGAACATGGAGCGCCGCTATCGCG
Organism: Jannaschia sp.; assembly: GCA_049647445.1. Classification (GTDB taxonomy): domain Bacteria; phylum Pseudomonadota; class Alphaproteobacteria; order Rhodobacterales; family Rhodobacteraceae; genus Jannaschia. The sequence goes on along the minus strand of JBARXR010000357.1, from coordinate 9,261 downwards.
AGACGGATTCGGCCTGGGTGCGGGAGGAGTTCGAGCGGTTCCAGAACAACCGGTCCTGCGGCGCCTGCGGTGGATATCGCCTGCGACCCGAGGCTCTGGCGGTCAAGATCGGTCCGGCGGATGGACCGCCGGACGCGCGCCTGCACGTGGGCCAGGTCGTGCAGATGTCGATCCGCGAGGCGCTCGATTGGTGCGAGGCCGTGCCGGGGCAACTCAGCAAGCAGAACAACGAGATCGCGCGGGCGATCCTCAAGGAAATCCGGGAAAGGCTGGGGTTCCTCAACAACGTCGGCCTGCAATACCTGACGCTGTCGCGGCGCGCGGGCACGCTGTCGGGCGGCGAGAGCCAGCGGATCCGGCTTGCGTCGCAGATCGGATCGGGGCTGACGGGTGTGCTCTATGTGCTGGACGAGCCGTCCATCGGCCTGCACCAGCGCGACAATGACCGGCTGCTGACGACGCTGAAAAATCTGCGCGATCAGGGCAATACCGTGATCGTGGTGGAACATGACGAGGAAGCGATCCGGGAGGCCGATTACGTCTACGACATCGGGCCGGGCGCGGGTGTGCACGGCGGCACGGTGGTGGCCCACGGCGTGCCCGCCGACCTGATCGCGAACCCGGCCAGCATCACCGGCGACTATCTCGCCGGGCGGCGGTCGATCCCGGTGCCGGACAAGCGCCGCAAGGGCAACAAGAAGAAGGTGACGGTGGTCAAGGCGACGGGCAACAACCTGAAGGGGGTGACCGTCGATTACCCGCTCGGCATGTTCGTCGCCGTGACCGGCGTGTCGGGCGGCGGCAAGTCGACGCTGACCATCGAGACGCTGTTCAAGACGGCCTCGATGAAGCTGAACGGCGCCCGGCAGACGCCCGCGCCCTGCGAGACCGTGAAGGGGCTGGAGCATCTCGACAAGGTGATCGACATCGACCAGCGGCCCATCGGGCGGACGCCGCGTTCGAATCCAGCGACTTACGTCGGGGCCTTCACACCGATCCGCGATTGGTTCGCCGGACTGCCGGAGTCGAAGGCGCGCGGCTACAAGCCGGGGCGGTTCTCGTTCAACGTCAAGGGTGGGCGCTGCGAGGCCTGTCAGGGCGACGGCGTCATCAAGATCGAGATGCATTTCCTGCCGGACGTCTATGTCGAATGCGAGACCTGCAAGGGCAAGCGCTACAACCGCGAGACGCTCGAGGTCCATTTCAAGGGCAAGAGCATCGCCGACGTGCTAGACATGACGGTCGAGGACGCGCAGACCTTCTTCAAGGCGGTGCCCACCATTCGCGAAAAGATGGATGCGCTGATGCGGGTGGGCCTTGGGTACATCAAGGTCGGGCAGCAGGCGACGACCCTGTCGGGCGGCGAGGCGCAGCGGGTGAAGCTGTCGAAAGAGTTGTCGAGGCGGTCGACGGGCCGGACGCTCTATATCCTGGACGAGCCGACCACGGGTCTGCATTTCGAAGACGTGCGAAAGCTTCTCGAAGTGCTTCACGAACTGGTGGATCAGGGCAATTCCGTCGTGGTGATCGAGCACAACCTGGATGTGGTGAAGACCGCCGACCACGTGATCGATATCGGGCCCGAGGGGGGCGACGGGGGCGGGGAGGTCGTCGGAACCGGAACGCCCGAGCAGATCGCGGGCGTCGAGGCGAGCCATACCGGGCGATACCTCAAGACGATGCTGGCGGGGCGGAAGGTGGCTGCGGAGTGACCGTCATGCGGGTGGGATCGCAGGTCGGGAAAACAGTGCTCGCACTTGAAGATCACATCGCAAGCTATTCTGGTGGATGGGTTTCATGAAGACTTCGATAGGCGGATCGGATGGGGTGTTCGGATGAAACGACTGCTGCTCTGCCTGGCGCTGGCGCTGGCGATTGCCGCGCCTGTCCTGTCGCAAGAGGCGCCCTGCGGTCAGGATGCGGCCTGTGAAATCGCCGGAGGTTCCTATCACCTCGTGCTGCCAGAGGGCTGGGACGGATCGATCGCGCTGCCGTCCCTGATCTTCTACCACGGGCACCGGGGGTCGGGGGCGCAGGTCTTCCGGTCGTCCGGGTTGAAGGCCAGTTTCGCGGATCGGGGATACCTTCTGATCGCGCCCAACGGGCCGATGCGGGAGGGGGAGACCTATCGCTCCAACCCCGCGCGCATGGGGGGCCCGCGCGATGAGGTCGCGTTCACGCTTGCGGTGCTGGACGACGTCGCGGCGCGCCTGCCGGTCGATCCGGGCCGGGTGTTCGCGAGCGGCTTTTCGGCGGGTGGGTCCATGGCCTGGCTGATGGCCTGCGAGGCCGGGGACCGGCTGGCGGGCATGGTTTCGGTGGCCGGGGCGCTGCGGCGGCCCAACCCGACGGAATGTGCCGGGCTGGTCGGTTTGCCGGTCATGCAGGTGCACGGCTTCGCCGACGGGCAGGTGCCGTTGGAAGGGCGCGGAATCGGGACCTGGCACCAGGGCAGCGTCTGGGAGGCACTGGACCGTGCGCGGGAGCGGAACGGCTGTCGGTCGAACCCCGACGCCATCACGATCGACGCCGCGTTCCGGAGGCGCGACTGGGACGCGTCCTGCACGGGCGGGGGCCGCGTGTCGTTGGTGATGCATGACGGCGGGCACGGGTTGCCGCCGGGCTGGACGGAGATCGCAAGGGAGTTCCTCGAAGCGGAAACGCCCTGAGACGGGTCAGCCCGTTCTGACGATCAAACGCTCCAGCCCATGGAAATGATAGATGTCGGCGTATTTCGGCGTCTCGGCAAGCGCGAGGTCCGGGCAGCGGGCGGCAAGCGCCCGCAATCCGTGGAGCAGTTCGAGGCGCGCGAGTGGCGCACCAAGGCAGAAATGCAGGCCCGCGCCGAAGCTGGCGTGCGCGGGGGCATTCGGAAAGCGGGCCGGGTCGAAGAGGGTCGGCGCGGGATAGGCAAGGGGATCGCGGTTCGCGGCCGCCAGCAGAAGGCCGACCTGATCGCCCCGGCTGAAGCGGTGCCCGAAGGTCGTCACGTCCTCCAGGGCATAGCGGGTGAAGAGGTGCAGCGGCGGGTCGTGGCGCAGGATTTCCTCGACCAGTTCGGGCGTGACGGGACCGCGCCATTGGCCCGCCGCCAGGAGGTCGACCGTGGCATTGCCGAGCGTGTGGACCGTCGCCTCGTGCCCCGCGTTCAACAGCAGGATGCAGGTCGCGGTAATCTCTTCCGGCGAGAGCCGCGCATCACCCGTCAGGGTAAGCAGACTGGTGATCAGGCCCTCGTCGGGGGGGGTCCGGAAACGGTCGGCCAGATAGGCGGCGAAGTCGACGGCGGCCGCGGCCGCGGCAACCTCGTCCGCATCGGTCCGGCGGGCCTGGTACATGGCGACCATGGCGTTGGACCAGCGCAACAGGTCCGGTGCATCCGCCTCGGGGACGCCCAGCAGACGGGCGATCACGCGCACGGGCAGGGGGCGGGCAAAGGCGTCCAGAAGGTCGAAGTCGCCCGACGGGAAGCCGTCGATCAGGTGATGGGCCAGGTCCGCTATCTCGGGTGCCATGGCCGAAATGCGCCGGGACGTGAAGGCGCGCAGGACAGAGCCGCGCAGTCTTGTGTGGCGTGGCGGCTCCAACTCCAGCATGGAGTGGTCCTCGACGGCCCAGAAGGCGGCCTGATGGGCGGGGCGCCGAGGCGGCACGGGATTTTCGCGCCCGAACCTGCGGTCCCGCAACAGCGCGGCGACCGTGGCATGGGCACCGGCGACGGGCATCGCGTAATCCGTCCAGAACGACAGCGGCCCCGCGGCCCGCAAGCGGTCGTAGAACGGATAGGGGTTCTGCACGAAGACGGGGTCGTCCGGGGATTGCGTGAAACTCTGCATCGGCGCTTGCGTGCCCCGCTGGCGCAGTCCGGTCAAGCGTCGGCGCGGGGTGGCGCGGCGCGGCAGACGGAGTGAACGCGGATGTCCGGATGGGGGGTTTGCCGGTCGGGTCTTGCGAGCCGGATCGACTTCACGGATAATTTCAGGCTTTCCGGGTCAGGAAGCCTTTACCGCAGTCTCCTTCCTGATAATCTGTGTCAATTCGCGCTCCGAGGGGGGGCGCCGAGGGAGGATAACATGAGAATTCTGACGACAACGGCCGTGGCTTTGGCCCTTTCGGTCTCGGCACAGGCCGCATTCGCCAGCTGCGAAGACGGCGAGATCGTGGTGAAGTTCAGCCACGTGACCAACACCGACCGTCACCCGAAGGGGATCGCGGCGCAAGCGCTGATGGATCGCGTCAACGAAGAGATGAACGGCACGATGTGCATGGAGGTTTTTCCGAACTCCACGCTTTACACCGATGAGCAGGTGATCGAGGCGCTGCTGCGCAACGACGTCCAGCTGGCCGCGCCGTCCCTGTCGCTGTTCGAGTCGATCACCCGCGCCTACCGCCTGTTCGACCTTCCGTTCCTGTTCAAGGACGTGGCTGCGGTCGATGCTTTCCAAGCCTCTGAAAAGGGTCAGGAAATGCTCGACATGATGCAGCGGCGCGGTGTTCAGGGCCTTGGCTTCTGGCACAATGGCATGAAGCAGATCAGCGCGAACGTTCCGCTTGAGGCCCCGACCGACGCCAACGGCCTCAAGTTCCGCGTCCAGCCGTCCGACGTGCTGGTGGCGCAGATGGAAGCACTCGGGGCGTCGCCGCAGCCGATGGCTTTCGCCGAGGTCTACGGCGCGCTGCAGACCGGCGTCGTCGATGGTCAGGAGAACACCTGGTCCAACATCTATGGCCAGAAGTTCTTCGAGGTGCAGGACGGCATCACGGAAACCAACCACGGCATCATCGATTACCTGGTGGTCAGTTCGGTCGAGTTCCTCGACAGTCTGGACGAGGACGTGCGGACCCAGTTCCTGACGATTCTGGACGAGGTTACCACCGCCAAGAACGCCGAAGCCGGCGCCGTGGATGTCGCGGCCCGTCAGTCGATCATCGATGCGGGTGGCGTGATCCGCACCCTGACCCCGGAGCAGCGGGCCGAGTGGGTCGCCGTGATGAAGCCGGTCTGGGAGCAGTTCGCCGAGGAAGTCGGTCAGGAAAACATCGACAACGCCGCCAGCTTCTCCGAGTGATCGGAGTCTTGTGACACAGTCCGGGGGCCGCATGCCGCGGCCCCCGGCACGTACCTCGGGGAGGGGGCGAGCATGGCCACGAAATATGAACCGCCGGGCCGTTTCGGCCGTGCCATCCACACGCTGGAGGAAACGGCAATCGCGGTCATCCTGGGGCTGATGACGCTTCTGACCTTCGTCGCCGTCGTGCTGCGGTACGTATTCAACAGCCAGCTTATCTGGTCGCTCGAAGTCATCCTGATCCTGTTCTCGTGGCTGGTGATCCTTGGCGTCAGCTACGGCTTCAAGGTCACGGCGCATCTGGGTGTGGATGCCCTGACCAACGCGCTGCCGACACGGGGCAAGTTCGTCTGCGGCATCCTCGCGTCCATCGTCACGCTGGCCTATGCAATTCTGATGATGAAGGGGGCGTGGGATTACTGGGCCCCTTTCGCGGGACTGAGCAGCACGACCGGGAAATGGTTTCCGACCGGCCTTGCATCGACGCGGGATCAGGCGTGGTTCGAGACCGGACAGGTGCCGCCGATGAGTTGGCTTTTCGGCTGGCTCGAACCGCTTATCAATCAGGGCGAAAGCTATTCCAAGCTGCCGGTCGTGGTTCCCTATGTGGTTCTGCCGTTCGGTTGCGCGCTGATCCTCCTCCGGGTGGTTCAGGCCTTTGCCGCTATCCTCAACGGATCGCGCCAAAGTCTGATCGTCAGCCACGAGGCCGAAGAGGCCGTCGAGGAAGCCGCCGCGGCGCATCGCGCCGGCAAGGACACGTCGGATATCTACGAGGGCGTCGCCCCCCCGGCCGGGAGGGCCTGAGCCATGGAAGTCGTTCTTCTCTTCGTCATGATCGTGGGCCTGCTGCTTCTGGGTGTGCCCATCGCGGTGTCGCTCGGGTTCAGCTCCATCTTCTTCCTGCTGGCGTTCTCCGACACGTCGCTCGCCTCCGTTGCGCAATCCTTCTATCAGGCGATGGCGGGGCATTACACGCTTCTGGCGATCCCGTTCTTCATCCTTGCGTCGTCGTTCATGTCGACCGGCGGCGTGGCGAGGCGGATCATCCGGTTCTCCATCGCCTGCGTCGGGCACCTGCGCGGGGGCCTCGCCATTGCGGGCGTCTTTGCCTGCATGATGTTCGCGGCCCTGTCGGGGTCGTCCCCGGCGACCGTCGTGGCCATCGGCTCGATCGTGATCGCGGCGATGCAGCAGGCAGGGTACACGAAGGAATTCGCCGCAGGCGTGATCTGCAACGCGGGAACGCTCGGCATCCTGATCCCGCCCAGCATCGTCATGGTGGTGTATTCGTCGGCCACGGATGTGTCCGTGGGCCGGATGTTCCTCGCAGGCGTCATCCCGGGCCTGCTTGCAGGCGGGATGCTGATGACCGCGATCTATGTCTGGGCGCGGATCAAGAACATGCCGAAGGGCGACTTCGTGGGGTGGGGTGAGGTCGGGGCCTCGTTCCGGGATGCGTTCTGGGGCCTGATGCTGATCGTCATTATCATGGTCGGCATCTATGGCATTCCGGGTGTCACGAACGCGATCTTCACCCCGACGGAAGCCGCCGCCGTGGCGGCCATGTATGCCTTCTTCGTGGCGATGTTCGTCTACCGGGACATCGGTCCCCTGGCCCCGAAGCAGGCCCAAAGCCTGTCCGCGGCCGTCGCGGGCCCCGTGATGGGCACGCCGACGCCGCTGATGCAGGCCCCGTGGGCCGTCGTGACGGCGTTCTGGCACCCCGACACGCGGCGGACGTTGCTCGATGCGGGCAAGCTGACCATCACGTTGATGTTCATCATCGCCAACGCCCTGATCCTCAAGCACGTCCTGACCGACGAGCAGATCCCCCAGCATATCGCGAACGCGATGCTGCAATCCGGGGTGGGGCCGATCACGTTCCTGATCCTCGTGAACGTCATCCTGCTGATCGGCGGTCAGTTCATGGAGCCTTCCGGTCTTTTGCTGATCGTCGCCCCGCTGGTGTTCCCCATCGCGATCGAGTTGGGGATCGACCCGATCCACCTCGGCATCATCATGGTGGTGAACATGGAAATCGGGATGATCACGCCGCCCGTGGGCCTGAACCTGTTCGTGACATCGGGCGTCGCGGGCATGTCGATGATGGGGGTCGTCAAGGCGGCGCTGCCGTTCCTTGGTGTGCTCTTCGTCTTCCTCATCATGGTGACCTATATTCCGGCGATCTCGACCTGGTTGCCGACGCTGGTGATGGGGCCGGAGATCATCATAAGATAGTGCCGGGGGCTTCGGCCCCCGACTCACGCCGTGGGTCGGTCCGGCCCGGTCAACTGGCCGCGAGCGCCTTCGCGATCGGCACGAAGTCCGCCGCCTTCAGCGATGCGCCGCCGACGAGCGCGCCGTTGACGTTGGTCAGCGCGAACAGTTCGGCAGCATTCGACGCCTTCACCGATCCGCCATAGAGGATCGACATCTCTGGTCCGACCTGGCCGCGCAGCGCATCGTGGACCTCTGCCACCTGTTCCGGCGTGGCGACCTTGCCGGTGCCGATCGCCCAGACCGGCTCATAGGCGAGGATCGTGTTGTCGGGCGTGGCCCCGTCCGGCATCGAGCCCTTGAGCTGGGATGTGAGCACCCGGAGCGTATCGCCCGCCTCCCGTTGCGCCAAAGTCTCGCCGATGCACAGGATCGCGGTCAGGCCAGCGCGCCACGCGGCCTCGGTCTGTGCCCGCACGTCGGAATCGCCCTCGGCGTGGTCCGTGCGTCGTTCCGAATGTCCGGTTATGACATAGGACGCCCCGGCCTCGGCCAGCATTTCCGCGGAAACATCGCCGGTATGGGCACCGGAGACCGAGGGGTGGCAGCTTTGCCCTCCGATCTCGACCGTCTTCCGAGGGTCGCCATCGGCGGCATAGATCAGGGTTGCGGGCAGGCAGATGATCGTGGTGCACGCCAGGCCTTCGACCCCCGCATCGATCTCGAGAACCTCGGCGAGGTCCGAGACCAGACCATTCATCTTCCAGTTTCCGGCAGCGATTTTCTTTGGCATAGGGCCCTCCTGTGTCGGGACGGCCATAGCGCGGTCAGGCGGTCGTGCCTAGGTCGGTTGACCCAACGCCTCGTCGAACTTGATCGACTCGCCGCATCCGCAGGCATCGACCACGTTCGGATTGCGGAATTTGAAGCCGGACTCGAGCAGAGACGTCTCATAGTCGATCTCGGTCCCGAACAGGAACATCTGCGCCATCGGTGCGATGATGACGCGTGCGCCGCCCTCGACTTCGATCACCTCGTCATGGGCCGCCACCTCGGAGACATAGTCCATCGTGTATTCCATGCCCGCGCAACCGCCCTTCTTGACGCCGATCTTGAGGCCGGCGGCCTCTTGCTTGGCCATGAGACGCGAAATCTGCCGTGCGGCGGCGGCGGTGACGGTGACGGGCGATTGACCGGGGATGGCGAACATGGGGCGCACTCCTTGCTTGCAACGAAGGTAGGCCTTCTTGCCCCCGCCCTCAAGGGGGCAGCGCCGACGCGCCCTTGTCCCTCTCACGATACCCTTCGAAACAATGCAGGGGGGCCAAAGCCCCCCTGACGTGATCGACGTCATCGATGGACAGGCCGGGAGAGACCTAGTCCAGCCCCATGCAATTGGCATAGAATGTCGTCGTTGCGGGCCAGTCCGAGAACACGCCGACGACGCCGACCTGCTGCGCCAGCACGTCCAGCAATTCATAGGTCACGCCATCGTTGTCGGTGACGTCCTCGATCGACTGGAAATACCAGCCGCCGCCGGACCCGAGGGGACCCGACCGCTCCAATGTCCAGCTGATCAGGTTCAGCCCGGCCGCGGTGGCCTCCTTCGCATAGACCGATGGCACGATTTCACCGCCCTCTACGGTGACCAACATCCACAACGGCGGTGCGATATATTGCACGCCCATGTCGGCCAGTTCCTGCATCGTAGGCTTGAAGGTCGCGGCATCCATCGGATCGATCTCGCCCTCGTCCTCGTCGAAGGCCTCGTACCGGTCGTCGAGGTAGACCGCCTGCGCGCCGAACTCCGGCTCGTTCTCGATCCAGTAGAGGACGTCGGACAGATCGAACGACTGCGCCCACACGCGGCTTGGATCGATGCCCGCCGCCTTGTACTCGTCGATCATCTTCTGGGCATAGTCGGCCTGGCTGAAGCCGTTATGCGGCATCTCGACCGACGCCGATTTCAGTT
>JBARXR010000356.1:0-2340 GCA_049647445.1 Jannaschia sp. | reverse complement strand
TCGGGCACCATACCCGTTCTCTTCGCGCCTCTCATCGATCCCGGTGCGGCCCGGCGCAGCCTCGAGGTGCCGGAAGGCGCGACCGTCGCCGAGATCGTCACGGCCGCCCTGCCGGGCCACGACCTGGCCCCTGACGCGATCCGCGTGACGCTTGTCTCCGCGACCGGCAGGGCCGAGGTGCCCCCGGCTCTGCGTCGCCTGGTCCGCCCGAAGCCCGGCGTCCGTGTCGTAATCCGCACGGTGCCGGGGAAAGACACGCTCCGGTCGGTCCTGCTGGCGATCGTGTCGATCGCGGCGATCGGTCTCGGCCAGATCTGGGGCGCGGCGCTGATCCCTTCTGCCGGGTTCGCTCAGACGGCGCTCTCGACCGCCATCGGCGCGGGGCTGAGCATCGTGGGGGGCCTTCTCGTAAACGCGCTCATCCCGCTCGAGCCGCCGTCCTCGACGGCGGGAGACAAGACACGCGACGTCTATTCGATCACCGGCTGGCGCAACGAGATGCGACCGGGGGAGCCGATCCCCTCGATCATGGGGCGCATCCGGACCGCGCCGCCCTTCGCCGCCCGCAGCTACACCGAGATCGTCGGCGACGAGCAGTACGTCCGCGCCCTGTTCTGTGTCGGCTACGGCCCGATCCGCCTGAGCGACCTGCGCATCGGCGAGACACCGCTCGAGGAGTTCGACGAGATCGAGGTCGAGACCCGCGAGGGACGACCGGGCGATCCCGAGATTACGCTCTATCCCGAACAGGTCATTGAGGACGGCGCGAACCTCGAGCTCTCGCGTCCCTTCCCGCGTTCCGACGACGGCACGCTCCTGACCGATCAGCCGACCATCGCCACCCCTCGTGTCCGGCGCACGGCGCGCGATGCCAGCGCGCTGTCGGTCATCATCACGTTTCCGTCCGGTCTGTTCGACATCTCGGGCAGCGGCGACGTGCGGGCGACCCCCGTCTCGATCCGCATCCGACAGCGCCTTGTCGGCGATCTGGGGTGGCAGGACGTCGAGACGCTTGTCATCAGCGCCGCCAAGCGTGAGGCCTTCTCTCGTCAGCACACCTGGTCGCCGCCCTCACGCGGGCACTGGGAGGTCGAGGTCACCCGCCTGACGGACGAGAGCAACTCGAACCGTGTCAGCGACCGCTGCATCCTCGCCGCCGTGCAGACCCGCCGCCCCGAGAAGCCGATCGCCACCGATGTGCCGCTGGCACTGATCGCCGTGCGGGTGCGGGCCAGCTACCAGCTCAACGGGCCACTCGATGATCTCAACGTCCTGGCGGACGGCCGCGGGCTTGCTCCGGGCGACGGGGACGGGCCATGGGTGGACGCCAGCTCCGACAGCCCGGCCTCGGCCGCGATCGCAGCCCTCATGTCGGAGGCGAACGCCTTTCCCGCGACCGAGGCCGAGATCGACTGGGAAGCGTTCCGCGAGTGGTGGACGTTCTGCGCGGCGAAGGGCCTGCGCTACAACCGGGTCCACGATCAGCCCGCGACCCTCGGCGAGACGCTGATGGCCATCGGAGCGGCCGGGCGCGGCTCGGTGCGGCACGACGGGCGGCGGTGGGGCGTCATCATAGACCGGCCCGAGGTCTTGCCCGTCGATCACCTGAGCACGCGCAACTGCAGCGACATCACCTGGTCGCGGCCTTATTTCACCATGCCGCACGCGTTCCGCATCGCCTTCCTCGACGAGACGCGGGACTTTGCACCCGCCGAACGCATCGTGCCCTGGCCGGGCCACACGGGCCCGATCCGGCTGACCGAGGCGGTCGATCTGCCCGGCAAGACGAACCCAGACGAAATCTGGATCGAGGCCCGCCGCCGGATGTACGAGCTGATCCACCGCTCTGAGCGGGTCTCGGCCGTGCAGGACGGCGCGGTGCGGGTGGCGACGCGCGGGGACCTGGTGATGGCCTCGTTCGATGTCCTCGATGTCACGCATGTCGCCGCGCGCTGCATTCGGGTCGAGGGCCTCCGGATCGACCTCGACGAGGAGATCACGATGGACGAGGACATGACCTACGCGGTCCGGTTCTCAAGCCCCGAACAGGAAGGCGCCCCCGAGCTGGACGAAGACGTGGCGGTCATCACGCACCTTCGGTCCGTGCGGACCAGTCCCGGCACCCGCCGGTCCGTGATGCTGACGCAGGCAGGCCCCGTGCCGCCGGTTGGCTGGCAGGTCCTCTTCGGCCCGTCGTCTCGGGAGACGACCGCCTTCCGGGTGCGCGGCCTCGAAGCCGGCGAGGATTTCTCGGTCGGCCTCGACCTTCTGCATGCCGCCCCGATCATCGACGAACTGACCGATGCCGAGATCCCGCCGGTCTGGACCGGACGGGTGGGC
>JBARXR010000355.1:0-4945 GCA_049647445.1 Jannaschia sp. | reverse complement strand
CGTATCCGCCGTGCTGGGCGGCCTCGCGATGGCGGACCTGCTTGTGCTTTCGGACGGAAAGCCCCTGCACCTGCGCGACGTGGCGCAACCGATCCTCCTTGTGCCCTTCGCCGCCTTCGCCGCGCTGCGGCTACGGACGACGATCACCCTCTCGGTCGATCCAGTCGCCGCAGTGACCGACGGCCAGAACCTGCGCGCCTCAGCGGGTGACTGGCCCGACCGCGCTGACGCCCTGGTGCAGCGCCATGACATCCCGGTCGGCCCGTCGCCGCTCGGAACCCGTGCCATAGTGTCCGACCGTGCCTTTCGGGCCCTGACCACCCTCGCCCATCGCACCTATGCCCCCGCGTCCGAGCGGTCCCGCGCGCAGGGGGCCGGGGCGGGTCAATCCGACAACGACTAGGAGACGACGATGACGACCCGCATGATGACCCTGTCCGAGATCGAGGCACTTGCCTTCGCCGCGCTGACAGCGGCCGGTACATCCGAGGCGAATGCCCGCCCGCTTGCGCGCGCCACCGCCGAGACCGAAGCGGCGGGCGTGGCCAGTCACGGCCTCGCGTATATTCCGACGTATTGCGAGCATGTGACCTGCGGCAAGGTCGATGGCCGCGCGGTGCCCGTGGTGGACCAACCGGCACCGGCCATGATCCGCGTCGATGCCGCCACCGGCTTTGCCCACCCCGCCATAGACGCCGGGTTCGACGCGTTGATTGCGGCGGGGCGGACTTGCGGCGTGGCCGCAATGGCGATCCGCAACTCCTACAACTGCGGCGTTCTCGGCATCCATACCCGACGGATCGCGCAGGCGGGTCTGCTGGGGATCGGATTCACGAATGCCCCGGCGTCCATCGCGCCCTCGGGCGGCACCACGCCTGTCGTCGGCACCAACCCGATTTCAATCTCCGTGCCGGACGGCGCGGGCGGTCTTGCGGTGTCCATCGACCAGTCGGCGAGCACCATCGCGAAATCCGAAGTCATGAAACACGCGCGCGAGGGGCGTCCGATCCCCGAGGGATGGGCGCTCGATCCGGAGGGCAACCCGACCACGGATGCGGAACTGGGCCTCAAGGGATCGATGGCTCCCTCGGGCGGATACAAAGGTGTGGGACTGGCCCTGCTGGTCGAGATCATGGCCGCCGCGATGGCGGGCGCCACGCTGGGCAAGGACGCTTCGCCTTTCTCGGGCACGGCGGGCGGACCGCCAAGGACCGGACAATTCTTTCTGGCCATCGATCCGGCTGCCAGCGCGGGTGGCGGTTTTGACGCCACCGTCGCCGCACTGACCGACGCGATTCGCGGGCAACCCGGCGCGCGCTTGCCGGGCGATGGACGGGAGGCGAAACGGCAGCGCGCAGAGACAGCGGGCGTCGCGGTCAGCATCGCGACGTTGGACAGAATTGCGCGGCTGATCTGACGGGCGACACATACCCGGCGTCAGGATCGGAAAAATTGTTACAATCCATCGCCATCTTGACTGAGTCTGAAGCTGATTTAAGCTGACGCGCATTTCGGGGTTTTGGGGAATTTCACGATGTCGATTTTACGTATTCTGACCGATGATTTTTCTCGGGTCGTTGATGCCTTCGTCGATGGGATCGCAAACCGGGAGCCGGACGTTCTTGTCAGCACGTCGAACGTTCTGGTGATCTTCGACGCCGCAACCGGCGTCCAATTGTCTTTTTCCGGGACGGGTTTCGTTCTCGGCGAAGAGGGCCCGGTCGCCGGGACCGTTACGGGGATCACCGCATCCGCCGGTGGAACGACGCTTGCGACGGTCACGGATATCGTCTGGGGTCTTGTGGCGTTGGTCGAAGCGATCGACCGCTCGGGCCGGGATGACGATCCGACCCTGCTGGCGGCACTGTTTTCGCAGAACGCCGTGACGGTGGATGCCCGCGACGCCGCAGGGCCAGTCGACATCATCGACGATCTCGATTTCTTCGCCGATTTTGTTACGTCCCCGATCACCGTCCTCGGCTCTCCCTTCGACGATTCGATCACCGGCGGCCTGGGCAATGACACCCTCGAAATCGGCCAGGGCGACAGCTTTCAGTTTCTGTGGGGCACCCAAGGCAACGACCTCTACGTCATTCCCGATCTGCCGGGCGACGTCTTCACGGAAATCAATTACCGCCCCTCCTCGTTCGGGACCGAATCCGTCACCGTTTCGGTGAACGGGCCCGCCAATACGGCCACCGTTTCCGGCTCCGCCGGGTGGATCGACACGTTCGAAAACATCATCGGCGCGGTTAATGCCGACGGCATGCGGTTCACGGGCACGGATGGCAACGACACGTTCAACCTGATCAACAGCGACCAGGGTTGGATCGAGGCCGATGGCGGCAGCGGCAACGACATATTCAATCTGACCCTCAACAGCACGATCCGCCTGAATTTCCATTATAACGGCAGCATCGCCGGGCCGTTCGAGGGCGTAGTCGCCGATCTGGCGACCGGTGTCGTCTCGCAGGACGGGTTCGGCGGCAGCGACCAGATCAACATCATCGGCGGGACCGGACGGATGGAAATCCGGCTGACGCAACTGGCCGATGTCGTCACCGGCTCGGACCGCAGCGAAAGGTTCATTCTGGAAGGCGGCAACGATACCGTCGACGCGGGCGGAGGGTTCGACCTTCTGCGCCTGGACCGCGACCGCCTGACGGACATCGTGGCCGATACCGCGGCTGGAATCGTGACCGGCATCTATCGCGGCACTGCGTTCGAAAGCCGAATCTCCAACTTCGAACAGATCGAAGCCGGACGCGAAAATGGCGCGATCATTCGTGGAAACGACACCGGCGAAGAGTTTTTCGGCAATCGGTTCGCAGATGAACTCAACGGGCGCGCCGGCAACGATTTCCTGCGCGGCGACGGAGGCAACGACACGCTGATCGGCGGCGACGGACGCGACACGCTCTTCGGGGACGATGGCGACGACCGGCTCGACGCGTCGGGCGGCGCCGCCGGAACGCAGGGATTTGGCGATTACGTCCGTCCGGGCCTTGGCCAGAACACGATCCTCGGCCATGCCGCCCTCTATGCCGACGGCGAAGGCATAGACATTTCATACTCCGATATCCGCACCGCCACCGGCGTGGACATCACCGTCGCCGCGGACGGGTCCGGCACGACGACCTCCCGCATCGGGACGGTGATCGATGACACCTTTACCTTCGCCCACTACTTCGAGGGATCCTTCCTCGCCGACAGGATGGAATCGACCGGTGGCGACGGATGGCGCGGCTTCGTCGGTCTCGACGGGGCGGACACGATCGTCGGCGGGGGCGCCGAAGACACTCTGATTTACGACAACGATGCCGGTTACGGCGGAACGCTGGGCGTGATCGTGAATTTCCGGACGGGGCGGGCAAAGGACGGCTGGGGCAATCTCGACGTCTTCGCGGGGATCGAGGGCGCACGGGGAACGGACTTTGACGATCTGTTCGCGGGCGGGGGCATCGCCGGAGACCGGATCGTTTACGAAGGTCTCGGCGGGATCGACACCTTCAGACTGGCGGCAGCCGACGATGTCATTCGGGAACGCAGCCTTGACGCACTCGCGGGCAGCGTGATCGTCGATTTCACCGGCGCGGATCGCATCGAAGTCCAGAACCTCGATGCCGCGTCCGTCGCTCTCGACTACAACACGACCACCGGGCTCGTGCGCGTCGACCTGAACGCCGACGGAACTTTCGAGACAAGCTTCACGCTGGAGAATGGCCCGGACGCGCTGGCGGCCCGGATGCTCGACGGCGGGTCGTTGCTCGAAATCACCGTCGATGAAAGCACGGGGTCGCTGACCCCGACCGAGGGCGACGACACCCTGATCGGCACCGACGCGGGCGAAGTGATAAACGGGTTGGGCGGAAACGACCTGATCCGTGACGGCCTCGGCAACGACACCGTCGACGGCGGCGCGGGCAACGACACCATCGAGAACGGCGGCGGTACGGATATCTTCCGGGGCGGCGGAGGCCGCGACCGGCTGGTAACGGACGTGACGGGGATCGCCGATGATGGCTCCGTCCTGCTGGCCGATCTTGCCGGGAACAGACACGGACGGCGGGACTCGGACATCGGCCAGGACACCCTCGAGAGCATCGAGGATTTCACCTTCATCGGCGACTGGGACGCGGAGATCCGGGGCAGTGCCACCGCCAACCGGCTGGAGGGCGGTTCGGGTGACGATACGATCCGCGGAGCAGCGGGTAACGACCTGCTGATCGGCAATGGTGGCCGCGACCTGATCGAAGGCGGCGGCGGAGACGACACCATCGATGCATCCGGTGGTGACCCGGCCAGCCAGGGGTTCGGCGACATCATTCTCGCCGGGACCGGTCGCAACACGATCATCGGTGGGGCCGCGGCCCATGCGGGGAACCGGGGGGGCGGCATCGATATCATCTGGCAGGATGTTTCCGGGACGGGCGGCATCGTGGTGACCGTCGGCCCGGACGGGACCGGAACGGCTGTCAGTCGGACGGGCGGCGTGGTCGACGATACCTTCACCTTCGCCGATCATTTCGAAGGAACCCAGGAGGCCGACACGTTCATCTCGACCTCCGCCCAATACAACGGCTGGGTCGGCGAAGGCGGCAACGACACGATCACGGGCGGCACCGGAACGGATGTCCTGTTTTATCGGTTGGAGGAAGACGGCACCCAGGGGATCGTCGGCGATCTGCGCACCGGCGTCATCCGGGACAGCTACGGCGACACGGATCAGGTCAGCGGAATAGATGCCGTCGAAGGGACGACTTTCGCGGACGATATCTTCGGAGGAACAAACGCGGAGTTCCTCGCGACTTTCGCCGGCGCCGACACGCTGAACGGCTGGTCGGGGGACGACACGCTGGACGGTGGGTCTGGCGATGAACTGATGATCGGGGGTGTCGGGTCGGACCTGTTCTATGTCGACAGCAGCACGGACCGGGTGGTGGAG
>JBARXR010000354.1:0-10079 GCA_049647445.1 Jannaschia sp. | reverse complement strand
GTTTTGTAGTGCCCAGGTCTCCAGCCGCACCATTAAGACCGAAAGCGACAGCGAGGATGTACTCCTCAGAGCACTTCATGCCCTGAGCGCTACTGGTAGCATTCAGGGGATCTTTGACGCCATTATTTTTGATTTGCACAAAGAGCTCGACAAGATTCACTTCAATATTCCAACATTCATAGAGGCAAGCGACGAACTTGATTTTTTCCTGAAGTTTGGGAGAAGTCAGCAAATCGATCATAAACCTCTCACACAGAACGATGTGGGAGAAAGGCTTATTGTATCGAGTTTGCACGGTACAAATCTGGCTTATAGCATTCACATTAAGAGCAACAAGTTAAGAAACCTTATCAATGAGCATAGTGAGGACCCGTTTGATGCGCTTTCGGCGTTAACGGAAGCTGCTGGTTCAGTGTCGGATGCGGATGGCGATCTATTCCATGCGGAATGGTACCTTTCAATGGCATACTTGTACGCCTCGATTAGCGCGTGGAGCGCTGCCGCCAGATCTGTAGAAATGGCCAGTCAAAATCTAGTCGAAATACCTGAAAAACGTCAGCGGGATCGAGACTGGCAAATATCACTATTTGAAGTTTCTTACCTTAAATCAAGATGCAGTAGAGAACTTGGCACTTCGATCGATGATCTTCGAAGAACTATTGAGACTCTAGAGGCCGCCGTTGTTGCATTCGAGAAGCTCAAGCGCTTTCGTGGAAAAGATCGGTATCTTTTGCGCGCCAGAACAGAAAAGATCAAATGTCTCTTTGAGCTTCTAAAGATATCTAGCTCTTCGGACACTGAGATTCTGAGCAAGCTTAAGACATGCATAGCAACCTGCCGCAACAATATAGCTTCAATAGATGACCCTGTTACGGAAGCGCAGTTCTTGAACAATATCTGTTATCATGCTATTGATATCTCTGGATTGGTTCCAGACCAATTCTCCACCGAGTCCCTATCTAGCGACTTCCGACGATACTGCGACCTTTCAGATCTCCTTTATGGTCCTGTGAAGTCTTGGCCCGAGAACTACTTGGACACCTTCTGTTGGGTAGTTTTTCACATGACGCGCCTCGATGCCCTTCAACTTCCTTTCAGAGGATATGACAAGGATGATCTGCTTGAGCTTTTGGATTGGAATGCGGACCGGGAGAATATAAGCGATCATGACAGACGGGACTTTGTATTGCATAGAAACTCGGTTGTTCGCGAGTGGCGAAAGGGCATCGTATGAGAACTGTTAGAGTTATAGCAACCGGCGGAACCGTCGAGAAAGTCTATGACGAGATTAGTGAGAAGTTTATTTTTGTTGATAGTCTTGGTGTCGAAGAAACTATCAAGGAATGCCTTAGGCAAGACTTTCTATTCTCACGAGTTATGAGGAAAGATAGTTTGGATATGGGAGCCGTGGACCGCACGCGCATTCTTGAGGCACTCGATGAAGTTCAGGAATCAAGTGTTCTGGTTGTTCATGGAACAAGCACAATGACCGATACTGCGGAGTTCATCCTTGATGCGGAAGCGAGTTCATCTGAGAAAACTATAGTGTTTACCGGTTCATTGTATCCCGCCGAATTGAGAAAGCCAGAGACTTTCTTTAATCTAGGTTTGGGATTTTCCGCTGCTCTTCTATTGCCACCCGGCGTTTACATTGCAATGCATGGGTCTGTCTTGCCTGCCGGAAAAATCCTGAAAGACCGGTCGTCTGGTACTTTCCTGCCAGAGGGAGAAATGTAACTTCAGCTCCTTCGCTGGTCACGTCTGTAATGGTTGACAACGTTGGAAAATTTTGAAGAATCTATGATTATAGATACTTGGTTGGTGCTGCATCAATTTCATCATCATTCCTTGTAAACAGACCGCCTTCCGAACTGCTCGGAAATTGGAAACTGGCGGAAATGGTCTATGGATGATCAAGCGATGGCTGCTGCCGATGCCGCCATATTCTGTGCGCGTCCGTTGACGAGGAGCATCTATCTGCCCCACGAAACAGCGCGAGACTGCACGAAGTCGCGCGATTGAAACATGAACACATGCTGCACACGACATTCTTCAAAGCATTGAATAATATACCAAATCGCTACCATCCATCATAGGGGCGACGTACAATCGTGCGGCCGGGGTGGCGGCGGTCGAGGGCATGAGGCGTTCTCCTCGGGGCCGCTCGTCTTCGAAACGGACCCGCGGTGCAGACTATACGCACAGGATGCATGAAGCGCCACCCTGACCGGTGCAAAGACAGGCCTTCGGCGGTGTTTGGGCGCAAGCATCCGGCGAAGGCCGCGGTCGGGCGGCTTGGCGGATGTCCGGGGATTTCCAGGTCCGGGGAAACAGGTCCGGCACCAGCGAAGCGGTGATGTTCGGCAATTGAGCGAGGACGTCGGCCAACCATGCCCGAGGGTCGATGTCGTTCATCTTCGCGGTGACGATCCGGGAGTTCATGAAGGTGGCGCGGTCGCCGCCGCGCTCGGAACCGGCGAAGCGCCATGACGTCCGGCCGAGGGCCACGCTGCGGAACGCCCGTCAGGCTTGCATTCTCCGCACTGTCGTCGTTCGCCGTGTCCGCTCCTCAAGTTGGCTCGTCAGGTCACGAACGTCCGCTTCCGGGCCCAAGTGATTTTTGTGTCTGTGTATGTCACGGCACCATCGCCAGCGCCTCTACTTCCACAAGGAACTCAGCCCGGGTGAAGCCGCCGACGATCATCAGGGTCGAGGCCGGTTTGACCGGGACCTCGACCAGCCAGGTGTCGCGCACCTCCATCCAGACGGCAAAATTCTCGCGCCTCGTTACGTAAGCGTTCAGACGCAGAACGTGCTCGCGCCCGGCACCCGACTCCACGAGGATCGCATCGATCGTGGCGAGGCAGAGGCGGGCCTGTTCGGCCATATCCGCCGGACAAGCGCCGTCTGCCCCGAGGCCAAGCTGTCCCGACGTCACCAGAAGGCGGCCGGCGGGAGCGAGGACGCCATGAGAATAGGCGCCGAAAGGCGGCGCGGAGATGGCAGGGCTCAAGGCGGTCTTCGGATCATCCATCTCCTGCTCATGTTCGTGTCGCGGGGTGCCGACCAGCCGCCGTATCGCACGCCTGCCCGGATTCCGCCTCATTCGCCCAAAAATCGGGCATTTGCATCGGCGCTCGCACGGATCGACGCCGATGCCGTGCCGGCTGTCTTCACCTTGGCGTGCCTTGCTGCTGATTTGTCGAGGATCGTGCCCCCCCTCATCATTTTCCGGAGACGCCCATGACCCGCCTTTCCTCCCATATCGCCCCCCTCGCGGCAGCGCTCGTCGCGGCCGCGCTGCCGTCCGCCACCTTCGCACAGGCCGATCTCGTGCCGGTCACCTTCGGGACCAACTGGCTCGCGCAGGCGGAGCACGGCGGTTTTTACCAGTCGGTGGCCGACGGCACCTATGCCGCCTGTGGACTCGACGTGACCATCGTGTCGGGCGGCCCGCAGGTGAACAACCGCGCGCTCATGCTGGCAGACCGGATCCAGTTCCACATGGGCGGCGACATGCTCCAGGCGTTCAACGCCGTGAAAGAGGGCATTCCCGTGGTGGCCGTCGCCGCCATCTTCCAGAAGCACCCGCAGGTTCTCGTCACCCATCCGGACGTGACGAGCTGGGACCAGCTCAAGGACAAGACCCTGCTGATCGGCGACAACGGCTTCACCAGCTACTACCAGTGGATGATCGCCGCCCACGGCTTCACCGTCGAGCAGCGCCAACCCTATACCTTCCACCCCGCGCCGTTCCTGGCCGACACGAACATGGCGATGCAGGGCTATCTGTCGTCCGAACCCTATGTGATCGAGACGGAGGGCGGGTTCGTGCCGAATGTCTTCCTGATCGCCGACAACGGATATTCCTCCTACGCCACCACGATCGAGACGATGGCCGCCACCATCGAAGAGCAGCCCGAGGTCGTGGAATGCTTCGTCGATGGGTCGCTGACGGGCTGGTACACTTACCTCTACGGCGATTCAGCCGCCGCAGATGCCATGATCTTGGAGGCCAACGCCGACATGAGCCAGGACAAGATCGACTTCGCCAAGGCCAAGATGCTGGAACTGGGCATCGTCGACAGCGGCGACGCGCTTGAAACGGGCATCGGCACCATGACCGACGCGGTCATCGGAGACTTCTATCAGAAGATGGTCGATGCCGGAGTGATCGAGGACGACATCGACTGGAAATCCTCCTATTCGCTCGCCTTCGTCAACAAGGGCGTCGGCATGGACATAAAGGCGCAGTGAACGACGCGCCGGGCGGCCCTCGCGCCGCCCCGCCGCCGGAGGTATCCATGCCCCAGGTCGCCCCTTTCGACAGCCGCGCGGAACTTCTGCGCCTCGACGCCGTGGACAAGTTGTTCCCCGGCAACGTGCAGGCGCTCAGCGGCATGTCCTTGTCGGTGCGCGAGGGGGATTTCATCTCCCTGCTCGGCCCGTCGGGCTGCGGCAAGTCGACGGCGCTGCGTCTGATGGCGGGTCTGTCCTCGCCCACGACGGGGCGCATCCAGTGGTCGGTGCCGCGCACCAAGGGCGACCTCGGCGTCGTCTTTCAGGAACCCACGCTGATGCCCTGGGCCACCGTCGCGCAGAACGTGTTCCTGCCCTTCCGCCTCGAAGGCAAGACCTACGCCTCCGTGCGTGATGAGGTGCTCGCCGCGCTCAAGCTGGTGGGACTGGAGCGGTTCCAGAACGGCTATCCGCGCGAACTCTCGGGCGGCATGAAGATGCGCGTGGCCATCGCCCGCGCCATGGTGACGCAGCCCAAGCTGATCTTGATGGACGAACCCTTCGCCGCCCTCGACGAGATCACCCGCTTCAAGCTCAACAACGATCTGCTGGCCATGCAGGCCCGCATCGGCTGCACCGTCATCTTCGTCACCCATTCCGTGTTCGAAAGCGTATTCCTGTCGGACCGCATCGTCGTCATGGCGGCCCGCCCCGGCCGCGTGATCGAGGAGGTGCGCGTAGACGCCCCCTATCCGCGATCCGAGGATTTCCGCACGTCCGCCGACTACGCCGCCCATTGCCGCGCCGCCTCCCATGCGCTGGAAAAGGCCATGGTCGCCGCATGACCCACGCCTCCACCGGACCTGCCGGCCCCTCCGCCCCCCTGAACACGGCGCCCGTCGTCGATGCCGAGGAGGCCCGCCGCGCACGGCATCGCCGGATCGAGGGCACCGCCCGCTGGCTTCTCCCGCTCGCCATGATGGCGCTCACCGTCTGGCTCTGGGATCGGATCGTCGTCTGGAACGAGATCCCGCACTACATCCTGCCCGGCCCCGCCCTCGTGTGGGAGTCGCTGACGACCGACTGGCCGATCCTGTGGGATGCAGCACTCCTGACCGGGCGCATCACGCTCCTCGCCCTTCTCATCGCGGTGATCGGCGGCGCGGGCCTCGCCATCCTCTTCAACCAGTCGCGCATGGTCGAACTCTCGCTCTACCCCTACGCCGTCATCCTGCAGGTCACGCCTGTCGTCTCCATCGCGCCGCTGATCTTCATCTACGTCTCCTCCAAGACGGTGGGGATGCTGCTCTGCGCGTGGCTCGTGGCCTTCTTCCCCGTGCTCAGCTCCACCACGCTCGGCCTCAACTCGGTCGACCACAACCTGCGCGACCTCTTCCGCATCTACAACGCCACGCGCTGGCAACGCCTGACGATGCTGCAACTCCCGTCCGCGCTCCCCTACTTTCTCGGCGGCCTCAAGATTGCCGGGGGTCTGTCGCTCATCGGGGCGGTCGTCGCCGAACTCGTGGCGGGCACGGGCGGCGTGGGCACCGGCCTCGCCTTCCGCATCCAGGAGGCCGGCTACCGCCTGAACATCGCGCGCATGTTCGCCGCGCTGGCTCTCGTCGCGGCCATGGGCGTATTCATCTTCGCGGCCCTGTCGCTGCTGTCGCACATGCTCCTGCGCAAGTGGCACGAATCCGCCCTGAAACGGGAGAGCTGATGGATTTCCGCGCTCTGCCCAGCGGCCCGCTCACCCTCGCCGACGTCACCGTGCCCGCCTGCCTTGTGGGCCAGCCCGGCGCTCTTGTCGTCACCGACCTGCACATCGCCGAGGGCCGCCTGACCGACACGCCCGGTGTCCGTGTGGACATGGCCCGCGCCATGGTCCTGCCGTGCTTCACCGACATGCACACCCACCTCGACAAGGGGCACATCTGGCCCCGCGCCGCCAACCCCGACGGCAGCTTCATGGGCGCGCTCAGCACCGTGCGCGCCGATCACGCCAACTGGACTGCCGAGGATCTGCGCGCGCGCATGACCTTCGCCCTGCAATGCGCCCATGCCCACGGCACCCGCGCCATCCGCACCCACCTCGACTCCATCCCGCCGCAGCCGCAGATCACCTGGCCCGTCTTCGACGAGTTGCGCGACGCCTGGGCCGGGCGCATCGACCTGCAAGGCGTCTGCCTCATCGGCTGCGATCATTTCTCCGAAGACGGCCCGTTCCGCGACACCGCCGATCTCGTGGCGCGGCACGGCGGCGTCCTTGGCATGGTCACCTACCCCGTCCCCGATCTGGCCGATCGCCTGCGCGGCTTCTTCCGCATGGCGACCGACCGGGGGCTGCACGCCGATTTCCACGTCGACGAGACGATGGACCCGTCCTCCGAAACCCTGCGCCTCATCGCCGAAACCGTGCTGGAAACCGGCTTCGACGCCCCCGTCACCGTCGGCCACTGCTGCTCGCTCTCCACCCAGGATCCCGCCCGCGCGATGGACACACTCGATCTGGTGGCAAAGGCGGGCATAAACGTCGTCTCGCTTCCGATGTGCAACCTCTACCTGCAGGACCGCCAGCCCGGCACGCCCCGTCAGCGCGGCGTCACGCTGGTGCACGAGATGCGGGATCGCGGCATCCCCGTCAGCTTCGCCTCCGACAACACCCGCGATCCGTTCTATGCCTACGGCGATCTCGACATGGTCGAGGTGATGCGGCAGGCCACGCGCATCGCCCACCTCGACCACTCCCGCGACGACTGGCCGATCGCCTTCACCACCGCGCCCGCCGCCACCTGCGGCTTCGCGGCGCAGTCCCTGAAACCGGGCGACCCCGCAGACCTGATCCTCTTCAACGCCCGCACCTGGACGGAGTTCTACGCCCGCCCCCAATCCGACCGCATCGTGCTGCGCGGCGGCGTGGCCATCGACCGCACGCTGCCCGATTATGCCACCCTCGACCCTCTGTGGGAGACGCCGACATGAACCTCGAAGCCGCCAAAGCCGCCCTGTCCCATCTCGATGTGGAACAGTCGCAGGCCGCCGTCCGCGCCAAGTCGCGCGATTTCTTCTGGTATTCCCCCGTCCTCAAGGACCGGCTCGACCACGTGGAGGCCGATTTCGTCGTCTCCCCCCGGTCGGAAGGAGAGGTCATCGAGATCCTGCGCACCTGCTACGAACACGACGTCCCCGTCACGACGCGCGGCGCGGGCACCGGCAATTACGGACAAGCCATGCCGCTGGCCGGCGGCTGCGTCATGCACCTGCGCCACATGGCGGCCGTCAAGCAGATCGCGCCGGGCCGCGTCATTTGCGAACCGGGCATCCTGCTGAAAGACCTGGATGCCGCCACCAAGGAACACTCGGGCCAGGAAATCCGCATGTTCTCTTCCACCTGGGCCACGGCGACCATCGGCGGCTTCATTGCCGGCGGCTCGGGTGGCGTCGGGTCCTGCACCTGGGGTTCGCTCCGCGACCTCGGCAACATCATCCGCCTGCGCGTCGTCACCATGGAGGCCGAACCCCGCATCCTGGAGTTCCGTGGCGAGGAACTGGCCCGCGTCAGCCACGCCTACGGCACCAACGGCATCATCACCGAGATCGAGATCCCCCTCGCCCCCGCCTACGATTGGGTCGAGATGTTCGTCACCGCCAAGGACTTCATGGCCGCCACCCGCTTCGCCGAAGCGCTCGCCAATCTCGACGGCGTCCTCATCAAGCTGGCCACGGTGTTCGAGGCGCCCATCGCCAAGGACTACTTCGCCCGCGTCGCGCCCCACGTGGACGAGGGGGACACCCTGATCGGCCTGATGGTCGCGCCCCATTCGATGGACGGTTTCCTGACCTTCCTCGGCCGTCACCCGGACATGACGCTCATCTATCGCAACGACGACCACGATTGGGCGCGCGGACCGGGGGCCGTGTTCGAATACGGCTGGAACCACACCACCCTGCGCGCGCTCAAGGTCGACCCGTCGATCACCTACCTTCAGGTCCGCTACGGCTTCCCGCAGCATCTCGCCCTGATCGAGAAGATGCGCGACGCCCTCTCGCCCGAAGTGCTTCAGCATCTCGAAGTGCTGCGCGAGAACGGCAAGGTTATGTTCGCGGGGCTGTCACTGGTCAAGTTCACCACCGAGGAACGCCTCGACGAGATCGTCAAGATGCACGAGGACGCCGGCGCCATGATCTTCAACCCGCACCGCTACACGCTGGAGGAAGGCGGGCGACAGGCCGTCGACGACCGGCAACTCGCCTTCAAGCGCGAGGCCGATCCCAAGGGCCTCCTCAATCCGGGCAAGATGATCGCCTGGGACGATCCCGATTTCGCCTTCGACAAGATGTATGCCTATTCCAAGATGCAGGCGGCGGAATGATCGGCCACGCACAGAACCCGCACCTTTCAGGCGCGATGGTGCGATCCGATACGGGTGACGCAGATCACCCGTGGATCACCCGTAAATCACCCCTGAAATGATCCCGGTTTTCACCCCATGACCCGCGCCCTCGTCCTCTCCGCCCACCCCATGCCCGACAGCTTCAACGCGGCGCTTCATCGCCGCGTGGTCGATACGCTCGAGGGGCGCGGATGGGACGTGGACGATTGCGACCTCTATGCCGAGAACTTCGATCCCGTGCTCTCGGAGGCCGAACGGCGCGGCTATCACGAAGTGCCCGAAAACCGTTCCCCCGTCGCCTCTTACGTCGAACGGCTGGAGGCGGCGGAGGCGCTGGTGATGGTCTTTCCGGTCTGGAACTTCGGCTATCCGGCCATCCTCAAGGGCTTCCTCGACCGTGTGTTCCTGCCCGGCGTGTCGTTCCGGCTGGAGGACGGCAAGGTCAGACCGAACCTCACGAAGATCAGCCGTCTCGCCGCCGTCACCACTTACGGCGGCACCCGCCTGCGCGCCCTCCTCGTCGGCGACCCGCCCCGCAAATGCGTCACCCGCGCCGTCTGGCACGTCTGCCGTCCCCGCACCACGCGCTACCTGGCCCTCTACGACATGAACCGCGCCACCGTCGCCGCGCGCGCCGCCTTCCTCACCCACGTCGGCACGCAGATGAGGACGTTCTGATGCGCGCGCTCATCGTGTTCTGCCACCCCAAGGAGGACAGCTTTTCCGCCGCCGTCCTGCGTGAAGTCACCGCCCGGCTCGACACGGCGGGCGCCGAACACCGCGTCCGCGATCTCTACCGCTCGAACTTCACGCCTGTGCTCACGGGCCAAGACCTCGACGTTTATCTCGACGAGGCAGCGAACATCGAACCCGTGGCGCAGCACGTCGCGGACCTGCGTTGGGCCGATACGTTGATCTTCGTCTACCCGACCTGGTGGTACGGCCTGCCCGCGATGCTCAAGGGCTGGCTCGACCGGGTGCTGGTGCCGGGCGTCGCCTTCATGATGCCCCAGGACGGGGAGGACATTCGCCCCGGCCTCACGAACATCACCCGGATGGGCGTCTTCACCACCTGCGGCGCCTCCTGGTGGCTCACGCAGGTGATCGGCGCGCCGGGCAAGCGCACCCTGACCCGCGGTGTCCGCGCGATCTGCGGACGCCGCTGCCGCACCTTCTATGCCGCGCATCACCTGATGGACAGCTCCACCCCCGACAGCCGCGCGGCCCATCTGGCCCGCGTGGGCCGCGTGGTGGAAAGGATGACCGCATGATCCCCGGTCTCGACTGGACCCGGTCGCAAACTGACCGCGCGGGCCTCATCGCCGACCTGGGCGCGGCGGTGCGCGGCACCGGGTTCTTCCTTCTGCAGAACAGTGACATACCCACAGAGTTGCGCGCCCGCGTCCTCGAACGGGCCGACGCCGTCTTCGCCTTGCCCGAGGC
>JBARXR010000353.1:0-9209 GCA_049647445.1 Jannaschia sp. | reverse complement strand
GTGCATCATAACCGCCCCGCTTCAAGCGCATGAGTTCTGGATCGAACCCGTCGCGTTCATGGTGCAACCGGAAGATGTCACGCAGGCGACATTCCGGAACGGTCAGGAATTCGACGGATCGATCCTGAGTTTCATTCCATCCCGGTCGGTCCGGTTCGACATGATCACCGGGGAGGCGGTGCAACCGGTGCCGGTCCGGATGGGGGACAACCCGGCGTTCGCCGTCGCGGACCTGCCCGAAGGCCTTCTGACGATCGTGCACGAGACCTCCGACCAGAGCCTGACCTATTCGGAATGGGTCAAATGGGTGAATTTCACCAACCACAAGGATTTCGCCTTCGCGCAGGAGGAGCACCGCGCGCGCGGCCTGCCGGACGAAGGGTTCCGCGAATCGTATCGCCGCTTCGCCAAGGCGTTGATCGCCGTAGGCGGCGGCGCGGGCGCAGATGCGGCGCGGGGGTTGCGGGTGGAGTTCGTCGCCGGTCTGAACCCCTACACCGACGACCTGTCGGGTGGGATGCCGGTGCAGATCCTGTTCGACGGCGCCCCCAAGGCCAATGCCCAGATCGAGATGTTCGATCGCGCACCTGACGGTGCGGTCGAGGTCACGCTGCATCGCGCCGATGCGGAGGGCCGGGCGACGCTGCCGATGACGCCGGGCCACGAGTATCTTCTGGACTCGGTAACCGTCCTGCCGCTGGAGCCGCAGGCGGAGACCGATCCGGTCTGGCAAACCCTCTGGGCCGCGTTGACCTTTGCCGTGCCGGAGGCGTAATCGGGAGCAATCGTTTTCCCGGAGGCCCCCATGGACAAGTTCGAGACCCTGACCGGCATCGCCGCGCCGCTGCCGCTGATCAATGTCGATACCGACATGATCATCCCCAAGCAGTTCCTGAAGACCATCAAGCGGTCGGGACTGGGCGTGAACCTGTTCGACGAGATGCGCTATGGCGACGACGGCGCGGAAGTGCCGGACTTCGTCCTCAACAAGCCGGCGTACCGCAACGCCCAGATCATCGTGGCGGGCGACAATTTCGGGTGCGGCTCCAGCCGCGAACATGCGCCCTGGGCACTGCTCGATTTCGGCATCCGGGCGGTGATCGCGCCCGGTTTCGCGGACATCTTCTACAACAACTGCTTCAAGAACGGCATCCTGCCGATCGTCCTGCCGCAGGATCAGGTCGATGCGTTGATGCGGGATGCCGAGAACGGCGAGAACGCGCGCATCACCGTCGACCTTGAGACCCAGACCGTCACCGGGGCGGACGGTACGGCCTATGCGTTCGAGGTCGATGCCTTCAAGAAGCATTGCCTGCTCAACGGTTTGGACGATATCGGCCTGACCCTGGAGAAGGCCCCGTCGATCGATGCCTATGAGGCAAGGCTGTCGCAGGAAAGACCTTGGGTCTGAGTTAACGCCTTTCCGCAAATATTTGAAAAAGTGGGAAAAAATTTTCTGAACGCTGCGTCTGCGGCTTTCAGGGCACACCAAAAGTGCCAAAGCCTTTCCGTTCGCAAACAGGAACTTGCGGCACGAAGTTAAACAAGGCACCTTCAAGGCAACAATGAGGCAGCCGTCCGGAAAACAGGGCGGAATACGATGGAACAAGGGGATGGCACGTACCATCCCCGTCCAACGAGGATCGGTTAGGCAGTGATTTCGCAGCTTCCAGGTGCGTGCATTCGTGCGCTTTTGATCGTGGTGATGGTGTTGATGCCATCGCTGCTGCTGCCTGAGGGCGATTCTCAGTTCACCGATACGGTCGTTCTGATCGCGATCTTCGGCGCCCTGTTCGTGATCGTCGAATACGGTGCGATCTATCCGGGGCTGATCGAATTCCGCGATGCACCGCCGTTCAACAGGGTGCGCTTCGCCATCCTGTTCGCGACCTTGCTGCTGATCGGTCTGGCCTGCCGTGGACTCGACACGCCCTCCACGCTGACGCGGCTGGTGCAGGCCGTCGGGCTTCTGCTGGGTCAGTCGATGGATTTCCCGCTCAGTCCGATCCGCCTGCTGCTCTGGATGACGCCCGAGGGGACCTCGCTCATGCAGGCGCAGACCCTGCGTTTCGCTGCCGGGCTGGCCTATCTCGTCTCGCTGGTCGGCCTGACGGTCTTTGCGATCATGATCCGTCTGAACAACTGGCCGTCCCCGACCGGCAGCTTCAACGTCTGGATCAATCTGCCCACCTTCGATCCCACGGCCGGGGCGGATGTCGTCAAGCGGCTGAAACGGGATGGCGCCGTTAACATTCTGTTAGGCATTCTGCTGCCATATCTGACGCCGCCGGTCGGCTATTTCATCGCCCGGTCCTACGGTATCTCGATGTTCGAGAGCAACCTGCTGCTGGTCTGGACAATCGCGCTATGGGCCTTCCTGCCTGTCTCCCTGTTTCTGCGCGGCATCGCGATGCGGCGCCTGGCGCTGATGATCTCGAAAAAGCGCCGCCGCTACGGCACGGAGCCCGGCGCAGAGGATCCGGTGTTCTTGCCGGCCTGATCGGGGCCCTTGCCGTTGCCGCGCCGACGATGGCGGAAACACTGCGCGTCGCTACCTATCATTCGGACCTGAGCCGCAAGGGCCCGGCGGTCCTGCTGCGCGATATCGCGGGGCAAGACGATGCGCAGGTGCGCGCGGTGACCGAGGTGATCGCGCGGGCGGGGGCCGACGTGATCCTGCTGCTGGATTTCGACTGGGACCTCGACGGCCTCGCGGTCGCGGCGTTGCAGACCGTCCTTGCGGAGCGCGGCGCGCCCTATCCCCACCATGTCGCCCTGAGGCCAAATTCCGGCCAGCCGAGCGGCTTCGACCTCGACCGGAACGGACGGTGGGGCGAGGGGCGGGATGCGCTTGGATACGGTCGATTCACCGGCGACGGCGCGATGGTCCTGCTGTCGCGTGTGCCTCTGGGGGCGGTGACGGATCACAGCGACCGGCTCTGGACTGCGGAAAACCCCGGGGCGGAATCGGTTTTGCCGGAGGGCGCCGGGTCCGTCGTGCCCTTGGCGAGCGTGGCGCAATGGGTGGTGCCGCTGCGGGTGGAGGGTGCGGACATCACGCTTGTGACGATGTCGGCGAACACCCCGGTCTTCGACGGCCCCGAGGATCGCAACGGGTTGCGGAACGCGGATGAACTCGCTTTCGTCGCAAGGCTGGCGGAGACGCTGGCGATGCCAATCGTCCTCGGGCGCGCAAATCTCGACCCGGCCGACGGGGACGGCACGCGCGGAGCGATCGAAGCCCTTCTGGCACATCCGGCGTTGCAGGACCCGCGGCCGCGCGGTGACGGCGGGGGCGGTGCCGGTCATCGCGGCGACCCGGCGCTGGATACGATGGACTGGGACGGGCCGGGACCGCTGCGTGTCGACTACGTGCTTCCGTCACGGGCCCTGACGGTCGAAGGATCCGGCGTTCTCTGGCCCGCACCGGACGATCCTTTTGCGGCGGTGGTCGCGACGGCCAGCCGGGGCCGACTGGTCTGGGTCGACATCGCGCTTCCTTGACGGTGCGGCATGGCGGGACTAGGCCAAGCGCGCAATTCATCAAAAAGGCGCTGCGACATGGCCAACCACTCCCTCCTGATCCTGCCGGGCGACGGCATCGGTCCCGAAGTCATGGCGCAGGTTCGCCGGGTCATCGACTGGTTCGGCGCGAACCGTGGGCTGACGTTCGACGTGTCCGAGGACCTGGTCGGCGGCGCCGCCTACGACAAGCACGGAACACCCCTGCACGACGACACCATGGCGAAGGCGCAGGAGGTGGATGCCGTTCTTCTGGGTGCCGTCGGCGGGCCGAAATACGACAAGCTGGATTTTTCCGTAAAACCCGAGCGGGGCCTTTTGCGTCTGCGCAAGGAGATGGACCTGTTTTCCAACCTGCGCCCGGCACAGTGTTTCGACGCCCTTGCCGATTTCTCCTCGCTCAAGAAAGAGGTCGTGGCCGGCCTCGACATCATGATCGTGCGGGAACTGACCTCCGGCGTGTATTTCGGAGAGCCGCGCGGCATCTTCAAGGAAGGCAACGAGCGGGTCGGGATCAACACCCAGCGTTATACCGAGTCCGAGATCGCCCGCGTGGCCAGATCCGCGTTCGAGTTGGCCCGGAAGCGCTCGAACAAGGTCTGCTCCATGGAGAAGGCCAACGTGATGGAATCGGGCATCCTGTGGCGCGACGTCGTGACCGAAATCCATGACGCCGAATACCCGGACGTCGAGTTGTCGCATATGTACGCCGACGCGGGTGCGATGCAGTTGACCCGCTGGCCCAAGCAGTTTGACGTCATCGTGACCGACAACCTGTTCGGAGACATGCTGTCGGATCTGGCCGCCATGCTGACCGGATCGCTTGGGATGCTGCCCTCTGCGTCGCTGGGCTTGCCGATGGCGAACGGCCGTCCGAAGGCCCTCTATGAGCCGGTGCATGGCTCGGCCCCCGATATCGCGGGCACGGGAAAGGCGAACCCGATCGCCTGCATCCTGAGCTTCGCGATGGCGCTGCGGTATTCCTTCGACGAAGGCGCGAACGCCGACCTGCTGGAGGGGGCCGTCCAGACGGTGCTGGCCAACGGGGTGCGGACCGCCGATCTGATGGGCCCCGAAGGCGGCACCCCGGTCAGCACGACGGGGATGGGCGATGCGATCCTCGAGGTACTCGACGCCGCGTAAGGTCGTGGCCGTGGCCGTGATACGGGAGCGTGACGGCGGCCCGGACACGGCCTGACGGGCCCAGCGCAGGCCGCAAGCCCGTGTCGGACAGACGGGGAGCGGTGGATTTGCGCGCAGGTCGCATCCGGGGGCGCCGGTAAAGCATGCAATCCACTGAACCGGTCCGCAACGACGGGTTCTTCCGCCCACCCCCTTTTCGTCCGGAAAGACTCGCGTTAGGCGAAACCGGAAGGTGCGGACCTTGGGAGGGGGCACCGCGCGACATCTGACCCGGAGGGCACCATGCCCGAACGCACTTCCCCTCTGCCAGGCATCCTTCTGGCCCTTCTGTCCTTCGCGCTGTTCTCGACCCATGACATTGCGGTCAAGTTGCTCGGCGCTGGATATGCCGTGTTTCAGATCGTCTTTTTCAGCGCGCTGCTGACCTTTCCGCTGGTCGTCCTGATGTTGCTGCGGGACGAGCAGGAAGGGACGCTGAAACCGGTCCATCCCTGGTGGACGGCGCTGCGGACGGTTTCGGCGGTCATAACCGGCTTCGCGGCCTTCTATGCCTTTTCGGTCCTGCCGCTGGCGCAGGTCTATGCGATCATTTTTGCCTCACCGCTGCTGATCACGATCCTGTCGATCCCGATCCTCGGCGAAAAAGTCGGCGTGCATCGGGGCGGCGCGGTCGTCGTTGGCCTTGCGGGCGTGCTGATCGTGCTGCGCCCGACCGATCTCGACCTCGGGGCCGGTCATGCGGCGGCCCTTGCGGCGGCGTTCTTCGGCGCGCTTTCGGCCGTGATCATGCGCAAGATCGGGCGGGATGAGCGGACGTCGGTGATGATGCTGTATCCGATCATGGGCAATTTCGTCGTGATGGGCGCCTTGCTGCCGTTCGTCTACAAGCCGATGCCGCTGGGCGACCTGGGGCTTTGGGTGATGATGGCGGTCCTGGCCTTCGCCGCCTCGATCGCCCTGATCCAGGCTTACCGCCGGACGGAGGCCGTGCTTGTCGCGCCGATGCAGTATTCCCAGATCCTCTGGGCGGCCCTTTACGGATGGTGGTTCTTCGGTGAGACGATCAACGTCGGGACAGCCGCAGGCGCAGGCGTCATCATCGCCTCGGGGCTCTATATCGTGCTGCGCGAAGGCGCGGGCCGGTCGCGCAATTCGCCCGTGCTCCGGACGCGATCGCGGGCCGAAACGGGCACGGCGATGCGCATCTCGACACTGATGAGCGACGAAGAGAAGGACAGCTCGCTCGTGCGGGATGCGGTCAGGCCGGACTGAGCGATTCCCGCTTGCCTTGACTGTCCTGCATGGATAGGTGCGCGGCTACGGTCGGGCAGTGGCGCAGCCTGGTAGCGCACCTGCTTCGGGAGCAGGGGGTCGGAGGTTCGAATCCTCTCTGCCCGACCAATATTCAAGACATCGCAGACGCATGTGTCCGCCGCTGCCGGATGGACCGATGCAGTGCCTGCCCGATGTTCCTAAGATGGGAGCCGTCCGCATCTGCCGGTGCGGGAGGGGACGATGCAGACCGATATTCTCGCCGTGGACTTCGGCACCTCCAACACGGCTGCCGCGATCTTCGACGGCGAAACCCTGCGCCACATCCCGATCGAGGCCGGTGCGCAGACCCTTCCGACGGCGGTTTTCTTTCCCGAAGACGGTGGCCCCATGCGAATTGGTGCGGAGGCCGTCCGGGCGCTGGTCGCGGGCGAGGAGGGGCGTTTCATGCGCGCGCTCAAGAGCGTGCTCGGGACGCCGCTGCTGCACGAGTCCCGTCTGATCGCGGGGCGGCGCAGGGTGCTGGCGGACATCGTCGCCGCATTCCTCCGCGAAACCCGCAAGCGCGCCGAGGCGCAATCTGGCCGGGTCTTTCGCCGGGTCCTGTCGGGGCGCCCGGTGCGATTTCATTCCGCGGACCCAGACGCCGATGCGCAGGCCGAGGCCGATCTGCGTGCCTGCTATCATGCCGCGGGATTCGAGGAGGTCGCGTTCCTGCCGGAGCCGGAGGCCGCTGCCATTGCCAGCCAACGGCTGGGCACCGCGGGTGGCCTTGGGCTGATCGTCGATATCGGAGGCGGCACCTCTGATTTCTCGGCCTTTCGAACCGGGGACGGCCGGCCCGAGATCCTTGCAAGCCATGGCATCAGGCTTGGTGGCACGGATTTCGACCAGGCGCTGTCGCTGGCCCATGTCATGCCGCTGCTGGGCCTTGGCGGCGATCTGAGGCGCGAGATGGGTCCGGGCCTGCTGCCGGTGCCGCGTGCGGTCTTTGTCGATCTGTCGACCTGGGCCAGGATCCCGTTCCTCTACACGCCGGAAACCCGCCGGATGGTAACGCAGATGCACCGGCTTGCGGTGGACCCGGCCACGCTCGGTCGCCTCGCCGCAGTGCTGGACCTCGAACTCGGACACGAGGTCGCCTTCGAGGTGGAGCGCGGCAAGATCGACGCAAATGCGGGACGGGGCCGCATCGATCTGGGCGCTGTTTCGCCCGGGCTGGAGGTCGTGCTGGGCGCCGGGGACCTCGGGCAGGTGCTGCGCCGGGACCGGACGCAGCTGTTCGAGGCGGCGCAGCAGACGCTGACGCTTTCGAATGTGCGCCCGGACAGCGTGTCGCGGCTCATTCTTGTCGGGGGATCCAGTCTGATGGGGTTCGTCGCCGACACCATGTCGGAGCTGTGCCCTGCCGCCGAGGTTTTGCGCGCGCAGGCGTTCACCGCCGTTGTCGACGGCCTCGCGATCGCCGCCCGAGACGGCTTTCCGGGCTAACGGTCGGGCATCACAGGACGAGCGATCCGCTTGGTTTGGTTCCCCGGCTCATCCGCCCGATCAGGTGGCGGCGGAGCGCCTCCCACCCGCGATCGACCGTCATGTAGAAGAGTGTCGAGACGACAATGACGACGACGAGGATGACACCCCGATCGAGGAGCGAAAGAGGCTCTAACACGGGGCGCAGAAAGGCGATGACCGGCCAGTGGGTGATGTAGAGGGCATAGGAATAATTCCCGAGGTGCATGTCCATCGGGCCGCTGCGCTGCGCGACGTTCCACGCGAGGAACGGCATGAGCATCGCGACCCAGACCATTCCGAACCAATCCTCGTGCACCGGCGCGGCAACCGTCTTGAGCAGGAGTGGTCGCAGGTCCGGGACCAGTGCCACGACCAGACCCGCGATGCCGAAGACGAGAAGGCTGGCCAGCGCGTGCCGGGTCGATGCCCGCATCCGGACGTGCCAGATGAACATCCCGAGACAGAACGACGGCAGGTAGGACAGAACGGTCCAGACGCCATGCGCCAGCTGCAGATACCAGCCGAGAAGCGTCAGCACGCCGGCTGCGCAAAGCAGGAGGGCACGTCGCCCCGGCGCATTGCCCATCCATTGCAGGAGCACCCAGAGGAGAGGGACCGCTAGATAGAACTGGATCTCGATGTCGAGCGACCAGGAGGTTCCCAGCACGTCACGCCCCGTCGTGGCGATCCCGAGCAGCGGCAAGCCGGTCAACAGGGTCCAGTCCGTCCCGCCGCGCAGCAGAAAGACGATCAGGAAAGCCGTCGCAAACGCCAGCCAGACGCGCAGGATACGGGAGAGGTAGAACACGCGCAGCGGCAGCGTGCGGTACTTTTCCTCGTACATCCGCAGGACCCAGTACCCGCTGAGCATGAAGAACGCGAACACGGCGGGCCGCCCGATTTCCAGAGACGACATATGGCTTAGGACCACGAGGGCCGCTAGACCTACGCGCACCAGGCCGGGCCCGACGGAGAAGCGGGGGATCATGTTGGCGTTCGCGGCGATGCGGCGCAGGGGAAGACGAGGGGGTGACGCATGAGGTTCTGGGACGACCTTGCTGCCCATGGGGAACACCCCGCGCTGATAACGGAAAACGGGCCCGTTTCCCATGCCGGTCTGGCTGCGCGCGCAGATGCGTTGCACGCAGGCATCGCCAAGGTCCTGCCGCGCGCCCTGTCGCGTCCCCTCGTTCTGCTGGAGGCCTGCAATACGCCGGAGTCCATCGTCGCCTATGTCGCGGCGCTGCGCGCCGGGTGGCCGGTGATCCTCGTGGCCGAGGGGGCAGCGGGCGACGACACGGATATTGTCCGCCTCTATCGCCCGAACGTGATCCTGCGTGCCGACGATGGATGGATCCCGACGCTCGCGTCATCCTCGCCCGTCGTGATGCATCCCGAGACAGCCGTGCTGTTGTCCACGTCCGGCACCACCGGCGCCGCCAAGCTGGTGCGCCTGTCGCGCGACAACCTGACGTCGAACGCGGCGGCCATCGCGTCCTATCTGGATGTCGGACCGCAGGATCGTGCCCTCACCCTTCTGCCGTTCCACTATTCCTATGGGCTGTCGGTCCTGCACATCCACCTTCTGCGCGGCGCGGCGCTGGTCCTGACCGAAGGTTCACTGATCGATGCGGGCGTTCGGGCATTTGCGGTGCGGCACGGGGTGACCACGCTGGCGCTTGTGCCGACGCAGTTCGAGTTGCTTGCGGGCACCGATTGGCTTGCGACCCTGCGCACCGTGACGCAAGCAGGGGGCCTCA
>JBARXR010000352.1:0-1794 GCA_049647445.1 Jannaschia sp. | reverse complement strand
CGAAGGATCCGGGATGCGCCGCGCGGACCGTCCGATGAAACGTTGAAGATACATCTAACGACGCCGCACCTCAGGCCGGAAAGCGCCAGGAATTTGATCTCAAATGGATCGATCCCCGATCCTCGCGCCCAAGACGCGGGGCGGCTGTGCCTTGGCCTCGGCGCCTGCGGCAAATCTTCGGCACGACAGGCTGGGCGAGCACGAACATCGGCACCCCTCCCGGGGCGGCATGGACAGGTCCGTCAAGGCCCGTCCTGACCCATCCGCCTCGAGTCACCGGAAAATCCCACCTGGCGGGTCTGCGAAAGACCGCCTCAGGCTTCCGGTGCCAGCCGTGCCTCCAGGACGTCGAACGGCACGCCCGGCGTGTCCTTGGCGCCCCGGATCACGAGCGACGTCTTGACGCTCGCGACATTGTCGGCGGCGGTCAGTTGTCCGGTCAGGAACGACTGGAAGGTCGACAGGTCGGGCGCCACGCATTTCAGGATGAAATCGATTTCGCCGTTGAGCATGTGGCACTCGCGCACGAGGGGCCAGGCGCGGCACCGGTCCTCGAATGCCGAGAGATCGACCTCCGCCTGGCGCACCAGAGAGACCATCGCGAAGACCTGCACCTCGAACCCCAGGGCGCGTGCGTTCACGTCCGCATGGTAGCCGTGGATGAACCCCGCCTCTTCCAAGGCACGCACGCGGCGCAGGCAGGGCGGCGCGGAAATCCCGACGCGCCGCGCCAGTTCCACGTTCGTCATACGCCCGTCGGCTTGCAACTCGGCAAGGATCTGACGGTCGATCGGGTCGAGTTTGGACGAAGGCATCGGCAATCCGGTCAGGCAGAAAATTCGAACATCATGTCCCACGACGGCGCCTCCGCCGCAAGATTGTTTCGCGAAGTTGCTCGATCCAAAAATCCGGGTTCCGTTGCCGGGCGATCCGGGGCACATCCGAAGGTGTGCTGATCGAAGGCAGACCGCCAATGCCTCAAACGTCCCACACTGCCCCCTTCCCGACGCGCAGGCGGGTCCTTCTTGGCCTCGCGGCGGCGTCCGTGACGGGCTGTGCCGCGCGCGAGGGCGGGTTTGCCCCCCTCGTCGCCGCGCCCGAGGCGGCGAGGACCACGCGGATCCACGCCATCGTGCAGCGTCGGCCGATGCCGGGGCAGGGCGGGCTGCCCACGCGTTTCGGCCACGACCGTTCGGGCGCGTCGCATCTGGCCAGCTACGAGATTTCGGTGCCCGCCGGGCATCGGATCGGACAACTCGAACTGGGCGATCCTGCCGACCCGGCGCGCCATTTCGCCCTGCTGCGGGCACAGGGCCACGACCGGCGCGCCTTTCTGGAGGCGCTGCGGCGGGACGGGCCACCGGACGCGGACCTGACGCTGTTCGTGCACGGCTACAACAATACCCACGCCGAGGCGGTCCTGCGCCAGGCCCAGACGCGAACCGATTTCGCGTTTCAGGGACCGGTCGTGCTGTATTCCTGGGCGTCGCTCGGCTCACCCTTCGGCTACATCTACGACCGCGACAGCGCCGGACAGGCCCGCGACGGGCTCGAGGCCGCGCTCCGGATGCTGACCGCGTCCCAACCACGCCGCGTGACGCTTGTGGCCCATTCGATGGGGGCGTGGATCGCGATGGAGGCGCTGCGGCAAATCGCCCTTGCGGGGCGTCCGCTGGCGCGCGCGCTCGGCGGTCTCGCGCTGGTCTCCCCGGATATCGACATCGACGTCTTCCGCCAGCAGGCCGCGCGGATCGGCGCGCTGCCGCAGCCCACGCTGGTCCTCGTGTCCCAGAC
>JBARXR010000351.1:0-2199 GCA_049647445.1 Jannaschia sp. | reverse complement strand
TGACCACCGGCCTGCCGCTGACCTGCGCCGCTCCGCTGCTGTCGCTCCTGCTGTTCCTGCCGACGACGGCCCTGCCATGGCTGGGGGTCTCGCTGCTGATCGGCACCCCCGCGTTGTCGTGGCTCGGCACCTTCGGTGCGGCCCTGACGGTGGGCCTGAAACGCGGCTCCCTCCTGCTGTCGCTGCTGGTGCTGCCGCTCTACATTCCCACGCTCGTTTTCGGAGCCGAGGTCGTCCGTCGCGGGGCCGAGGGCCTGGCCGTGGCCACGCCCCTCGCTCTGCTCGGCGGCATCACGCTGGGGTGCGTGGCCCTCTTGCCTTTCGCCACCGCCGCCGCCCTGCGCGTGAACCTGCGCTGACCCGCTCCGGGCAGGGTTCGGCGGGATCTCTCCCGCGCACCGTCTTGGCCCCGCATGGATCGGGGGCCCGCCCCGACGGCGGCGACGTCCCGTCCCGGGCACCTGCCCGCGCAACCGTGATGCCCTGCCGCACCGTGGCGCCTTGCGAGGCCCGCTCCGGCCAAATAAGTAGGCGTCATGTCGATCTGGGAATACGCGAACCCCCGCCGCTTCATGGCACTGTCCGCTGCGGTCCAGCCGTGGGTCTGGGGTGCTGCGGCGCTGCTGTGCGGAACAGGCCTTGTCTGGGGCTTCTTCTTCACCCCTGAGGACTTCCGCATGGGGCATTCCGTCAAGATCATCTACATCCACGTGCCGTCGGCGTTCATTGCCATCAACGCCTGGTTCATGATGCTGGTGGCGTCGCTGATCTGGCTTATCCGCAGGCACCATGTCTCGGCCCTCGCCGCCCGCGCCGCCGCACCCATCGGCCTCGTCATGACCGTTGTGGCGCTGCTGACCGGCGCCATATGGGGCAAGCCGATGTGGGGCACCTACTGGGAATGGGATCCGCGCCTGACGTCGTTCCTGATCCTCGGGCTGTTCTATCTCGGCTACATCGCCCTCTGGTCGGCCATCGAGGAGGCCGATCAGGCCGCCGACCTGACCTCCATCCTCTGTCTGGTCGGAACCGTCTTCGCGGTGCTGTCGCGCTACGCCGCGCAGTTCTGGAACCAGGGCCTGCATCAGGGCGCGTCCCTGTCTCTGGACGCGGAGGAGAACGTGGCCGATGTCTTCTGGCAACCGCTGGTGATCTCCATCGCGGGCTTCGTCTGCCTGTTCCTCGCGCTCGTGCTGCTGCGCACCCGCACCGAGATCCGCCGCCGCCGCCTTCATGCCCTCTCGCTCCGGGACCGCCTCGCATGACCGACCCCGACACGATCTGGCTTGGCAAATACGCCTTCGACATCCTGCTGGCCTACGGCCTGTCGATCGTTCTGATCGTGGGTCTGGTAGTCCAGAGCGTCGCCGCCTCCCGCGCCACCAGGCGCCGCCTCGGAGAGGCCGAAGAATGAAGTGGCTCGCCCTCGTTCCGGTCGCACTCTTTGCCGCGCTGGCCGGATTTTTCCTGTCGGGTCTGTTTCGCGACAACCCCGACGCCCTGCCCTCCGCGCTGATCGACGGCATGGCCCCGCCCCTCGCCGTCACCGAATTGCCGGGCCGCGCGGCGCTTCCCGAGGGGATGCTGGCGGACGGAGAGGTCAAGCTGGTGAACTTCTGGGCCAGCTGGTGCGTCCCCTGCCGCGTCGAACACCCGCAACTCGAAGCCCTGTCCAATGACCTTCCGGTTTACGGTATCAACTACAAGGACCAGATCGCCGACGCCGACGCCTTCCTCGAGGAACTCGGCGATCCCTTCGCCGCCATCGGCGTGGATGCCACGGGCCGCACGGGCATCAACTGGGGCCTCTACGGCGTGCCGGAAACCTTCGTGATCGCCGGGGACGGCACGGTCGCCCTGCGCTTCGCCGGACCGATCACGAAGTCTGTCATCGAGGACACGATCCGTCCCGCGATCGAGGCCGCCCGCGGTCGCTGATCCCCCGGTCGAAGGTCGATCTCAATCATGGCCGCGCGGAGCCGCAACATGTCGGGAAAGACCGCCGGTCCGTCGCACGCCCGAAACCCGGCCCCGCGATACATCGCATCTGCGGCTGTCGTCGTGTGTTAGCTGTCGAGGACAGGTTGCCGGTGCCCCGCCCCCCCGCCTTGCCCCGACAGGCGACACGCGCCGACGATGCGGATAAATTTCCGCCCGGCCCCGCAAGCAGGCTTGCCTGACCCGTCCCCCCTGTGGCCC
>JBARXR010000350.1:0-1791 GCA_049647445.1 Jannaschia sp. | reverse complement strand
CAAGTTTCCCACCACTCTATACGTCGATCTGCCCGACGGCATCGGCGGCAAGGGTGTACCGGGGCTAGTGGACGTGCCCGAGTTTAAGGCTTTCTTTGAGTGGCGCGATCGTCTCTACGCCGACTTCCGTTCCCCTCGTACCAATGTGCCCCCGGCTAGCCCCGGCAGCGGCCCCACCCCCATCAGCATCGACTAGGCTATGGCCAAGATTGCCGATGTATTGGGCGGGATTCTGGGGAGCGATCGCATCCTGCCTCCTGATTCCCTCAAACTGCCGGAATATCTCTTACCAGAGGCGATCGCCTATCCCACTACCGAAGCCCAACTGGCGGCGGTGATGGCCTGCGCCCACGAGCATCGCTGGCGAGTAGTGCCCTGCGGCAGCGGCAGCAAACTCTCCTGGGGCGGGCTGGGGGATGGAGTCGATTTAATCGTCAGAACCGCCCGACTCAACCAGGTGATCGACCATGCCGTCGGAGATATGACCCTGACGGCCCAGGCGGGGGTGAAGCTAGCCGATTTGGTGCCGATGCTGGCTCAGCACAACCAGTTTCTTGCCGTTGACCCAGCCTATCCAGACCAGGCCACAGTCGGCGGCATTGTCGCCACGGCGAATACTGGGGCGCTGCGCCAGCGCTACGGCAGCCTGCGGGATATGCTGATTGGCATTTCCTTTGTGCGCTACGACGGACAAGTGTCCAAGGCGGGCGGGCGCGTGGTTAAAAACGTGGCGGGCTACGACCTGATGAAGCTGATGACCGGCTCCTACGGCACATTGGGCATTATCTCGCAGCTCACCTTTCGCCTGTATCCCACCCAGGATGTGTCTAAGACCGTGACGGTGACTGGGGCTGTCGAGGCGGTGGAATCGCTCGTTAGTGTCCTGCGTCTGTCCCCGCTGACTCCTGTCGCCATGGATGTGCTGTCCCCCGGCTTAGCTGCACACCTGGGCTATGGAGAAACCTTTGCCCTGCTGGTGCGGTTTCAATCGATTGGCCCAGGGGTTGAGGAACAAGTGAAATCGCTCTTGGGCATGGTGGAGGATGACCTATCTGCCTCCATCCTTGACGGTGCAGCAGATGACCAGGTCTGGGCTACTGTCGGCGAGGCTTTGCTCCCCTATGCCCCAGAACAGAGTGATATGGTGGTGGCCAAGGTAGGGGTGTTGCCTGCTCAGGCAGCGCGCTGGTTGGATGGGCTACCCGAAGGTAGCTTGGCCCGAATTCACGCCGGTAGCGGTATAGGTACGGTGCGGCTGGCAGAAGCTACGGTGGACGCAGTAACGACAATGCGGGCCAATGCTGCAGCCGCTAGGGGCTATCTCACCCTGTTGGAAGCACCTCTATCCGTGAAGAAATCCGTAAATATTTGGGGCTATAGCGGCAACGCCTTGGCCATGATGAAGGCTATTAAAGCCCAGTTTGACCCCTACAACTGCCTTAGTCCTGGTCGCTTTGTGGATGGTACTTGAGGTGCGACCCAGAGCAATAGCACTGGTCGCTTTTTAGAGGCTCGACCATTGGTGAAAGGAATATCTGCAATCCAAAATTCACCTGCCAATATCGTCATAAAGCCTTTCGGCTTCGGCTGCATAGCTATTTAGGAAGACGGTATGGTCACGAGTAAAGGGCAAAATGGCTGGTGTGATACCTGACGGGAAGGTGGGAAATGGGTAGTAATGGGCTGCAAAAAACCTCAGCTACCGCGATGCCATAATGCACCACTTGCCTATCGCGAGAATCTTGGCATCAGGGATTCCAGAAACCGGATTTCTGGTGTTGTGGCCCTACC
>JBARXR010000349.1:0-3130 GCA_049647445.1 Jannaschia sp. | reverse complement strand
ACTTCCCTCGCCGGGGCACACCCGTTATAGCCTCCCCCAAAGCCACGGGGAGTGACGAGATGGCCGATGATTTCGAGCTGGATACCGACGATCTGGAGCGCCGCATGGACGGGGCGATGACCAACCTGCGAACCGAATTCGCATCCCTGCGGACGGGTCGGGCCTCGGCCTCGATGCTGGAGCCGGTGATGGTCGATGCCTATGGCAGCCCGACGCCGATCAACCAGGTCGGCACCGTCAACGTGCCCGAGCCTCGGATGGTCACGGTGAACGTCTGGGACAAGGGCCTGGTCGGCAAGGTGGAGAAGGCGATCCGCGAAAGCGGTCTGGGGATCAATCCGCAGCTCAATGGCACGATCATCATGCTGCCGATCCCGGAATTGAACGAGGAACGGCGTCGCGACCTGACCAAGGTGGCCGGACAATATGCCGAAGGCGCGCGCGTGGCGATCCGCAACATCCGCCGCGACGGCATGGACCAGATCAAGAAGGGCGAACCGCCCGAGGATGAGCGCAAGATGTGGGAGCAGGAGGTCCAGGAGATGACCGACCGCTTCATCAAACACGTGGATGAACAACTGGAAGCCAAACAGGCCGAGATCATGCAGGTCTGACGACCGAACCGGGCCCAAGGTCCGGCAAGCGCCCCGGTGGAGCGTTTGGGTCTTCGAACGGCGCAGTGCAGGATGGACGCAAGACCATTGCGCCACGGAGCACCGCGCACAGAAGGGAACGAGCGATGAGCAGCCACGGAACCGGCCCGCGTCACGTCGCGATCATCATGGACGGCAACGGTCGCTGGGCGCAGAAGCGCGGCCGGCCGCGCCTGATCGGCCATCGTGCGGGCGCGCGCCGGGTGCGCCAGATCGTCGAGGCCTGCCCGGACAACGGCGTCGAATACATCACGGTTTTCGCCTTCTCGACCGAGAACTGGAAGCGCACGCAGTCCGAGGTCGCGGGCCTCATGAACCTGTTCCGCCGCTACATCGAGACCGAGGCGCAGGACCTGCTTCGGGAGGGGACGCGGGTGCGGTTCATCGGTGACCGACTGCAACTGGACGCCAAGTTGCAGCAGTTGATGAACTGGATCGAGGCGCTGACGGCCCACAACACCCGCGTCAACCTGACGGTCGCCCTCAACTACGGGGGGCGCGACGAGGTGGCCCGCGCCACCAAGCGGCTGGCGCGCGATGTCGCCACGGGGTTGCTCGACCCCGAGAACATCGACGCCGAAACGCTGCCGCGCTATCTCGATACCCATGTGCTGCCGGACCCCGATCTGGTGATCCGCACCAGTGGAGAGGCCCGGATCTCGAATTTCCTGCTCTGGCAGTCGGCCTATGCCGAATATGAATTCGTCGACACGCTCTGGCCCGATTTCACCCGCGCCGACTTCGAGGCTATCCTGGCCCGCTACAGCAGTCGCGAGCGGCGTTTCGGTGGCGTGAAGACGTGAGCGGGCCGGACCGAAATCTATCCGAGGACACGGACGTCGAGCCACCCCTGTTCGAGTTCGTGCAGGACGCGCCTTTGGAGCCGAAGATCGAGGGCCAGTTCGGCGACCTGCTTCCGCGCCTGAGCACCGCAGCCTTTCTCATCCTGATCGGAGGGACCGCCGTGTGGATCGGCGGC
Source organism: Jannaschia sp. (assembly GCA_049647445.1). Taxonomy (GTDB): domain Bacteria; phylum Pseudomonadota; class Alphaproteobacteria; order Rhodobacterales; family Rhodobacteraceae; genus Jannaschia. The sequence goes on along the minus strand of JBARXR010000349.1, from coordinate 1,498 downwards.
CTGTGGTTCGTTGTGCTCATCTCGCTCTGCGTCGGCGTCATGTTGTGGGAATTGGCGACGATGGTGCGCACCGGCCCCAAGCGCGCCCGTCTCATGGCGGTCGTGGGCGCGACGGCCGTTTTCGCCGCGAACGTTTTGCCGGTCGGGTTCGGCCTGCCGATCCTGATGCTGGTGCCGATGACGGCGGCCGCCTTCATCCACCGGCATCGTCGGGTGATGGTCGGATTTTCGGCGGCCATCGTGCTGGCGGGCCTCAGCCTGACGCAACACCTGTCGCACTTCGGCCTTGTCTGGATGCTCTGGCTGATCGCGGTGGTGGTGATGTCGGATGTCGCGGGATATTTCGCGGGGCGTATTCTTGGCGGGCCCAAGTTCTGGCCGCGCGTGTCGCCGAAGAAGACGTGGTCCGGGACCATCGCAGGCTGGGTCGGCGCGGCACTGATCGGCGTCATCTGGGTCGTCTGGCAAGGCGCCGGGTGGGAGACCGTGGGGATCTCTGTCGCGCTCGCCATGATGGCGCAGATGGGGGACATCGCCGAGAGCGCGGTGAAACGGAAGATGGGCGTGAAGGACAGCTCGAACCTGCTGCCGGGTCATGGCGGTCTGTTCGACCGGTTCGATGCGATGCTGGGGGCCGCCCTGATGCTTCTGGTGATCGAGTCGCTCTCGGAATTTCCGCCGATCCCGGGGGTCGGATGAAGCGCATTTCCGTTTTCGGGGCCACGGGCAGCATCGGGCAGAATACGTTGAACCTGCTCGAGGACGGCCCGCAGGAGATCGTCGCGCTGACCGGCGGCGCCAATATCGCGCAACTTGCCCGGGACGCGATCCGGTTTCGGGCGCAGATCGCGGTCACGGCCTACGACGACCGGCTGTCCGACCTGCGCGACGCGCTTGTCGGCACCGGGATCGAGGCCGCCGCGGGACAGGCGGCCATTGGCGAGGCCGCCGACCGCCCGACGGATTGGTTCATGTCTGCCATCGTCGGCAGCGCGGGGCTTGTGCCCAGTCTTGCGGCGGCGCGCCACGGCGGCACGCTGGCGCTGGCCAACAAGGAAAGCCTTGTCTGTGCCGGTCCTTTGCTGCTGGCCGAGGCCAAGCGCCACGGGACCCGGATCCTGCCGGTCGACAGCGAGCATTCGGCGGTCTTCCAGGGTCTGGTCGGGGAAGAGATGGAGGCCGTCGAGAAGGTCATCATCACGGCCTCGGGCGGGGGATTGCGCGACTGGCCTCTGGAGCGGTTGGCGCGCGCGACGCCGGCGGAGGCTGGAACCCATCCGAACTGGGACATGGGCCAGCGGATCACGATCGACAGCGCCTCGATGTTCAACAAGGCGATGGAGTTGATCGAGACCAAGGAATTCTTCGGCCTGCCGTCCGCGCGCATCGAGACGATCATCCATCCGCAAAGCCTGATCCATGCTTTGGTGCAGTTCCGTGACGGCGCGATGATGGCCCATCTGGGCGCACCGGACATGCGGCACGCCATCGGATATGC
>JBARXR010000348.1:0-8265 GCA_049647445.1 Jannaschia sp. | reverse complement strand
CCTCTTGCCGCCCAAGGTCGCCCGGGGTCCGGGGCCCAGCCCCGGCCGGTTCGCGCATGAGCGCTTCGGTGGCCATCCTCGACGACGACCCGGCGATCCGCGCGATCCTGACCGATGCCCTGAGGCGCGCCGGGATGGAGGTCACCGCCCACGCCCGCGCGGACGCCTTCGAGGCGCAGGTGCGCCGCGCCATGCCGGATGTCTGCCTCGTGGATCTTGGCCTTCCCGACCGCGACGGACTGGCCGTCGTGTCGCGGCTGGCCCTCGAAGGCGGAGCGGCGATCATCATCATCTCGGGGCGCGGTCAGGTGCAGGACCGCATCACGGGCCTGGAACTCGGCGCGGATGATTATGTCGTCAAGCCCTTCGAACCCGCCGAAATCGTCGCCCGCGTCCGCGCCCGGCTGCGCAAGGCCCCGCCCGCCGCCGGGACCCGCGCGCATTTTGCCGGATGGACCGCAGATTTCGACCGCTACACCCTGACCGGCCCGGACGGCGAGGCGACCTTCAGTCAGGCCGAGGGAGAGGTGCTGCGCCTGTTTCTCGATCGTCCCCGTCGCCTCCTGAGCCGCGCCGAGATGCAGGATGCGCTGGGCGGCGGGGCCTCCGCCGCGTTCGACCGGGCGATGGACGTCCGGATCTCGCGCTTGCGGGCCAAGCTGGGAGAAGATCCCAGGAACCCCGCCCTCATCAAGACGATCTACGGCGCGGGATACCTGTTTCTCGGGGACGTCAGTTGGGAGTGACGCGCGCCTCGCACCCGCCCAAGCTAACCGCGATCCGGGGCGCGACCGGCAGGGACGTCATCACGGGTGCCGCGCCGTTCAGCGTCACAAGCGTCTGGGGGGGCACCGCGATCCAGTTTGCCGCGACGCCGTCCAGCGGCTCCGACGCGAGCGCCCGACCGCCATGGTCCAGCACGCCGCGCGTCAAATAGAGCGTCGGCTCCCGCCCGTCTGACGCATGACGAAAGCCCAAAAGCCGCTTGCCGTCGGACAGCACGCAGGTGATCCGGTCCGGTTGCTCGCCACCCCGCGACGCGTCGGCCACCTGTGCCAGCGTCGCCTCGATGGCGGCGCGCGGGTCGTCCTCCAACCCGTTCGCGATCAGCAGCAGGAACAGGACCTCGCTGTCCGCGGACCCCATCCGGCGCGCGAACAGGTCATCCGGCAGCAACGCCTCCAACCTGCGCCGCACGGTCGCGAAATTCCCGAGCTGGCCGTTGTGGGCGAACGACCATGTGCCATGGGTGAACGGGTGGCAGTTCGCACGGCTGGTCCCGCCCGTCGTTCCCGACCGGACATGGGCCAGGAACAGATGCGACCGGACGACCCGGCAGAGACTGGTCAGATTGCCGTCCGACCAGGCGGGCAGCACGTCGCGGTACAGGCCGGGTTCGGCGTCCTCTTCCGTGTACCAGGCCATGCCGAAGCCGTCGCCGTGAACCGCCAGCTTGGCCTCGTCGGCATGCTGCGCCTGTTGCAGCAGGGAATGGCACGGGCGGGTCACGATCCGCTCCAGCGCGATGGACGGGCCCGTGTAGCCCAGCATCCGGCACATCGCGGTGCGTCAGTGCCGGTTGTGGATGCGGGCGTAGAGTGTCTTGACCTTGCGGCTCGCGGTCGTCTCGCACAGCGGCGGGATGAACGCATGGACCAGCGCGGCCCCACCGGCAAGGAACAGGGTGCCGGCAAAGCCCAGCGCGAACCTCATGTGTCCGAAATAGGTCTCGTCGACCGAAGCGGGATGGTCGCGAAAGGCGCGGATGAAGCTGTCGATCTGGGTCATGGGGGCTCCGGGACTGTGACTGACAGGACCCTCGCGCATCGGAGGCGCGAAGACGTCCCGAAAAACTCTCGACCTGCGGCGTATAGCGAAATAATATCCCGCGAATGAGGATAGAGACAGACGAAACAGACCTTCGTATCCTGCGACAGCTGCAAAAGGATACCACGCCCAGCCTCGACATGCTGGCCGAACGTGTCGCCCTGTCGCGCAACGCCTGCTGGCGGCGCGTGCGGCGGCTGGAGGAGGCCGGGGTGATCCGTGCCCGCGTGGCCCATCTGGATGCGGCCGCGCTGGGGCTCGGGTTGTCGGTCGTCGTGCTGATCCGCGTCGGCAGTCATGAGCCGGGGTGGCTGGACCGGTTCCAGGCCGCGGTGCGGATCATGCCCGAAATCCAGGGCGCGCACCGCATGACCGGGGATCTGGACTATATCCTGCGCGTGCGGGTGGCGGATGTGGCCGACTACGACAGGTTCTACAAGGCCCTGATCGCACGGGTGCCGATTGCGGATGTCTCCGCCAGTTTCGTGATGGAAGACATCAAGGACACCACGGAATTGCCGATCTGATCGCCCTTGGCCAGCGCCGGGGGCCAGCCCCCGGACCCCCGAGGTATTTCGGGTCAGAGGAAGCAGGGTCACCGGATCAGGGTGTGCGCCGCCTCCTCGAGGATATGCAGGCAGGTCACGAGGTCCGCCTCGTGGGTGTCTTCGGCAAAGTCGTGGCTGATCCCGCCGATGGAGGGCGCGAACAGCATGGCGACCGGCAACAGGCGGCTGACGTTCGTGGCGTCGTGCAGCGCGCCCGACGGCATGTCGCGCCACCGTCCCGCGGCATGGGACACGGCCGCGCTGGCCAGAGCGCCGCGCAGGCGAGGATCCATCGAGACCGGGGGCAGGGCCGAGGTTCCGGAGATGTCGATCCCGAGCCCGGTGTCGGAGGCGGATCGGGACAAGGCCGTGCGGATCGCGCTTTCCATCCGATCGAGGCGTGCCGCTTCCGCGTCTCTCCACTGGACCGTGAACCTGACCCGTCCGGGCACGGCGGAGGGCGCGTTCGGATGCAGGCTGACATGCCCGATCGTCCAGACGCTGTCCGGTGTGGCCACGTTGCGCAGCGCCCCGGCGATACCGTGATGTGCGGCGGCCAGCCCGGTCATGGCATCGCGCCGCAGGGGCATCGGGGTCGTGCCCGCGTGATTTTGCTGCCCCTCGAGCGTCACGGTGACCTGTCGCAGTCCGACGATTGCGGTGACCACCCCCGCCGCTTCGCCCGCCGTGTCGAGAACGGGACCCTGTTCGATATGGGGCTCCAGATAGGCGGTGAAACGCGTCGGGTCGGGGAATGCGCCTGTCGCCGCCAGAGCGGTGCGCGCGACCCCGAACGTGACACCGTCGAGATCGGCCAGCCCATCCGCCTGCGCCAGTGTCAGCGCACCCGACCAGATCTCGGACCCGGTCGTGGCGCCGAACCGACCTTCCTCATCCTGAAAGCTGACGACCGAGACGCCCCGTGTGCCCCGCGCGATTTCAAGCGCCGCGATCACGCCGAAGGCGCCGTCGAGCCAGCCGCCCTCGGGTTGCGTGTCGCTGTGTGAGCCGATCAGCAGCGGACCGCCAAGGCCCCAGACGTTTCCGGCAGGATCGATGCGCGCCTCCAGCCCGGCCTCGGCGAATTGCGCGGCCAGCCAATGCCGCGCCCGGATGTCGTCGGCATCGAAGGCGCGCCGCACCACGCCCGACCCCCGCGCCCCGATGGCGCGCAAGGCATGCAGGTCTGACAGGAAGCGAGTGGGGTCAGGCATAGTCTTTCTCCCGGTGCCATTTGAGATAGGCGGGGTGGGGGCGGTGACGGTGATCGACTTCATCCAGCAGCAGGCGCATGTCGGGGTTCACCAGCCGCTCGATCGTGGGCAGATCCACCTTGTTGTGCGAAATGATGAGCGAATGCCGCGGGTCATCTGCCACGCGGATCAGACCACGGTCGAACATCCAGTGCAGCGTGCCCGACAGGGCGATGCCATTGCGCACGATATCCGGACCCCGGTCCTCGACCGAACGGATATGTGCGGCCTGCACCTCGGCCCGCCCGCCGCCGTTGCGCAGGAGCAGGCCCGAGATGGCGCAGCGGCTGTTGTAGGCGCGCTTGACCATGCGGGCAAAGGCAGCATCGCGTTTGGGCCGGGAGGTTAGAACGGACATGCGGTCAGTCGCGTAGGGCTCTTGTGCCTCAGCGAGGTCGAAAAGCGGACCGGCGCGGGGATGGGCGTTGATATCGGGGACCTCGCGCAGGCCTTCATTCATGATGGCGGAGAATTCGATGGGAGTCAGGCGGCGCACGGCCGAGGTGTTGAGACCGCCGCTGGCGGGCAGGCGGGTCTCAAATGGGGTGCCGTCCGGGCGCAGACGCGGCACGAGACACTCGAACTCCAGCATCTCTCCGGGGTCGAGATCGGCGTAGAAATGGTCGTGGCGGAGTGGGTCCGGGCGGACGCCCGTGATGCGCTGGACATGAGTGTATCCGTTCAGACCCTTGCGCCCTTCGTAGAAGATCACCCAGTCGCCTATGCACTCCCGGATCATCACGACGTATTGCTTGGGGAAATGATAGCGAAGACCGTGGGCGTCGTCGTAGATCGAGTCGGGGTTCTGTATCAGGACCGCGTGGCTCATCTCATCGCGGTCCGGGCCATCAGACCTCTTCCACCATCGCAACGCCCGGCAGCGACCGCAACGCGCCCTTGATCTGCGGGTTGACCGGATAGAGGTCAGGCAGCAGCAGTTCGACCTCGCCGGGCAGATCGTCACCGAGCAGGCACAGGTGAACGGGCCCGCGCCCGCGCGTCGAACTCTCGCTCGACACCCGCGCGAGGAGTCCCGCAAGCGGCCCCAGCGTTTCGGCCCCCTCGACGAACACGCGCAAGCCGATCTGCGGCGCGGTATCGACCGCGTCATCCATCGGCGTCACGGACCGGCACAGCAGCTTGAGCTGGTCCGCTTCCTGCGTCGCCTCGATCTGCAGGATCACCCGGCATCCGGCGTCCAGATGCTGTCTCGACGCATCGAGCGTGTCCGAGAACACCATCGCCTCAAAGGCGCCGCTCGGGTCGCTGGCCTGCACGAAGGCGAACCGGTTGCCACGAGCCGATTTGCGTTCCTGTCGCGAGGATACGATACCGGCCATTTTCGCCAGCATCGGGCCACCCACCGTCATCGCCTGCACCTCGGCCAGCGTCTTGATGTCCTGGCGCCTGAGCGCGGGCATGTAATCGTCGAGCGGATGGCCGGACAGGTAGAAGCCGATGGCCTTGAACTCCTCGCCCAGACGTTCGGCGGGCAGCCAGTCGTCGCGGTTGGGCAGGCGCGGCTCCGGCAGGTCCTCGCCCGCCTCGCCGAAGAGGCTCACCTGATTGGACGCGCGCTGCTCGTGGATCGCCGCCGAATAGCCGACCAGCGCATCGAGGCCGTCCAGAACCCGGGCGCGGTTGCCGTCCAGTTCGTCGAAGGCACCGGCCCGGGCCAGCATCTCCAGCGGACGCTTGCCGACGCGCTTCAGGTCGACGCGGCGCGCAAGGTCGAACAGCGTCGCGAAGGGTTGCACGCCGCGTCCCTCCACGACGAGTTTCATCGCCTCGACGCCGACGTTCTTGAGCGCGCCCAACCCGTAAACCAACGCGCCGTCCGCGACGCCGAACCGCGCACCCGAGCGATTGACGCAAGGCGGCACGATGGTCAGGCCCAGCCCGCCACGGTCCGCCGATTTCCGCACTTCTTCGGCGTAAACCGCCAGCTTGTCGGTCAGGTGGATGTCGCTGTTCATGATCCCGGCCATGAATTCGACCGGGTGGTTCGCCTTGAGCCAGGCCGTCTGGTAGCTGACCACGGCATAGGCGGCGGCGTGGGACTTGTTGAAGCCGTAGTTGGCGAATTTATCCAGCAGGTTCCAGACCTCGATGGCCTTCTCCGTGCCGACGCCGTTGGCGGCCGCGCCCTCGAGGAACAGGGGCCGCTGCGCGTCCATTTCGGCCTGTATCTTCTTGCCCATGGCACGGCGCAAAAGGTCCGCGCCGCCCAGCGAATAGTCCGCCATCTCCTGTGCGATCTGCATCACCTGTTCCTGGTAGACGATGATGCCCTGCGTCTCGTCGAGGATATGGTCGATGGAGGGGTGCAGCGTCTCGCGCTTCGACAGGCCGTTCTTGACCTCGCAATACTTCGGGATGTTCTCCATCGGACCGGGGCGATAGAGCGCGACCAGCGCCACGATGTCCTCGATGCAGGTCGGCTTCATCCGCCGCAGCGCATCCATCATGCCGGTCGATTCAACCTGGAACACCGCCACCGCGCGGGCAGCGGCATAAAGCCCGTACGACGCCTTGTCGTCCAGCGGGATCAGGTTGATGTCGTTCTCGGTTCCCGGCGTCGGATCGTAAAGCCGCCGCCCGTCGGCCGCCACATGCAGGTCGCGCCCCTGCTGCCGGATCAGGCGCACCGCATCCGCCACCTGCGTCAGGGTCTTCAGGCCCAGAAAGTCGAACTTCACCAGCCCGGCCTTTTCCACCCATTTCATGTTGAACTGCGTCGCGGGCATGTCCGACCGCGGGTCCTTGTAGAGCGGCACCAGCGCGTCCAGCGGCCTGTCCCCGATCACCACCCCGGCGGCGTGGGTCGAGGCGTTGCGCAGCAGGCCCTCGACCTGCTCGGCATAATCCAGCAGGCGCTTGACGGGGTTCGTCCGCCCCTCGCGCCGGTCCTGCTCGGACTCGCGGGCTTCCTCGCGCAACCGCGGCTCCTCCGCCAGCGCCTTGGTGATGGACACGGGCTTGACCCCCTCCACCGGGATCATTTTCGACAGCATGTCGCACTGCCCGTACGGCATGCCCAGAACGCGTCCCACGTCGCGCACCGCCGCCTTCGACAGAAGCGCGCCGAACGTGATGATCTGCCCCACCCGGTCGCGGCCGTATTTCTCCTGCACGTAGCGGATGACTTCTTCCCGGCGGTCCATGCAGAAGTCGATGTCGAAGTCGGGCATCGACACCCGCTCGGGGTTCAGGAACCGCTCGAACAGCAACCCGTATCGCAGCGGGTCGAGGTCGGTGATCGTCAGCGCATAGGCCACCAGCGACCCCGCGCCCGACCCGCGCCCCGGCCCGACCGGAATGTCCTGATCCTTGGCCCATTTGATGAAATCCGCCACGATCAGGAAATAGCCCGGAAAGCCCATGCCCTCGATCACGCTCAACTCGTAGTCGAGGCGCGCATGATAGTCTTCGACGGACGCGGCATGGGGAATGACCGCCAGCCGCGCCTCCAATCCCTCGACCGACTGCCGCCGCAACTCGTCGATCTCATCCTCGGCGAACTTCGGCAGGATCGGATCGCGCCCATACGCCCGGAACGCACAGCGTCGCGCCACCTCTACGGTGTTCTCCAGCGCCTCCGGCAGATCCGCGAACAGCGCGGCCATCTCGCGCGCCGACTTGAAGCGGTGGTCCGGGGTGACCCGGCGGCGCGGCGCCTGCTGGTCGACATAGGCCCCGTCCGCGATGCACAGCAGGGCGTCATGCGCCTCGTGCATCCGTGCATCCGGGAAATACACGTCGTTGGTCGCCACCAGCGGCAGGCCCTTGGCATAGGCGGCCTCGACGTGAAACCGCTCCGTCGCCTCAGGCGTCCGATGCCGTTGCAGTTCGACATAGAGGCGGTCGCCATAGATGCCGTGCAGGCGGTCCAGAAACGCCTCCGCCTTCGCATCCTGGCCCGCCAGGACCAGCCGCCCCAGCGGTCCGTCCGGCCCCCCGGTCAGGCAGATCAGGCCCTCGGAATGGGCCTCCAGCTCCTCCACCGTCACCTGCGGCACCATCTCGGGGCGCGTCAGGTACAGGCAGGAGTTCAACTTCATCAGCCCTTCGTACCCGCGCTCGTCCTTGGCCAGCAGGACGATCGGGGCCGGGGCGCGGGGTTTTTCGCCCGCCGGGGCAGGGTCGTGCATCACGTCGATCTGACAGCCCATGATCGGCTGGATCCCCCGTGCCGCAAGCGTCGTCGCCGCCTCCAGCGCCGCGAACATGTTGTTGGTGTCCGTCACGGCCACGGCGGGCATGCCCGCCCCCGCCACCAGATCGGGCAGTTTCTTCAGCCGCACCGCCCCTTCGAGCAGGGAATATTCGGTGTGCAGGCGCAGGTGAATGAATCGGGGATCTGACATGCCGACAGACTAGGCGCCGCCCGCGTCGGCGGGAAGGGGCGTCGCGTCGAAAACGGCCGACTTGCTAAATCCGACAAAAACACTCAGGATAATGTCACGCCGTCGAATCCCCGATGACCGGAGCCCGCCATGACCGTCCCGTATCCCCTGCCGCACCCCCCCGCCAACCCGGGTGCGTGCCCCGTCGGCGACCTGCGCGCCCTCGACGGTGCGCAGGCCCTCTGCGTCCTTCTGTTCCGCGACTGGTTCGACGGCGCAGCGGGACGCGCC
>JBARXR010000347.1:0-3366 GCA_049647445.1 Jannaschia sp. | reverse complement strand
GCATCTGGCAGTGGAAGACGTGCATTCCGAAGGTGGCTTGTCCTTCCATCCCATGGACCAATTCATCGTGAAGCCGTTTCTCGGTGAGGCGGGCGATCCGGTCGGCATATTCACATTGACCAACGCGACCGTCTGGATGGCGCTGACCGTCCTGTGCGTCGTGGCCCTGTTCGTGCTGGGCACCCGCGGGCGCGCCATCGTGCCGTCCCGGACACAATCGGTGGCCGAACTGGCCTATGGCTTCGTCTACAAGATGGTCGAGGATGTGACGGGGCGCGACGGGATCAAGTACTTCCCGTACATCTTCACGCTCTTCCTGTTCATCCTGTTCGCAAACTTTCTCGCGCTCATCCCGATGTCGTTCTCGACGACCTCGCATATCGCGGTGACGGCCGTGCTTGCCTTCGCGGTGTTCTTCGCGGTGACGATCCTCGGGTTCGTCAAGAACGGTGCGTCGTTCCTGGGCCTCTTCTGGGTGTCGTCCGCACCGCTGGCCCTGCGCCCGATCCTCGCGATCATTGAATTGATTTCGTATTTCGTGCGCCCCGTCAGCCATTCCATTCGTCTGGCGGGCAACGTCATGGCCGGTCACGCCGTGCTCAAGGTTTTCGCAGGCTTCGCCGCGCTTACCGCCGTCGCACCGCTGTCGATCCTCGGGATCGTCGCGATCTACGGCCTCGAGGTGCTGGTCGCCGCGATCCAGGCCTATGTCTTCACGATCCTGACGTGCGTCTATCTCAAGGACGCGCTGCACCCGCACCACTAGGGTGCGCCGCAAGGCGCGCGCTGAACACCGGATCACACGATCCATAACAGATCGAAATTCCATCGTAAGGAGAATACCCATGGAAGGCGAACTCGCACACATCGGCGCTGGCCTGGCTGCAATCGGGTCCGGCGCGGCCGCAATCGGCGTCGGCAATGTTGCCGGCAACTTCCTCGCCGGTGCCCTGCGCAATCCCTCGGCTGCCGGCGCGCAGACCGCGACCCTCTTCATCGGCATCGCCTTTGCCGAAGCGCTCGGCATCTTCGCGTTCCTTGTGGCGCTGCTCCTGATGTTCGCCGTCTGAGCGAACACCGGACGTTCTTGCGCTTGGCGGGCAGCCCGATCCGGGGTGCCCGCCCTGAGACCACCACCTGACGGGACTCGACCATGGCCACAGAACCAATCGAAACCGAACTTGCAGGGATCTGCGTCGATGCGGGCGGCTTTGCCGTCGGCATGCCGCAACTGTGCACGGACTGGTTCGGCAACCAGATCTTCTGGTTGCTGGTCACGCTGGTCGCCATTTTCTTCATCCTGACCAGGATCGCCCTGCCGCGTGTCGGCGCGGTTCTGGCCGAACGGTCGGGCACGATCTCCAACGACCTCGCCGCCGCCGAAGACCTGAAGCGTCAGGCGGTCGAGGCCGAGGAAACGTATAACAAGGCCCTCGCGGACGCCCGCGCCGAGGCGCAGCGGATCGGCAACGAGGCCCGTGCGGCCATCAAGGCCGACCTCGACACCGCCATCGCGAAGGCCGACAAGCAGATCGCTTCGAAGTCCGCCGAAAGCGAGAAGCAGATTGCCGAGATCCGCGCCAACGCGATGGGCAGCGTGGCCGAAGTGGCCCGCGATGTCGCAGCCGAACTGGTCAAGGTCCTGGGCGGCAAGGCCGATCAGAACGCCATCGACACCGCTGTCGCGGCCCGCGTGAAGGGGAACTGAACATGATGCGTTTTCTTCTTCCCTTGGCGATTCTTGCGGCGACGCCGGCGGTTGCCGCGACCGGCCCGTTCTTCAGCCTGCGGAACACCGATTTCGTGGTCTCCATCGCCTTCCTGATCTTCATCGGCGTGATCGTCTACTTCAAGGTCCCGAAGATGCTGCTCGGGATGCTGGATGAGCGTGCTGGGGGCATCCGCCGCGATCTCGACGAAGCCAAGGCGCTGCGCGAAGAGGCGCAGAGCATCCTCGTTTCTTACGACCGCAAGACCCGGGAGGCCCGCGACATGGCCGCCGAGATCGTCGCGAACGCCAAGTCAGAAGCCGAGGCCGCAGCCGAGCAGGCACGCGCTGACCTGGAGGTCAGCGTCCAGCGGCGCCTCGCCGCCGCCGAGGACCAGATCGACAATGCGCGCAGCGCCGTGATCCGCGAAGTGCGCGACGAGGCCATCGCGGTCGCCACGGCCGTTGCCGGGGACGTCGTCGCCGCGCAGATGACCGCCGCCTCGGCCAACAGCCTGATCGACAGTTCCATCGACACGGTCGCCGCCAAGCTGCATTGATCGGGGGCGGACCCGGTGCGACAGGGCGTCCCGACGGGCGCCCTTTTCGCTTGCCGGAAAGGCAGGGGGGCCGGATGCTGTGCCGGACGACGGGCTGAGGGGGGCGGACATGCAGGGCTGGCAGGACATGGACCGCGCGACGCTCGACGATGCCTACGCGAACGCCGACCACATTCCGAACGCATCCGAATATCCGCCGCGCTGGCAGGCCGAAGCCGCCGCCTTTCGCGCCGTGGCGCGGGGACGCTGCGACCTGTCCTATGCCGATCGGCCGGGTGCTGCGTTCGACCTGTTCCTGCCCGCGGCCGATCCGAAGGGCCTCGTGGTCTTCGTGCATGGCGGGTACTGGCGACGCTTCGGCAAGGCGGACTGGTCGCACTTCGCTCTCGGGGCGCTCTCCACCGACCATGCCGTCGCGATGGTCGGCTATCCGCTCGCGCCCACCGCGCGCCTGCATGAGATCACCCGCCTCGTGGCCCGCGCGATCGACGTTGCCGCCGGTCAGGTGCCCGGTCCCGTCCGCCTGACCGGCCATTCGGCTGGCGGGCACCTCGTGGCGCGCATGGTGATGCCGGATGCGGCCCCCGCCTGCCGGGACCGCATCTCCACCTGCGTCCCGATCAGCCCGCTGGCCGATCTGCGCCCGTTCCTGCCGCAGGGAATGAACGCGGACCTGCACCTCGACCCCGAGGAGGCGGCGGCGGAAAGTCCCGCCCTCGGACGGCCGGTCGGCGGACCGCGCATCGCCGTCCACGTCGGTGCCGCCGAGCGCCCGAGTTTTCTCTGGCAGGCCAATGCGCTGGCGCAGGCGTGGGCGATCCCCTGCCGTGAAACCCCGGGCCGCCATCACTTCGACGTCATCGACGCCCTTCTCGACCCGCGCTCGCCGCTGATGGCCGACCTTCTCGCCTGACCGCGCCTCCGGTCAGGTCCCGCGCGGCTTGGCCCGCGTCGTCGGGACTGCCGCGGCGGGGTCCTCCGGCCAGACGTGACGCGGGTATTGCGCGCGCATGTCGCGGCGCACGTCGGCATAGGACCCGGCCCAGAACCCCGGCAGGTCCTGAATGATCGCCACGGGCCGGTGCGCGGGCGACAGCA
>JBARXR010000346.1:0-3139 GCA_049647445.1 Jannaschia sp. | reverse complement strand
GGCCAGGGGACCGGATTTCGGCACGGATGAGCCCGGCGGCGCGGCTTTATGCCTCAGCCCGTCTGTCAGGCAGGGCCAGCCATCTGCTGGGTCATGCGGCGGCGCCTGCCTGGTGTTTCGTGAACGTGCCGATGGTGGATATCAGTTCGACCGAGATCCGTGCCGGGGGCGGTTGGTCAAGCTGACGAAAAGTTGTAGGATAGCGGCGCTTGTGCCGGGTTTCAGGGTCGGGTTTAACGGGAACGATGACGAGAGCTTTTTCAAGACGTTTCTTTCTGGGAAGTGTGGCTGCGGGCGTTGTCGCCGGACCTGCGGTGGCCGCGCCGCCGACGGCATCGTTGCGCCCGGTTCTGCGCGGGTCGGATCATTTCAAGAAGGCGATCCCCAGCGCCGAGGAACTCATCGCGAAGGCGCGGCTGGACGGGCGGGTGACGTTCGTTGTGTCGGAGGCGGAGACCGCCGTCCCGCTGGAGGCCGAAAAGGCCCGTGTGGGCACGCCGCCCGCGAGCGTGGCAAAAGCGATCACGGCGCTGTACGGGCTGGAATGTCTTGGGGCCGATCATGTCTTTGAGACGCGTCTTATGGCGACGGGTGGCATCAGCAATGGTGAGGTGCAGGGCGATCTGGTGCTGATCGGCGGCGGTGATCCGACGCTGGATACCGATAGTCTTGCGACGATGGCGGCGAACCTGAAAGCGGCTGGCGTGAAAAGCGTGAAGGGTGGTTTCAAGGTCTATGAGGCCGGTCTGCCGGTGTTGCGTCAGATCGATCCGGGACAGCCCGATCATGTGGGATACAACCCGGCGGTGTCGGGGCTGGCGCTGAATTACAACCGGGTGCATTTCGAATGGAAGCGTGGCGGCGGCGCCTATACGGTCACGATGGACGGGCGGTCGGACAAATACCGCCCCGCCGTGGCGATGGCCGCCATGCAGGTCCGCGACCGGTCGGCGCCGGTCTATACCTACAGTGATGGCGGCACGCGGGACGACTGGACCGTCGCCAAGGGCGCGCTGGGCGGCGGCGGAGCACGCTGGCTGCCGGTGCGCAAGCCGGGGCTTTATGCGGGGGATGTCTTTGCCACGATGGCGGGGGCGCAGGGAATTCGGCTGGGCAAGCCCGAGATCGTCGGCGCGCTTGCGCAGGGGGAGATTGTCGTCACCCGGGCCAGCGCACCGTTGAAGGCGATCCTGAAGGACATGCTGAAATGGTCCACCAACCTGACAGCCGAGATGGTCGGTCTGGCGGCGACGCAAAAGCGGATCGGGACGGTGACGTCCCTTGTCGCTTCGGCGGCGGAGATGAACCGCTGGGCGATCGAGACCCTGGGGATGACGGCACCGAAATTTATCGATCATTCCGGTCTGGGCGAGGCGAGCGAGATTTCGGCACAGGATATGGTGACGGCGCTGATGCATGCGGACGAGGCTGACCTTCGTCCACTGCTCAAACCCGTCGCCCTGCGCGACGCCAAGGGGCGGCCTGTTCCGACCCATCCGATCAAGGTGAATGCAAAGACGGGTACGCTGAATTTCGTGTCGGGGCTGGCGGGGTATATGACCTGCCCGAACGGCACGGTGCTGGCCTTTGCGATCTGTGCCGCCGATGAGGCGACGCGGGCGACGATCAGCCGGGCGGAGCGGGAGCGGCCCCCGGGGGCGTCAAGCTGGAACGCGCGGGCCAAGGGATTGCAGCAGGATCTGATCGAGCGCTGGGGTGCGCTTTACGGGGTCTGAGGCTGGATCCGGTCGCGGGCCCTGCGCCTGCGGCGGGCGGGTCAGGGGGGCGCTGCCCCCCGTCCTGCGGACTCCCCCCGGGATATTTCCGACCCAGAGAATAGGAGGGCTGCGCGGGTTTGCGGGGCCTTCGCCTTAGGTCAGGTGACGGGCGCGGGCGCCGCGTTCGATGGCGGCGGCGTGCAGGCGGTCTAGGTTCAGTTCGTAGCGGATTTCCTCGAGCAGGCGGAGTTCGGTTTCCTCCAGCTTGCCGTCCGCTGCGGCCACGTCGCAGGCCAGCGCATAGGCGGTTTCGTACAGGCGTTCGGGCAGGGCTTCGCTGACGAGGCCAAAGAGCGCGTCGAGGCCGTCTTCCTGTTCGAACAGGTCGAAGACCATCTGGCTGACCGTGGTCAGCCGGTCGGTGTCGTAGCCGGAGAAAATCGGCAGGATGTTGACCGCCGACTGGATCTTGATCAGTTCGGTTGTGCGGATGTCTTCGTCGGATGCGGAGACTGCGATCATCAGGGCGACGAGGCAATCCTGAGCGCTGAGCGAGAGGGAGGGGCTGTCGGTCATGGAGGGGGTCCTTGTGGTGGGCGGATGTTGCGGCGCAGAATATTGACGGGGCGCAGGTGAAGCAATAGGAACAAGGCGGCCTCGGCGTACTGGTGCGCAGGGCGGAATTTCAGGGAAGACGATACATGTCCGAGATGCGGCAAGCGGCAATGACAAGCAAGGCGTGGCCCTTTGAAGAAGCACGCCGGCTGCTCAAACGCTATGAAAAAGCGCGGCCGGAGAAGGGGCATGTGTTGTTCGAGACAGGTTATGGCCCGTCCGGCCTGCCGCATATCGGGACGTTCGGGGAGGTCGCGCGCACCACGATGATCAAGCGGGCCTTTGAAGAGATCAGCGACATTCCGACGCGGCTGATCTGCTTTTCGGACGATCTGGACGGGATGCGCAAGGTGCCGGGGAACGTGCCGGACCCCGAAAAGCTGGCGGAGCATTTGCAGCGGCCGCTGACGTCGGTGCCCGATCCGTTCGGCACGCATGACAGTTTCGGGGCGCATAACAATGCGATGTTGCGGCGGTTTCTGGATACGTTCGGGTTCGAGTATGAGTTCATCTCGGCCACGGAATTCTATGCGTCGGGGCAGTTCGACGAAGTGTTGCTGCGGGCCTGCGAGAAGTACGACGAGATCATGGCGGTGATGCTGAAGTCGTTGCGTGAGGAGCGGCAGCAGACCTATTCGATCTTCCTGCCGATCCATCCCGACACCGGGCGTGTGCTTTATGTGCCGATGAAGGAGGTCAATGCCAAGGAGGGTACGATCACCTTCGACACCGAGGACGGTGAGGAGATGACCCTGCCGGTGACGGGCGGCAATGTGAAGTTGCAGTGGAAGCCGGATTTCGGCGCG
>JBARXR010000345.1:0-11444 GCA_049647445.1 Jannaschia sp. | reverse complement strand
GGACGAGGATCAGGGCCGTAAGCGTTGGGTCACGGTCAGCGACGGGCACATCGACCTCGTTCTCGCCCGTGCCGATACCCCCGCTCAGACCGCCGCCATCGGCAACCAGTTCGCGGGGCGCGTGGGTCTGTTCCTGCACGCCGCCGATTTCGATGCCGCCGCGGCACGGATCGAGGCGGCGGGCGGCGTCTTCGAAGAGGTCCCGCGCCGCGAATCCTACGGCACAGTCGCGGTTTGGCGCGATCCATGGGGCACCCGTTGGGACCTGATCGCCGCGGTTTGCGCGTCTGATTGATCGTCCCTTGTCGGATAATCGAGTGGCGCGTGTCCGAACTGTTTCCGGGGATGTGGCAGATTGTGAAAGGCGCTTGACAAGAGTGTGGCGAAACTGACGTTAGGAGCGGCGTGTTGGGGGTAAATTGACATGTTCGGTTTTGTGATACTCGGGCTGCTCGGCGCGGGTCTGCTTTATTCTGTAATTGATTCCGACGATGACACGGACAGCCCCGTGTCGTCCCAAACCGGGACGGAGGAAGACGACGAACTGGTCGGGACCGAGGGAACCGACCGGCTCTTTGGTGCCGGCGGCGATGACTTCCTGCGCGGCCTCGGCGGGCCGGATAGCCTCAACGGCGGTACGGGCGCCGACGTGCTCCTTGGCGGGGCCGGGTCCGACAACCTGTCCGGTGGGTTCGGGGCGGATGGGCTGGTCGGCGAGGGTGGCAACGACACGATTTTCGGCGGGGCCGGGAACGATGTGCTGATCGGTCTCGATGGGGATGATGTCCTGTCGGGCGGGGACGGCGACGACCTTTTGTCCGGTGATGACGGCGACGACTCGCTCGTCGGCGGCGCGGGCGTGGACCTGTTGCTGGGCGGTGCCGGGGCAGACACGCTGCTCGGCGGACTCGGAAACGACATCATCGACGCCATAGAAACCTCCACGGCGGATGCGGAGGATCTTGCCGAACTCGGCATTCGCGCCGACAGCGTTCCGGGTGTGCCCGGTGGCGACGTGATCGATGCGGGTTTCGGGGCCGACACCATCCTGTTCGATGCGGGCGATACGATGACCGGCGGGGGCGGGGCGGATACCTTCACGACCGAGGGCGTCGTGGATGCCGACCTGGGAACACCCGTGATCACCGATTTCGAACCCGAGATCGATCAGTTGGTCTATCTGACGGACGAGTCGGACAGCAGTGGGCCGGTCGGACCGGACTTTACCTTCGAAGACAGCGCCGAAGGCCTGCGCGTGCTTGCCGATGGCGACGCGATCGCAATCCTGACAGGGCGCACGACGGCTGACGACATCGAGATCGCGCTGGAATTCTTCGCTTGAACGCGGCTTGGCGGGGCAACGGCGTCGATCGCTGCTGCCCCGCTTGTCGGGGGGACCTTCCCGTCATGTGCAATTCCGAACGTAATTCCTGGATCGCGGCCGATCGGTGCGATTCGATACGGGTGACGCAGATCACCCGTAGATCACCCGTGGATCACCCCTGAAATACACGTGTCAGTCCCGCTCGTGGAACCCTCACGGCGTCAGAACGTTTGAAGAACATCTGACAGGAGAGTTTCATGGACAAGATCACCGATACCCCCAAGCAGGATGCCCCCGGCAACGCCGCCAAAGACCCTGACAGCTGGATCACCGGCGACGAGCCGATGACCGGCGCGCAGGCCCGCTACCTCAAGACCCTGTGCGAGGAAGCGGGCGCGCCCTTCGAGCCCGATCTGACCAAGGCGGATGCGTCGCGGCGCATCGATGCGTTGCAGTCGAAGACGGGTCGCGGCACCTGACGCAGACCGCCGGAACCGGGGTCCGATCACATCGTTTTTTGCCTCTTGAACCGCGTCGAAGGCGTTCCCAATTATGCTTGACCGGATGCCTGAACAGGGTCCGGAAAGATCATGGCTCCAGCCCGAACGGGTGGGGCCGGAACCTTGTATCGCTTTGAAAAGGATGCACCAAATGCGAACCTATGATTTCACACCGCTCTATCGCGCCACTGTTGGTTTCGACCGGATGGCGAACCTTCTGGACCGGGCGATGACCGCCGACACGGCCACGACCTACCCGCCCTACAACATCGAAAAGCTGGGCGACAACGCGTACCGCATCTCGATTGCGGTCGCCGGCTTCGCTGCCGATGAACTCGCCATCGAGGCGAAAGAGACGCAGCTGACCGTCACCGCGCGCAAGGCGGATGCCGACCGGCAGCCGACCTATCTGCACCGTGGCATCGCGACCCGGGCGTTCGAGAAAAGCTTCCAGCTTGCGGATCATGTCACCGTAACCGGTGCCACCCATGTGGACGGCATGCTTCATATCGAGCTGGAGCGTCAGGTGCCCGAAGCGCTGAAGCCGCGCCAGATCGCCATCGCCAAAGGCACCCGCGCCCCGGCGCTGGAAGGAACCTCCGAGACCGTCGAGGCGTAAGTCCGCCCCCCGGAACATTGTCTCCGGTTCTTGGAGCAGCGCGCGTCCCCCATCGGGGGCGCGCGTTTTTCCTTTAGGCATGAGAGGATTGTACATCCTCCGTGTCGGGGCCCGCGCCCGGTCCGCACGTTCAGCGCCGCAACAGGCCCAACCAGCGAAACAGTATGACCAGCATGACCGCAGCGCCGGTGAGCAAGCCGCAAACGACCCAGAAGGCCGATGGATTGTCTGCCCCCGGCATGCCGCCGACGTTGATCCCGAGCAATCCCGTCAACAGGCCGAGCGGCAGGAAAATCGCGGCCACGATCGACAAAAGCAGCATCTGACGGTTCATCACCTCTGCGCGCTTGTCCATGATCTGGTCCTGCACCACTTGCGCCCGATCCCGGATCGCATCGAGTTCCTCGGCCATGCGCGTGACCCGTTCCGCCGCTTCGCGCAGCCGGCTGCGGTCCTGCTGGGTCAGCCAGTTCAGGTCCTCGATTTCCAGCGTCGTCAGCGCGTCGCGAAGCGGGAACATGTACCGACGCAAGGTAATCGCGCGCCGCCGCACCTGTGCCAGCGCGGGTCGCGCGCCCACCGTCAGGTCGTCCAACAGGGCTTCTTCCAGACCGTCTATCGTCTCGTTGAGGGCGGCCACCGTCGGTTCCGCGCGGTCCGCCAGCCGCAAGGCAAGCCGGGCCACCAGATCGCCGGGACTGGTCGGGGCCTGATTTCTGGCCATCGCGTCGAACAGATCCGCGACGGCCTTCAACGGCCTGCGCCAGACACCGATCACGCGCCGCTCCGAGACCCACAGCCGGGCCGATATCATGTCTTCCGGTTCGGCGCCTGCGTTCAGGTTCACGCCCCGCAGGTTCACGAGCGCTCCATCCCCGTGCACGGTGCAGCGCGGGCGCGTCTCGTCCGCCAGAAGCGCGTCGCGCACGAAATCGTCGAGGCCGAGGTCTGTCAGCGTGTTTCGTAACCCCGCGTCGTCGCCTTGCTGAAGCAGCCAGACGAAAACGAAACCGGAGCCGGTCGCCTCCGACGTGATCGTTTGTGCGGGATGCGCGCGACCTGTCCCGTCGCACTCAAAGGCAAGCTCGGGGTCTACGACCGGGGTCACCGGATCCCCCGGACCCGGATCGCGCGTCAGAACCACTGTCCCGGCTCCATCAGTCCCAGATCCATCAGCTGTTGCGAACGCCATTCGAACGGGATCGATCCGTCCCACTTGAGGGCCCGAATGGCAGCGCGGGAGCCGGGATTGGTGGCCAGCGCCTTGGCGGCGCGAAAGGACGCGATGCAGGCCGTCATGGAATGGTGCCAGGGGGCCTGAACGGTGTTCAACTCCTCGTCCGACAGGCGATGGTCGGGCAGCAGGGTCAAGCCCTTGCGAACACGAAACATCGCCACCCGGTCGATGCGCCGCCGCTCCCACGGCACATGCTCCTCGAACCGCCAGCGCAATCCTCCGAAATAGTCGAGTTGCCGCTCCTTTGCGGCACCGGCCGCCTCGTCCCATCGGGCTAGGGCGAAATAGCCTTCCTGGTCCATCCAGGCCGCGTCCGGGTCGACCGCGTTCGATCCGGGGGCAAGATGTTCGGCATAGAGGTCGATGACAAATGTCAGGATCGCGTTTCGTCGTTCTTCGGCGCAGAACTGCATCGCCTCGCCAACCGTCCGGGTCTCGGAGAATGCGGTAAAGAGATATTCCGCGTTGTAGACATAGGCGACCCATGCCCCGGCCGGCCGGCCGGCGATCAACGCATTCACGCAGGCTGTCGCCATGTCTCCGGGCCGCTCCGACAGCCGAAGGGTGTGCGTGCCCGCAGGAAGGGTTGTCGGAACGGCGATACCGGGCGGCAGTGCCAGAACGATGCTCTGAAATCCGATCATGGCGTGATGCCGCAGGGTGCCGGTCAACTCGACATCATCCTCGCACAATATCAGGAGCACCGGGCCTGCCCCCAGATCCCGCGCCCGTGCCGTCAGATCCTCCAGCGATGTGAAGTTCATTGCGTCTGCCTGCCTTGCCTCGCCTAACCTTTCTCCCAAGCCCCGCCCTTTCGCAACCGCGCCGCTCTTTCGCATCGCCTTCGCTTGCGGTATTGCCCTGCATCCGACCGATGCGACCCGGAGCGATACCATGACCGCCAGCCCCAAGAAGCTCTATGTCAAGACATACGGCTGCCAGATGAATGTCTACGACAGCGAGCGCATGGCGGAGGCCCTCGGCACGGAGGCCCTCGGGGCGGATGGCTATGTTCAGACCGACGATCCCGGACAGGCGGATCTGATCCTTCTGAACACCTGTCACATCCGCGAGAAGGCCGTCGAAAAGGTCTATTCCGATCTGGGACGGCTGAAGCCGTTCAAGGACGCGCGCCCAGACCTTCGTATCGGTGTTGCCGGGTGCGTTGCCCAGGCGGAGGGGGCGGAGATCATGGCACGGCAGCCTGCGGTGGATCTTGTCGTCGGGCCACAGGCGTATCACCGACTGCCCGCGATGGTTGCGCGGGCGCGGGCAGGCGAAAAGCCGCTGGATACGGAGATGCCGGAAGAGGACAAGTTCGAGCATCTGCCGCAGTCGCGCCGCTGGGTGGGGGCAGGGGCCGCGGTCGTGCGGCCGACGGCGTTCCTGACCGTACAGGAAGGCTGCGACAAGTTCTGCGCGTTCTGTGTCGTACCCTACACGCGCGGGGCCGAGGTCAGCCGCCCGGTCGCGCGTCTGCTCGCGGAGGCGCGCGGTCTTGTCGAGCGGGGCGTGCGCGACATCACCCTGCTGGGTCAGAACGTGAATGCCTATCACGGGACCGGACCGGACGGGCGGACATGGTCGCTGGCCGATCTGATCTGGGCGCTGGACGGGATCGAGGGACTGGAGCGGATCCGTTTCACGACGAGCCACCCGAACGACATGGATGACGCACTGATCGAGGCGCACGGCACCTGCGCCAAGCTCATGCCTTATCTGCATCTGCCGGTCCAATCGGGCTCCGACCGTATGCTGAAGGCGATGAACCGCAAACATACGGCGGCGCAATACTTCGCGGTGATCGACCGTCTGCGGTCCGCGCGGCCCGACCTGTTGCTTTCGAGCGACTTTATCGTGGGGTTTCCCGGTGAGACTGAGGCGGATTTCGAGGCGACGATGGAGCTCGTCGAGAGGGTCGGCTTTGGCCAGGCCTACAGTTTCCGGTATTCCGCCCGCCCGGGGACCCCGGCTGCCGAGAAGCAGGCCGTGGCCGACGACGTCGCGGTCGAGCGTCTGCACCGGTTGCAGTCCCTGCTGACCGCCCAGCAGCGCGCGGTGCAGCAGGGGATGGTCGGGCGCGAGGTGTCCGTTCTGTTCGAAAAGGCAGGCCGTCATCCTGGTCAGCTTATCGGCAAGTCGGAATACCTGCATGCCGTCCATGCCGAGGCGCCCGAAACGCTTCTGGGTCGTGTGGCCCGGGTGCGGGTGACCGAATCCAAGACCAATTCGCTTGCGGCCATCCTGATTTGAGCCGCGCCAACGGTCTTTTTGTTTCGCTTTGAGCGGTAATGGCCCGTCAGAAGGCCCAGCAGTTTCCCGTTAACTTTTGTTTAACGATTAGACTTCCCAAGGTCATCCCAACCGGCGCATACTCCGCGTCGTCAAGACACGAAGCACTGCCCGGTCTGCCGATCTGCGGGGTGCGAATCGTCAGGGGGAACGGGATGATCAGACTTCTATCCGGCGCACTTGGCGCTGCCATGTTGACAGGAACGGCGGGTGTCGTGCTGGCCGACGGACAATACCACAGCCACGGCCATGTTCATGCGCATACGGCCGCTCCGCTGCAGATTACCGTGAGTTGCGCGCGGTTTTCGCTCGACGCCGTGATCTGGGACAAGCCGCAGGCCGTGTTCATCGATGACCTGGTCCGCGCGGGATATGAATACGAACGTGCCTATGCGATCGGCAACCGGATCTGCCGCGATGAGGCCCTGGTGGGCAACACTGCGGCTATGGGTGCGACGATGACCAGCATTTTGCGGACGAGTCCGCCGAACCGCTGATCGCGTGTCTGCCCATTCCTGCGGCACCCTTGGGTGCCATGTGTGGATAACCTTCTGCAAATCTGACCCGACAGACCCCAGCCATCGCGCAGCCAATCATAAAACGACCTATATATGGTGATTTGGGCTTTGCAGCGCCGCACGGTTTGGTAGTCTTGGCGGCAGGAGCGCTACGTGACACTGTTATGTTGCCCTTGGGTCAACTGCTGGCCTGTGGAAAACGGTGTGGATGGTTGGCCGGGCTCCATGAGGGAACTGGGGGGCAAACGTGTCTGGATTTGATCTGAAAAGGCTTGGTGCGATTGCGGCGCTTATAGTGGGCATAGCACTCAGCGCTGGCGCGCCCGCTTCGGCGCAGAACGTGGGTGATGTCGGTCAGGACGCGGGGGGCAAGGTGTTCACCTTCCTTCTGGATCGAGATGGCAACGGTCGCTGGGTCCCCGGACGCGTCGCCGCCGGGCGGGAGCGCACCATTCTCGCGGAACGCTATACGCCAACCATCTGGACGGATCCGGACGGCTGCGAGCATTGGGTGATGGATGACGGCGCAGAGGGGTTCATGACGCCGCATGTCACTCCCGACGGACGGCCCGTGTGCAATCGCGCCCTTGCCTGTGGCGTGATGCAGACAGACCAGTTCTTCAACACGGACAGCGCCACGATCCACGCCGCCGGACGCGCCGAGCTCATGCGGTTCTTCCAGTCGGCCTCGGCCACCGCCTTCGGGATCCAGGGGCACACCGACAGCGTCGCGTCCGATGCCTACAACAATCGCCTGTCCAAGCGCCGGGCCGACGCCGTCGCCGCCGTGGCCCGCGCTTCAGGCGTGCGTGTCATCGACGTGAGCGGCTTCGGAGAACGTCAGCCGCGGACAACGAACGCCACGGCGACCGGACGCGCGCAGAACCGCCGCGTCGAAGTCATCTGCTATCGCTGAGGGATCCGGACATGAACATGACGCGCACCATTGCCCTGACGGCCGCCCTCGGCGCGCTGGCAGCCTGCGACACGGACAACACCCGCGACAAGACCGTGGATGGTCAATTCATCGGTCGTTCCTCCTTGCAGGAATTGTCGCCCGGTATCTGGACGGACCCGCAGGGTTGCGACCACTGGCTGATCGACGACGGGGTCGAGGGCTATCTCAGCCAGCGCCTTTCGCCGGATGGCAAGCCGGTCTGTTCGGGGTCGGCCCCGCCGGAATACGTGACCGGTCCATTCCGGGCCGGTGCCGACATCAACGATCCAATCTGATCTTGACCTGTTCGCATGTCATCGGGGCCGTGGCGGAAGCGCTGCGGCCCCTGTTTCATGTCGCCGTGACTTTTCCAGAATAGACCCCATATCGAGCGATCAACGCCCAGAGCAGGAGACATCCTTGGCCACACGCCTCGCCCCGGACCCGACCGACGCAATCGCCCTCCAGCTGGAGTTTCCCGACAATCGCCTGATGATCGACCTCGTGGGTCCCGGTGGCGCCCACCTGTCGCAGATCGAACAGTTGATGGGTGTCCAGATCGTCCATCGTGGCAATGCGCTCCGCGTCCACGGAGAGGCCGCGGCGGAGGCGGAGCGGGTCCTGAACGGGCTCTACGCCCGGCTCGAGGCCGGCAAGGACGTGACAATGGGTGTGATCGACGGCCTGATCCGGTTGCGGTCGGATGACGACGACGCCCCGCAGGGCGACCAGACGGAAATGTTCCCCGGGCCCGCAACGGAGATACGGACCCGCAAAAAGACGATGGAGCCAAGAACCGAGGCGCAGAAAGCCTATACGCGCGCGTTGCTGGAGAACGAGCTGACGTTCGGTATCGGGCCTGCCGGAACGGGCAAGACCTATATCGCGGTCGCGGTCGCCGTCAGCAAGTTCATCAGCGGGGAAGTCGATCGGATCATCCTGACGCGACCGGCGGTCGAGGCGGGGGAAAAGCTGGGCTTCCTGCCCGGCACGCAGGACGACAAGATCGACCCCTACATGCAGCCGCTCTATGACGCGCTCAACGATTTCCTTCCGGGCAAGCAGTTGCAGAAACTGCGAGAGGAAAAGCGGGTCGAAATCGCGCCGCTCGCCTTCATGCGAGGTCGGACGTTGTCGAATGCCTATGTGATCCTCGACGAGGCGCAGAACGCCACCGGCATGCAGATGAAGATGTTCCTGACCCGTCTGGGCAAGGGGTCGCGCATGGCGATCACGGGCGACCGAAGCCAGGTGGACCTGCCGCGCGGCGTCCAGTCTGGCCTGCGCGCCGCCGAGGAGATCCTGAAAGGTGTCGGGGGTATCAGCTTCAACTACTTCACCGCGACCGATGTGGTGCGGCACCCGCTGGTGGCCAAGATCATCACCGCCTATGAGGCAGACGACCTGCGCCGGGAGACAGCGCGCATAGAGGACCGCAAGCCGTGACATTCGACTACGCCGCCCAGAAGGCCGAGACGGAACGGCTCTGGGCGGAGATTTTCGCAACCGGAAAGGCGCCGTCCGAGGGCATGGTCGACCTTCATTTCGTCCCTGCGGAAAATGCGGACTCGACGGAGTTCATCGGCTGGCTTGAGGACAACGGCTACGACGTTGAGCACTTCGAATCCGGATCGTTCGAAGAGGGCGACGAGGACGAGGTGATCGAGGTCCAGACGGATGTCATGCCATTGTCTGCCGCGTCGATTCACGACCAGGAGCGCAAGACGACCGAGGCTGCGTTGCGCTTCGGTTTCCGTCTGACCGGCTGGGGTGTCATGGGCGTATGACGGCCACGGTCGATGTGGTGCTGGAAGACGCGCGCTGGTCGGACCTCGACCGCCTCGCCGCCGCCGCCGTTCCCGCAGCACTTGCGGGTGCGGATGTCGGACTGGATTGGGAGGTGGTGGTGATGGGCTGCGACGATGCCCGGATCGCCCTTCTCAACGCCGATTTTCGCGGCAAGCCGTCGCCGACCAATGTCCTGTCATGGCCGTCGCAGAACCGGGCACCGACTGTGCCTGGCCAGGCCCCCGGACGTCCCGATCCCGACACGCCGGACCTTGGCGATATCGCCATCGCCTATGAGACCTGCCTGCGCGAGGCCGAAGAACAGGGCAAGACGTTCGACGCGCATGTGACGCATCTGCTTGTGCATGCGACGCTGCATCTGCTGGGTTACGATCATGAAACGGAAGCGGACGCCGTGCGCATGGAGTCGCTTGAAGTGCGGATCGTCACGGCTTTGGGACTTCCCGATCCGTACCTTGACCTTTAAGTAGAGGGCGTCGGGATTTTCCACGACAGCAACGAAGGAGACCTCCGGGTCCGATGGACAACGACGGATCGTCTAACGCCGCGCGTCGCGCGCAGGCTCAGGAAGACAACATTTCCCCCGAAGCAGAGGCCGAGGGCTCTGCTGCCCGCCCGGGTTTCATCGCCCGGGTTTTCGGTGGGCTTCTGACGTCAGACCCCGAAGAATCGGTTGCGGAAAGCGCCGAAGCCCGGCTTATGCCCGGCCTTCTCAACCTGCGACTGAAGCGGCTGGACGATGTCTTGATCCCGCGGGCCGAGGTGGTCGCCGTTCCCCAGGACATCACGTTGCCCGACCTTGTGGCCCGGTTCCGTGAAAGCGGGAACACGCGCCTGCCGGTTTTCGATGGCACCCTCGATGAGCCTTTGGGAATGATCCACCTCAAGGATGTCGCCCTGAACCACGGATTCAACGGCGACCGCGACAAGGGGTTCGATATTGCCGCACTGTTGCGCCCGCTGATCTATGCACCGCCGTCGATGCCCATCGGCGTGCTGCTCACCAAGATGCAGACCCAACGCATCCACATGGCATTGGTGATCGACGAATACGGCGGTGTCGATGGCCTGGTGACGCTGGAGGACCTGATCGAACAGGTCATCGGTGAGATCGAGGACGAGCACGATCAGGAGGAAGGCAAGCTCTGGCGTCTCGAAAAGACCGGCTGCTACCTCGCGCTTGCCCGCACGCCCATCGACGACTTCCAGGAAGAGATCGGCTTCCAACTGGTCGAAGAGGGCGACGAGGAAGAGATCGATACGCTTGGCGGTCTTGTCTTCATGCTGGCAGGACGCGTTCCCGTGCGCGGCGAGGTCATCCCGCATCCGTCCGGCGCCGAGATCGAAGTCGTGGACGCCGATCCGCGCCGTATCAAGCGCCTGCGTCTGCGTATGCCGCAGGCGTCCTGAAACCTTGCCGTCGCGCTGGATGCTGACGCCCGCACTGCTGATCCTTGCGGGCCTCGGGGCGGCGCTCGGGCAGGCGCCCTGGAACCTGTGGTTCATGGCCGCCCCGGCCTATGCGCTCGGGCTTTGGGTTCTGTCGCGGAGTGGCCGCCCGGCACGTGCGGGATGGCTGATTGGTGCCGCACACTTCGGACTGAGCCTCCATTGGATCACCGAGCCGTTTTTCGTGAACGCCGCCAAGACCGGGTGGCTTGCGCCGGTGGCCCTGGTGTCGCTTGCGGGCGGGATGGCGATCTTCTGGGGACTTGCGGGCTGGGCCGGTCGAAAGTTGGGTGGCGGCGCTTTTGGCATGGCAGTCATGCTGGCGGCGGCGGAACTGACGCGCGCCTATATCTTCACCGGATTTCCCTGGGCCTTGCCGGGTCATACCCTGATCGTCTCTCCCGCCTTGCCTGCTGCCGCCCTGCTGGGTGCGCATGGTCTCGGTCTTTGCGTGCTTCTGGGCGCGGGCCTTGTCGCGTCGGGACGCGCCGTGCCGGCCGCATTCGGTGTCGCACTCTGGGCGCTGCCGTTCGGTCTCGCCGCCGCGCTCTCGCCTGCGCCCCTCGCCGGGCCTGACGCGCCGGTCGTTCGATTGGTGCAACCCAACGCGCCGCAGCATCTCAAGTGGAACCCCGAGTGGATCGGGACTTTCTTTCGTCGCGGGCTTGCCGCAACGGCCGCCCCGATCGAAGGTCCGCCACCCAGCCTGACCGTCTGGCCCGAAACGTCCCTGCCTGAACTGCTGGAATACTCCGAAGA
>JBARXR010000344.1:0-13706 GCA_049647445.1 Jannaschia sp. | reverse complement strand
TGGACAGGATCGGATAGTCGCGCACGAGAGCCGCGAGGTAATCGACGTTTTCGTCCGACGACAGCGTCTTGCCTTCGCCCGACAGGTCATAGATGCCGCCCTTGTAATATTCGGTCGCCGCGCAATCGAGCGCGAGATAGATGTCTTCACCGGGCGTGTAGCCGGCCTTTTCGATGGATTTCAGGATGAAATCGAGCGCATCGCGGGTCGACGACAGGTTCGGGGCAAAGCCGCCCTCATCTCCGATTCCGGTCGAGAGGCCTGCTGCGGACAGTTCGCCCTTGAGCGTGTGGAACACCTCGGACCCCATGCGCACCGCATCCGCGATGCTGGTCGCGGCGACCGGCATGATCATGAATTCCTGGATGTCGATCGGATTGTCGGCATGTTCGCCGCCGTTGATGATGTTCATCATCGGCACGGGCAGCACCCGGGCGGATGTGCCGCCGACATAGCGGTAGAGTGGCAGGGCGCTTGCCTCGGCCGCCGCCTTGGCCACCGCGAGGGACACGCCGAGGATCGCGTTGGCCCCGAGGCGGCTTTTGTTCTCGGTCCCGTCAAGTTCGATCATCGCACCGTCGATGGCTTCCTGCTCGGTCGCGTCGAAACCTGCGATGGCCTCGGCGATTTCACCGTTCACGGCCTCGACGGCCTGCAGGACGCCCTTGCCCTTGTAGCGGCTCTTGTCGCCGTCGCGCTTTTCCACCGCCTCGTAGGCGCCGGTCGAAGCACCCGAGGGCACCGCGGCGCGACCCATCGTTCCGTCTTCGAGGAAAACATCGACTTCGACGGTCGGGTTGCCACGGCTGTCGAGGATTTCTCGGGCGAAGATATCGGTCACGGTGAACATGGGGTGCGGGCTCCGTTCGGGTGTTGACGTTACCGCCCTCTAGCGTGCCGCGGGACCCTTGGGAAGTCGGCGGGTCCGCATCCGTGCCTCCCGCATGAGGGTGAAGACGCCGGTCGCGATCACGATGCTGACGCCGACGACCGTCCAGACATCCGCTTGCTCATCGAAGGCGAGCCCGGCCACGATCAGCGCGAAAATCATCCGGGTATATCGGAAGGAGGACACGACGGCGATGTCGCCCGTGCGCGTTCCCGCCACGATCGTCAGATAGGCGACCAAGCCGATCGCGACGCAGAGCGCGATGACCGCTGTCTGCCAGAGCGTCGGGATGATCAGCGCCGCCCCCTGCGCGATCTGAAGGGCCGCGCCCGCGAAGACAAGCGACAGGAAGGCCAGGAACGACAGGCGCACGCCCGAGATATCCGCGGGAACGATCCGCGTCGTCAGATCGCGGCCGGCGAGGGCGACCATGCCGAAGACCGCAAGTAGTGTCGTCGCCTCGAACCCCTGTCCGAATGGTCTGAGGATCACGAGAACACCGCCGAAGCCCACGAGGATCGCGAGCCACCGTCGCCAGCCGACCCGCGCCCCGAGAAAGACTGCGCCACCCATTGCGACCATCAGGGGCGTCGCCTGGACGACTGCCGAGGCTAGCGCCAGCGGAACGACCGCGAGGGCCGAAACGAAGAACAGGGATCCGACGGCTTCGAAACCGGTCCGAAGCAGAACGTATCGGTTCCGGTAGTGTGGCGACCAGGCACCCTCACCCCGTGCCGCGAACCAGACTGTCAAGGCGAGCACGCCGCCGAAGCCAAGCATCCAGATGATCTGAGCGGCCGAGAACGTCCCCGCCAGGCCCTTGATGACCGCGTCCTCGACCGCGAAAAGGGCCATCGCGATGGTCATCAGGAGCGCGCCGCGCGTGGTGTCGGTCATGGTCGGACGCCCCGGATCGACCGGTCGCGCCGGTCTTTTTCCGTCAGGACGCCCAGGGCCTGCTGGACAGCCTTTGCTGCGCGTCTTCCGCCAGCTTTTCGAAAAACCGCAGCCCGATCTTGTCTTCCCGCGTCCAGCGCACCTCCGCCTCGACGGTTATGTCGGGTGCGATCAGCGTGACGATCCGGCCGACAGGTTGCGACCGGATCGCACCGACCTTCGCCCCATGCTCCGAGATGTCGAGCAGTCGGACCGTCGTCACGATCTCCTCGAAGCGCAGGATGATCTTGGCGTCTGTCGGCTGGCGGAGGACACGGCGTTTGAGCATTGCGGGGCCTTTCGGACGAGTTGCCCTGCCATACGCCACGCCGGGTTAACGCGCGGTTGAGATGCGTCATACCGTTGAAAAAACTGCGAACGCGCTGCATCACTTGCGGCGTCTGACCGCGAACAGCTCCAGCCGGTGACCGCGCAGATCGTATCCCAGCCTTGCGGCGATCCGCTCCTGCAACGCCTCGATCTCCGGATCGACGAACTCGATGACCTCGCCCGTCTGCACGTCGATCAGGTGGTCGTGGTGATCGCGGTCCGCATCCTCCCATCGGGCGCGCCCGTCGCCGAATTCCCGCCGTTCCACGATCCCGGCCTCCTCGAAAAGGTTCACCGTCCGATAGACCGTCGCCAGCGAGATGGTCGCGTCCTGGGCCGCCGCACGCGCGTGGATCGTCTCGACGTCCGGATGATCGGCGGCGGCCTCCAGCACCTGCGCGATGATGCGCCGGGGGGCCGTCAGGCGCAGGCCCTTAGCCTCGCAACGCTCCAGGATCGTGTTCATGTGACCCCCTCTAACGGCCCGGTGCCGGTGCGTCCATCACGTGCCGCAGAAGGTCTGTGTGACGGCTTCGCGTGCCGTGGCGGGCCTGCGAAACGCCGTGTTGGCGTCGGTCTCGTGCCAGGGATCGGCAAGGGCGGCGTTCAGGGCGTGGAACGGGGCAAAATCGCCCGCATAGGCCGCCGCGATCGCTTCCTCGACGCGGTGGTTGCGCGGGATCACGACAGGGTTCGCTTGGCGCATGAGGGCAGCATCCGGCGAGAGCGAGGTCCAGCGCCGGTGCCAGTCATCGAAACGCTCGCGGTTGGTGACCTGATCGCGCGCGCTGCCGGGCGTGTCGGTCAGGGCGCGAAAGGTATTCGTGAAATCGGCCTGACCCTCGGCCATGATGTCCAGCAACTCCATCGCCAGCGCCATGTCATCGACGCCGATCTTGGCGGCCATCACCTGCCGCCAGTCTTCGGCATAGAGATCGCGGAACCCTTCGAGGACCTCCGTCGCCTCCTCCACCGCCGCTTCCCGCGCGCCCATCAGCGGCAACAGCGCCGTCGCAAGCTGTGCGAGGTTCCAAAGTCCGATGTCGGGCTGGTTCTTCCAGGCATAGCGCCCGAACTGGTCGATCGAGCTGAAGACGGTATCGGGGTGATAGGCCTCCATGAAGGCGCAGGGACCGTAGTCGATGGTCTCGCCGGAAATCGTCATGTTGTCGGTGTTCATCACGCCATGGATGAACCCGAGGCCCATCCAGCGTGCGATCAGACTGGCCTGGCGCGCCATGACGTGCCGCAACAGACCCATCGGTCCCTCGGCGTCGGGCGCATGGCGCGCGATGGCGTGGTCCAGAAGGGCCTGCAGGCCGTCCGTATCCTCGCGTGCGGCGAAGACCTGAAAGGTGCCGACACGGATGTGGCTTGACGCCACGCGCGTCAGCACGCCGCCGGGCAGGGGACCCTCCTGCCGCAGCACGGTCTCGCCGGTGGTCACGGCGGCCAGGGCGCGGGTCGTGGGCACGCCGAGGGCGTGCATCGCCTCGGACACGACGTATTCGCGGATCACGGGACCCAGCGCCGCCCGCCCGTCGCCCATCCGGCTGTAGGGCGTCGGCCCCGAGCCCTTGAGTTGCACATCCCAGCGCCGGCCTGCGTGAAGATGCTCACCCAGCAGCATGGCGCGCCCGTCGCCAAGCTGCGGCGACCAGCCGCCGAACTGATGCCCGGCGTAAAGCTGTGCCAGCGGTTCGGACCCGTCCGCGACCCGGTTTCCGGCAAGGACATCGACCGCGCCGCGCAGGGCCTCGGGATCGAGACCCATCTCGCGCGCAAGCCCAACGTTCAGGGCGACCCAACCCGGCCGCGTCACGGCCGTCGGCGTCATTTTCGTGAAGAACCGGTCCGGCAGGCGGGCGTAGCTGTTGTCGAAGGCAAACATGGCCCCTCCATCACGGGTCCGAAAATACTCATTGGCGCTACAGACGCGCAAGACGCTCCGTCAGCAGGGCGAAGAACCCCTCCGCGTCCACGTCCCCGATGAATGTCGCGTTGGGCGCACGCCCGGTCACGCGCCACCAGTCCGCGACGGTCATGCCGCGGGTCAGCGGGCTGTCGACCTCGATCTCGACATTGATGTGACGTCCGGTGAAGAGGTCGGGGGCGAGCAACCAGGCGATCACGCAGGGGTCGTGCAGGGGCGCACCCTCGCTGCCGTATTTCTCCTTGTCGAAGCGCTCGAAGAAGCCCGTCCAACCCGCAACCACCTCGCCCACGGGCCCGGCGGCCCTGAACGCGTCGTTGCGCGCCCGCGTGGTCAGGACCTTGTGCGTCGCATCGAGGGGCAAAACGGTCAGCGGCACGCCTGAGGCAAAGACGATCTTCGCGGCCTCCGGATCGACGTAGATGTTGAACTCGGCGGCGGGCGTGATGTTGCCGACCTCGAAATAGGCGCCCCCCATCAGCACGATCCGCGCGATCCTTGTGGCGATGTCGGGCGCGCGTCGAAGGGCTGTGGCGATGTTGGTCAGCGGCCCGAGGGGGCAGAGCGTGACGGTGCCCGGCGCCTCCGAGCGCAGCGTTTCGACAATGAAATCCACGCCATGTCCCTGTGCCAGCGGCATCGTGGGATCCGGCAGGTCGGCGCCGTCGAGGCCGGTCTTGCCGTGGACGTGTTCGGCCGTCACAAGATCGCGGGCGATCGGGCGGTCGCACCCGGCGTAAACGGGGATATCCGTGCGCCCCGCCAGTTCGCAGACGATCCGCGCGTTCCGCGCCGTGAGGTCAAGCGGCACGTTCCCGGCCACTGCGGTCAGGCCCAGCACCTCCAGTTCGGGCGAGGCCAGCGCCAGCAGGATGGCAACGGCATCGTCCTGACCGGGATCGGTGTCGATGATGATTTTCTGTGTCATGCGTGAAGCGGACACGGGACGGGCCGGATTGTCCAGCCCGTCCCGTGCGGAAACGCCGTTCTTCGCCGAAGCCCGGCGTCAGCCGTCAAAATCGACGGTTTCCACAAGTCTGAGGGCCTCGGGCCGATTGCCCGCGATCGCGGTCAGCGGGGTCGCGTCGGGTGTGAAGCTGCCCCAGGAGGCCACCAGATCGGAGGGTGCGGCACCCGGCGCGACCGGGTATTCGTGCACCGCGTTCGCATAGATCTGTTGGGCCTCCGGCGACGACAGATATTCCATGAAGGCCAGTGCTTCGGTGCGATTGGGCGCGCCCGCCGTCATCGCCACGCCGGAGACGTTGACATGCGTGCCGGAGCCGTCCGCGAACGTCGGGAATTCGATGCGGACCGCGTTGGCCCATTCCTGCTGCTCCGGGTCTTCCAGCATTGCGCCCATGTAATACGTATTGCCGAGGCTGATGTCGCACTCACCGGCCCAGATCGACTTGACCTGTGCGCGGTCGTTGCCCTCGGGCTGCTTGGCGAGGTTGGCCTTGACCCCCTCCAGCCAGGCCTGCGTGGCCTCCGGGCCGTCATGTTCGATGACCGCAGAGACCAGTCCGATCGTGTAGTCATGCGTGCCGGAGCGGGTGCAGATGCGGCCTTCCCACTTAGGGTCGGCCAGATCCTCGTAGGTCGTGATTTCGCCCGGCGCGACGCGATCGCGGCTGGCATAGACGATCCGGGCACGGGTCGTGACACCGAACCAATGGCCGTCCGCGTCCCGCATCGCCTCCGGGATGTTGGCGTCGAGAACGTCGCTTTCGACCGCCTGCGTCACCCCGGCCTCCTTGGCTTCGGCAAGGCGGGCGATATCGACGGTGAAGATGAGATCGGCGGGGGAGCGGGTCCCCTCGGCCACCAGCCGCTCGGTTATGCCCTTGTCGATGAAGACCACGTTGGCCGTATGGCCGGTCGCCGCCTCGAACCCGTCGACAAGCGGCTGGATCAGCTCGGGCTGGCGGTAGGAGTAGACATTGACCTCACCCGCAAGCGCCGGGGCGGCGACGGTCAGGGCGGTTCCGGTCAGGATGATCGTTCGAAGGGTCATGGGTAGCCTCATGTTTTGGTGCCACCGTTATTTCCGAGTCTTTTAGTCAGGTCAATCCTGACTTTTTTAGTCGGATGTTTTTTGCGCGGCTTTCTCCGCGACCTTGGCAGCATCCCAGAGCGCGTCCATCTCCTCCAGACTGGCCCGCGTGGGTTCGGATCCCCTGGCCGCAAGCGCATCCTCGATGGCCTCGAAACGCCTTGTGAACTTGGCGTTGGCGCCGCGCAGCGCATCTTCCGGGTCGACGCCCAGATGCCGCGCGAGGTTGGCGACCACGAACAACAGATCGCCCATCTCCTCCGCCACTTCGGCCTGCGTCAGCACCTCGCGCGCCTCCACGAGCTCGATGGCTTCCTCCTGCAATTTGGCCAGAACCTGCGTTGTCTCGGGCCAGTCGAAGCCGACCCGTGCGGCGCGATTCTGCAACTTCACCGCCCGCATGAGCGCGGGCAGGCCCAGGGCCACGCCATCCAGCGTCCGGCCCTGTCGTTCGCGGGCCTTTGTGGCTTCCCAATCGGCGACCTGCTGTGCCGCGGATTTGTCGCGGTCACCGTCGCCCCAGATGTGCGGATGCCTGTCGACCATCTTCTGCGCGACCCGCTCGGCGATCGACTGGAAGTCGAAGCGGCCATCCTCCGAGCCCATCCGGGCGTGATAAACGACCTGAAGCAGAAGGTCTCCCAACTCGCCCTCGAGGTCGTCCCAGGCGCCGTCGTTGTCGGACAGGCGCGCGATGGCGTCCGCGACTTCGTATGCTTCCTCGATGGTATAGGGAGCGATGGACGCGAAATCCTGCTCGATGTCCCACGGACAGCCGGTTTCGGGGTCACGCAGACGGTCCATGATGGCCAGCAGCCGCGGCAACCCGCCGCCCGGTGTCGTGCAGATGTCGTCCATTGCGCGTCCCTCCGATCTGGCGTCATCTGTCCCAAAGCGACACGAGAAGGACAACCCATGCCCGTGATCAATTCCATCGCCGCGCTGGAGCCCGAAATGCGCGAATGGCGCCGATGGCTGCACCGCAATCCGGAGTTGCAGTTCGACCTGCCCAAGACGGCGGCGTTCGTGGCCGGGAAACTGCGCGATTTCGGCGTCGATGAAATCCACGAGGGGATCGCGAAGACGGGACTTGTGGCGATCATCGAAGGACGGGGAGAGGGGCCGACCATCGGCTTGCGGGCCGATATGGATGCCCTGCCGATCCACGAGGCCTCCGGGGTGGACCATGCGTCCCAGACGGACGGCAAGATGCATGCCTGCGGTCACGACGGGCATACGACGATGCTGCTGGGGGCGGCGAAATACCTGGCGGAGACGCGCAATTTCGCGGGCCGGGTGGCCCTGATCTTCCAGCCGGCCGAGGAGGGCGGCGGCGGCGGCGAGGTCATGGTGCGGGAAGGCGTCATGGATCGCTTCGACATCGCGCAGGTCTATGCCATCCATAACGCACCGAATTTTGCGGAAGGACAGTTCTTCACCGCGCCCGGTCCGATCATGGCGGCGGTCGACACCTTTCACATCGACATCACCGGCAAGGGCGGCCACGGGGCGATGCCGCACGACACGCGCGACCCCATCGTCGCGGCGCTCGGGATCGGTCAGGCAATCCAGACGATCGTATCGCGCAATCATTATGCCTTGGACGAATTGGTCGTCTCGATCACCCAGATCCACACCGGCACAGCCGACAACATCATCCCCGGCACCGCCTTCCTTGGCGGGACCGTGCGCACGTTCGACCCCGCCGTTCAGGCCATGGTGGAACGGCGCCTGGCCGAAATCGTCGCGGGGCAGGCGGCAAGCTATGGCGTGACCGCGACGTGCCGCTATGAGCGCGGGTACCCGGCGACGGTCAACGATGCCGAAAAGGCCGCGTTCGCCGCCGGTGTCGCGGCGCAGGTGGTGGGCGAAGCTGCGGTCACGGCCGATTCCAGGCGGGAAATGGGGGCGGAGGATTTCAGCTACATGCTGAACGCACGCCCCGGCGCCTATCTGTTCCTCGGGGCCGGGCCGGGGCCCGTGCTGCACCACGCGGAATACGATTTCAACGACAGCATCGCGCCCATCGGGGCCAGTTTTTTCGCTCGCATGGTCGAGACGGCGCAGCCGCTGACCTGACTTTTCGGCGAAAATCGGCTATGGACCGGCAACCGGACGTCAGGTCCGGCTTTTCATTCGCGTCCTTTTCCGAGGAGGTCCCGATGTCTCGACCATCTTTAAGTGCGGCGGCGATCCTGTCTGCCGCTCTCACGCTGCCTGCTCCGGCGCAAACGCTCGACGTGCCGATCCGGCCACCATGCAATCAGGCAACGACCGAGGCCGCTTGCACGGGTGTGGGCACGGTCATGGGCCTCGATCCGAACGGCGACGGCTTTCTGTCGGTCCGCACCGGGCCCGGTACGGCCTTTCAAAAGATCGGCGAGTTGCGCAATGGCGACCGCGTCACCACGATCGACGGTCAGGATGGCTGGCTCGGGGTGGAGTATGGCGGCGGCCGTCTCGGCTGGGTCCACGGAAACTGGATCGGCAACCGCATTCCCTGATCGGTCAATCCGGCGCGATCCGGCTTCGGCGAAGATGCGCCGTCAGCGCCGCCGCCGACCATCCCGCGCGTCGATAGCTGGCGATGCTGCGCGCGTCGTCCCGCTTGGCCAGCCGTTTGCCCGACGCGTCGCGCACCAGGTCGTGGTGCAGATAGGCGGGCGTCGGCAGGTCCAACAGCTGCTGGATCGCGACATGGATGGGGGTCGCGTCCGCAAGATCCTCGCCGCGCGTGACGAGGTCGATCCCCTGTTCCGCGTCATCGATCACGACCGACAGATGATAGCTTGTCCCCATGTCCCGCCGGGCGAGCACCGGGTCGCCGATCAGATCGTGAAAACCGGATCCCGTCATGGACCTCGGGATCCCGCCGTCGGTCCAATTCAGGTCGCCCACCGCCCCGGCATCAAGCCGCAAGGCCGCGGCCTCGGGGCGTGCGCCGGCGCGTGATGCCGCCCGGCAGGTGCCGGGATAAATCACCCCGTCGGGTCCCAGCAGGGGCGTGCCCTCCTGCGGGGCGGAGGCGGCCTCGAGGATGTCGCGCCGGTTGCAGGTGCACGGATAGAGCACGCCGTCCGCCCAGAGGCGGTCCAGCGCCCGGCCGTAAGTCGCCATGCGATCCGACTGGCGCATCACGGGTTCAGGCCAGTCGAACCCCAACCAGCGCAGATCGTCGCGGAGGGCGGTGTCCCATTCCGGCCTGGCGCGGCTCTGGTCGATGTCTTCGATCCGCAGAAGGGTCGGTGGCCCGTGCCGCCAGGCCACCATCGCGGCCCAGGCATGGCCCAGATGCAAGGGCCCGGTCGGCGAGGGAGCGAATCGGGTAATCAAGGCGCGCGCTTCAAAGGCGGCGGAGGGCGTGGACCGTGCACCCGCGCCCCTGCGCGGGCAATTGCGGACCGTATTCCGCAAGTTCCAGCCGCGCGAGACCGTTCGCCTGAACGTCGGCCAGCGCTCCCATGTAGTCCGCATCGCGCAGGGTCGTGTCGTTGTAGGTGAAGACCAGCCATCCGCCGTCCGGCAGCCGTTTCAGCGTCTCGACCAGAAGGCTGGCCGGACCCGCGCCGAAGCTGATGACACCGCAGGCCACGACCAGCGTCGCATCGGCGGCGATCACGGGCGGCGTGGCGGGGTCGGAGAGCGTCAGGCTGCGATAGAGGTTCCGCGCGCGGGCCTTGACCAGCATCGCGTCGGAGACGTCCGAGCCGTCTATCGTCTCGAAACCTTCCTGCCGCAGCGCGATACCCGCCAATCCGGTCCCGCAGCCCAGATCGTGGGCCGTCGCGCCCGCCGCCACGCGGGCCGCGATCCGGGCACAGCGCGCGGGCCCGACATAGCCGGATCCGTCCATGTCGGTGTCGTAGCTTGCCGCCCAGTCGTCATAAAGCCTGACCGTCTCCTGCGGCGAACGCGGCGACCAGAGCGCCCCGGGAAGTTTCGGCGCGTCGCTCACTCCGCCGCGGCCCGCAGGCCCAGCCAATCGCTCCAATCGGCCTTGGCGCGGTCCGTGTACATCTTGTAGCGCACCTGCCGCCCCTTGCGACCGCCCTTGGCGACGACGGGCGGGAACAGACCGAAGTTCACGTTCATCGGCTGGAACGTCCTGGCATCCGCCCCCCCGGTGATGTGAGAGACAAGCGCGCCCATGGCGGTCGTCTCGGGCACCGGGGGAAGGCTGTGGCCCAGGATCTCGGCAGCGGCCATGCGCCCGGCCAGCAGGCCCATGGCGGCGGATTCGACGTAGCCCTCGACGCCCGTGATCTGACCTGCGAACCGGATATGCGGTTTTGACCGCAGCCGCATCTCCGCGTCCAGCAGCCTGGGCGAGTTGATGAAGGTATTGCGGTGGATCCCGCCCAGACGCGCGAACGACGCCTCATGCAAGCCGGGGATCATCGCGAAAACAGTCTTTTGCGCACCGTACTTCATCTTGGTCTGGAAGCCGACGATGTTGTAGAGTGTGCCGAGCTTGTTGTCGCGGCGCAACTGCACCACGGCATAGGGCTTGGTCTGCGGATCGTGCGGATTGGTCAGGCCGACCGGCTTCATCGGCCCGAACCGCAGGGTTTCGCGCCCGCGCTCGGCCATGACCTCGATCGGCAGGCAACCGTCGAAATACCCCGCCGTCTCGCCCTCTTTGAATTCGGTCTTTTCGGCCGCCAGCAGGGCGTCGATGAAGGCCTCGTATTGGTCTCTGGTCATCGGGCAGTTGATATAGGCCGTCCGCTCTTCCTCGGTCTCGCCCTTGTCGTAGCGCGACTGCATCCAGGCGGTGTCCATGTCGATCGTGTCGAAGTGAACGATCGGCGCGATGGCATCGAAGAACGCAAGGCTTTCCTGACCCGCCTCGTCGGCGATGGCCTGCGCCAGCCCGGAGCCGGTCAGCGGGCCCGTCGCGACGATCCACCGGCCATCCGTGGGCAGGGCCGTGATTTCTTCGCCAACCACAGAAATCAGCGGATGCGCCAGAAGGCGCGCGGTCACGGCTTCCGCGAAAGGATCGCGGTCGACTGCCAGCGCGCCGCCGGCCGGCAGCCGATGGGCCTCGGCCATTTCCATGATCAGGCCGCCCGCCGCCCGCATCTCCCAGTGGAGAAGACCGACGGCGTTCTGCTCGTCATCATCCGAGCGGAACGAGTTGGAGCAGACCATTTCCGCCAGCGAGCCGGTGCGATGCGCGAAGGTGCCGACCTTTGGCCGCATTTCGTGGATGACGACCTCGACGCCCGCGGTCGCGGCCTGCCAGGCGGCCTCCGACCCGGCCATGCCGCCGCCGATGATGTGAAGTGTCTGTGTCATGGTCGAAACATAGAGGCCATGGGGCCGGGCGTGAAGGGTCGATCTGCCGGAGTGCGCCGCGGGAGATGCCGGACGGGTCAGGGGCGGCGGAACAACCGCATGTCGCCCCGCGCAAGATCGAGGACGGTTGCTGTCGTCAGCCCGTGCCGCATGTGCGGAGGAACACGCGCCCGATCCAGCGTTTCCGCCCCGAATTCGCGTTCCGCGTCATAGGGATCCGGCAGGACGACCAGCTTGCCGAGGTGCTGCTCCACGTCCTCCACGCCGAAGCGTCGGACATGGTCGTTCTGGCCGAAACGGCGCATACGCTCACCTTGCGGCAACGCGGCGAAACACTCGTCGTAGGTCCCCGGAAGGAAGGGAATGACGCAGACGTGCCGACCCTTCGGCTTGAGCATCCGGTGCAGATGATAGAGCGGATAGGCCAGCGTGCAGGGGATATGCTCCATGACGTGCGAATGGACGATGATGTCGAAAGCGGCGCTCTCCCAGTGATCCAGTCGGGTCAGATCGATGGGCACCATGCCGTCCGCGAAAGGAAAGTTTTCCGGTTCCAGATCGGCGGCGACGTAATTCGCGCCGTGGCGATCCTTGAGGACGTTGTAAAGCGCCTCCTCGGGAGCGAGATGAAGGATGCGATGGTGCGGGCCTAGTCGATACTTGTTGAGATGCATCCACAGCAGGCGGGTCCGCTCCAGCGATCCGCAGGTCAGGCAACGCGAATCGATCCGGTCCTTCTTGTTCTCGAAGGTCGTGCCGCCGCAGAAATTGCATTCTCCGGGTAGCGTATAGCTGTACGGCGGCGGCTTGGCCGCCCGCCGGATCGCGACCGGCGCGGGCAGGGGCGCGCGTAGCCCGACACTCCGCAGGAAGCGTCCGACCGGCCTGCGAACGCCCAGGTAAAGTCTAATCAGCATCAGCCGTCTCCGGGGGGCATCCGTCCTGTCGCGGCCTGTCCTCGACGAACGCTCCTCCGGAGCGCAAGTCGAGGCGCGACCCGACGTCTCAGACCTCTGTCGCGTCCTCGTCCTCGCCACTGTCGGCGACCCGCGCGACAGAAACGACCTTTTCGCCCTTGCGGGTGTCGAACACCTTCACCCCACCAGCGGATCGCGAGCGGAAGGAAATGCCTTCGACCGGGCAGCGGATGGACTGCCCGGTCGAGGTGGCCAGCATGATCTGGTCGTCCATCTCGACGGGGAAGCTGGCGACGATCGCCCCGCCGCGCGCCGCCTTGTCCTGTGCGCCGACACCCATGCCGCCGCGTCCGCGCAGGGGATAATCGTGTGACGACGACAGCTTGCCTGCGCCATTTTCGGTGATCGTCAGGATCAGGTCCTCCGCCGCCGACATCTCGGCATAGCGGTCGGTCGAGAAGTCGGGATCGGCCGGTGCCTCCTCCTCGTCGCCTTCGGCCTCATCCGACAGCCCGGCCATCGCGCGCCGCATCTTGAGGTAGGCGGTGCGTTCCTCGGACGTTGCGTCGAAATGCCGGATGACGGCCATGGAGACCACGGCATCGTCGTCGCCGAGCCGAATGCCGCGGACGCCGGTCGATGCCCGGGAATTGAAGACGCGAACATCCGTCGCCCGGAACCGGATTGCGCGGCCGGACCGCGTGACCAGCATCACGTCGTCGTCGTTCGAGGCGATACGCGCGTTGATCAGCGACCAGCCTTCGCTGTCCCCCTCGAACTTCATCGCGATCTTGCCGTTGCGCATGACGTTCGCGAAATCGGACAGGGCGTTGCGTCGGACGGTGCCGTGGTCGGTGCAGAACACGACCTGCAATTCGCCCCAGTGATCCTCGTCCCGGTCGATGGGCATGATGGCGGCGATTCCGGTGCCGGTCTGGATCGGCAACAGGTTGACCAACGCCTTTCCCTTGGCCGTGCGCCCGCCCTGCGGCAGCCTCCAGGTCTTGAGCTTGTAGACCATTCCGTCCGTCGTGAAGAACAGCAGCGGCGTGTGGGTGTTTGCCACGAAGAGCGTCGTTATGACGTCCTCTTCCTTGGTGGTCATGCCAGCCGTGCCCTTGCCGCCGCGCTTCTGGCTTCGGAATTCGGCCAGCGGCGTGCGCTTGGCATAGCCGGAGGCGGTGATCGTAACGACCACGTCCTCCCGCTCGATCAGGTCCTCGTCGTCCATGTCGCCGGACCAGTCGGTGATCTCGGTGCGGCGGTCGACGGCGAACAGGCTGCGGACCTCGCGCAACTCGTCCGAGATGATGGTCAGGATCCGCGCGCGGGACCCGAGGATCT
>JBARXR010000343.1:0-3914 GCA_049647445.1 Jannaschia sp. | reverse complement strand
GTGAGATGGAGAAGATGGAGGTTCTGACACCTGCGCGCCCGACCGTCGAGACGTTCGCGCGGGCCGACAGCACGCGCGGCCATCTGTCGGACTATGCCGGTGAGGTGGTCGTCCTGAATTTCTGGGCCACCTGGTGCGCGCCCTGTCGTGCCGAGATGCCGTCGCTTCAGGCCTCGCAGGACCAGTTGGGAGAGGACGGGCTGGAGGTGGTGACCGTCGCTTTCGGACGCCACAACCCCATGCAGATGAAGAAATTCTGGGAAGAGGCGGGGATCACGACGCTGCCGCTGCATCTGGATGCGGGCAGCGAACTGGCGCGGGCGCTCGGGGTCCGGGGCCTGCCTCATACGCTGATCCTGAACCGTACGGGCGAGGTCGTGGCGCAAATCCCCGGCGAAGCGGATTGGGCGGCGCCCGAAACGCTTGCCGTGATGCGGGCGTTCCTGTCGGAGTGACCGGCTGACCCTTGCCGGGATATTTTCGCGATTGCGGGCGGCGGCCTTGAAGCGCGCCCTGCCGTTGCCGATGTGACAGTCCGCTGACCGCCTACCCGAACCGGGTCCGGGGTCGAAGGGGGATCTTTCCAGATGGATATCGTGATGGTGCTGGCGGGCCTTGTGGCCCTTCTGGCGGGGGGCGGCTGGCTCGTGACCGGGGCCGTGGGGGTGGCGGCGCGACTGGGGCTGTCGCCTCTCGTGATCGGGGTGACGCTGGTGGGCATGGGAACATCCCTGCCCGAATTGCTGACCAGCCTGCGCGCGGCGCTTGCCGGGTCGCCGGACATCGCACTTGGAAACGTGGTCGGATCGAACATCGCGAACATCCTGTTGATCCTGTCGATCACGGCGCTGGTGGCCCCTGTCGCCTTCCCGAAAACGACATGGCGGCGCGATGGCCTGATGCTTGCCGGGCTGACGGCGGGTGGGGCGCTCTGGATCGCTTTGACGGGCGGGCTGGACCGGCTTGGCGGGGTGGTGTTCCTTGCGGTCTTCGCACTCTGGATGATCTGGCAACTGCGCTCCGGCGAGGCGCAGGAGGAGGTGCCCGCCGCGCCGCCCGTGGGGCGGGCGCTTGTCCTGCTCCTCGTGGGGTTCGCGGGCGTCCTGTTGGGGGCCGAACTTCTCGTGCGCGGTGCCATCGGTCTGGCGCAGGGGTTCGGAATAAGCGAGGCGGTCATCGGTCTGACCGTGGTGGCCGTCGGAACCTCGCTTCCGGAACTGGCGACGTCGGTCATGGCGGCGCGTGTCGGGCGGTCCGACATGGCGCTTGGAAACGTGCTTGGATCCAACGTCTTCAATCTGATGGGGATCCTTGGCGTGACGGCGCTGATTTCCCCGCTCGCGGCCGATCCCCGCTTCGGGATCGTGGATGTGCCGGTGATGGTGGGCGCGGTTGTCGTCCTGCTTGCCTTCGGTCTGCGGCGGCAGATCGGGCGCGTGGCCGGGGCCGTGATGGCCGGGGGATATGCGGTCTATGTGATGACGATGCTCTAGGGGAGGGCCTCCGGGAGCCCGATGCTGCGCTGCGGCGCTTGCATATCGGCAGGTCAGAATGTAGCGCGGTCAGCATATCGCGCGCAATATTCTGACCCGGAGACCCGACATGAGCTTTCGCCTGCAGCCGACGCCGCCCGCCCGTCCGAACCGTTGCCAGTTGTTCGGCCCCGGCTCCAACCCCAAGCTGTTTGCCAAGATGGCGGCAAGCGCCGCGGATGTCGTGAACCTCGATCTGGAGGATTCGGTCGCCCCGGGCGACAAGGATGCGGCGCGTGCCAACGTGGTCGAGGCGATCGGAGCGATCGACTGGGGGCGCAAGACGCTGTCGGTCCGGATCAACGCGCTCGATACGCCGTACTGGTATCGCGACGTCGTGGACCTGCTGGAACTGGCGGGCGAACGACTCGACCAGATCATGATCCCGAAAGTGGGCTGCGCGGCCGACATCTATGCAGTCGATGCGCTGGTGACGGCCGTAGAGGCCGCCAAGAACCGCTCCAGGCGCATCAACCTCGAGGTCATCATCGAAAGTGCGGCCGGAATCGCCCACGTCGAGGAGATCGCCGCATCCTCGCCCCGCCTTGTCGCGATGTCGCTGGGCGCGGCTGATTTCGCGGCCTCACTCGGGATGCAGACCACGGGAATCGGTGGAACGCAGGACGACTATTACATGCTGCACGACGGTGCGCGGCACTGGTCCGACCCGTGGCACTGGGCGCAGGCGGCGATCGTCGCGGCCTGCAGGACCCATGGTGTCCTGCCGGTCGACGGTCCGTTCGGGGATTTCTCCGACGACGAGGGGTTCCGGGCGCAGGCCCGTCGCTCCGCCGTTCTGGGCATGGTCGGAAAATGGGCCATCCATCCCAGGCAGATCGCACTGGCCAACGAAGTCTTTACCCCATCGGCGGAAAA
This sequence comes from Jannaschia sp., assembly GCA_049647445.1. GTDB lineage: Bacteria > Pseudomonadota > Alphaproteobacteria > Rhodobacterales > Rhodobacteraceae > Jannaschia. Next base: position 1,506 of record JBARXR010000343.1, on the reverse strand, counting down.
AGTCGCCGAAGCGCGCGAAATCCTTGCGGCGATGGAGGTGGCAAAGTCAGAAGGGGCCGGGGCCACGGTCTACAAGGGGCGGCTGGTGGATATCGCGTCGATCAAACAGGCGGAAGTGGTCGTGAGACAATGGGACATGATTGAGGCAAACCCTAACGACTAAAGATTAGATCGGGGTATCGGGACGCGCTAGGGCGGGAAGGACCTGCAAACCGGAGGTGTGCCGCCATGATCCCCGACGCGACCGTCGTTCCGCAATTCATCCTGCCGATCGGACTGCTTGTCGGCCTTGTGCTCGGCTATGGCGCCCTGCGGCGTCACTTGCCGGGCACGGTTGCCGCGCAGCTTGTGCTCGGCGGGCTGTTCGGTCTGGTGGCGCTGGTGCAGATGAAGCTGCCCATCAGCCCGGTGGAGGGCGTGATCATCGACCTGCGGAACATCCCCATCGTTCTGGCGGGCGGGTTTCTGGGGCTGCGGGGCATGCTTGTCGCCCTGACCATTGCCTGCGCCGTCCGTCTGGGGATCGGCGGGGTCGGAGCGATGTCCGGTGTCGGCGGCATGCTGATTTCCGGTACGGTCGGGCTGGCTTGGGATCACGTGACGCGGGGCAGTGCGCAGCGCTCCCTGGTGACGGTTGCCTGTCTCGGCCTCGTGTCGTCCGCCCACATCGTCGCCGTCGTCCTGTTGCCGCAGGACATCGCCCTGTGGTTCCTGTCGCACATGGCGGCGGGCATTGCCGCGATGAACCTGTGCATCGTGACGATCATCGCGCTGTTGCTGGAACGGCATCGCGTGACGATGCTGCAGGAAGGGCGGCAGCGGCGCCTGCTGGCCCTCGACCAAAGCGAGCTGTTCCTTGGCCCGGATGCGCTCGCCGCACGGCTGGCCCAAGCCGAGGGGGCCCTGATTTACGGCGCCGGTGTGCGACTGGTCGCGCTCCGGCTGCGACGCACCAGTGTCATCGCAACCTTCTGGGGGCCCGAGGCGGAGCATCATGTGATGGCGTCCCTGCACCGCCGTCTGCGGCAGATCCTTCCCGAAGGCACCATGATGGGGCTGGTTCGCGACGACCTGATCCTCATGTGCCTTCCGGTGCTGACCGGGGGCGACGGCGACAGCCTGCTGGGCGACCTGCGGCATGCTGTCTGCGCGAGACCTGTGGAGGTTCCGGGCATGGCGGCCGTGAGGATACGGATGACCCTGTCGAGCCGGACCATGGCGAGGGTGCCGACACTGGGTCAGGCCATGACCGCTTTTGCCGCTGGACGGCTGCCCTGGCAGCAGAACCATCGGGTGATGGTACATACCGGGGGCCTGCACGTCCCGGAGACCGGGGCCGGCCGCCTGTTCCGGATCGCGGACCGGATGTTCGAGAGCCAGTCTGCGGGTTTGTCCGGCCGACGCACCGATCTCGCCTGACTGCATCCGGAGTCCGGTCCCGACCCGTGCCGAGTTGCATCGCGCCCGGCCCAGCGCCATATGGGGGGAAACGAGCAGGGACGCGAC
>JBARXR010000342.1:0-3485 GCA_049647445.1 Jannaschia sp. | reverse complement strand
GCCGATGCCGATGCCGATGCCGATGCTTCGATCTGCAATGTCATGCAGTTGCACAATCCAATGCCTGTTGACTTGTCGATGACGTGAATACGCAAGATGTCGTTTGCTCTATTCGCTCTTTCCAGACGGCGAGTTACCACTTGTTCCTTCTCGCCGCAGCTTCGCGAAGCCTCGATCTGTTGCAATGAAGCGCTCTACCATCGGGCCGATCAGTTTTGCCGGTTCCGCAACCGTCTGGCCGGTTTGTCGCTCCAGGACTTTGGCGTAGGCGACGAGGTCGCGGTGGAGTTGAGCTGGCAACTCCACTGTCACCTTCACAGGTTTGTCGTCAGGCAACGCAGTCAGTTTCAATTTGGTCATCAGTGTCCTTCCTGGGGTTCAAGGATCAGATCGCGGGTCACGATCACGCGCACGCGGAACCCCGGCCGGATCGTTAGGGTTGGCGGAATATCAATCTGACGACGGACAATCTCTCGGCCGGCGTCGCCGATCGTGTCTTGCGCGCCGTCGCGGATGGCGCTGGCAATGGGGTCGTCATCGTCAGTCCCGAGTTCGCCACCGATGTTGAGCAGTGTAGAAAGAAGCGCTGCTCTCAATACGCCGCCCCAATGGTGATCGACGCCGTCCTCGAGGCCTGCATAGCCAGTGCTATCCGCTCCAGGTTGCCGTTCCAGAACAATGGAATGGCCGTCGGGCAGGATGATCCGGGTCCAGACCAGCAGGATGCGACGTTGGCCGAAGCCAACGCCATTGTCATATTCGCCGATGAGGCGGGATCCTTGCGGCAGCAAGAGATAGCGCCCCGAGGGGCTGTCATAGACGTTCTGAGTGACTTGAGCGACGATCTGGCCAGGGAGGTCAGAGCGAATTCCGGTGACGAGGGCAGCGGGAATGACGGATCCCGCCTGAAGGATGTAAGGCGAAGCGGGTGGGGTGACCCGGTCTGGGGCAACGATGCGACGGTCGACGGGGGCCTTGAGGAAGGCGAGTTGGCGATCTTGATCTGTCTGGACTCCACTGCTTGGTTGTGAGGCCGGAAAGCCGCTCGGAGGTGCGGCACCGGGTGCCGCGAAGCCCGATGGCGCGCTCGTCGATTGCGTTGCAAAGAACACCTCACTTGTGCGGGCGGCCTCTTCTTCGGCCAGACGGCGTTGCTCGGAAGGATCTGGTCCCGGCATTGGTGAGGCGGGAACAGGTTGACCCGCGTCCTGCGTGCGCAGGATCGGGCGTCCGAGATCTCCGGGCAGGGCAGGTCCGAGTTGCGGAATGCCGCTGTAATCGGAAGGCAGGCGGCGCAACTCGTCGGCGGTGGGGCGGTTTTCCGTGGTGAAGAGTTCGCCAGGGCGATCGCGGGCCGGGCGGTCCTGCAAGGCGAAGATCAAGGCTCCGCCGATACCGACCGCTGTGATGACGGCGAGGCCGCCGAGGACCTTGCGGGAGAGGCGCACGACGCGGGGCGGATCGGGCCGTAGCCGGAACGGATCACTTGGGTTGGGGGACGGCGGCACTCCGGGGTCTGAGGCTGACGTGGTCATGGGCGCGGTCTCCCATCGGTACGGACGATCCTGACCACTTGTTGATCGTCACTCCCAAGGCGCAACTCAGCGGCGGCAAAGAGCCGATCCACGATCAGGACGTTGCGGAAGACGCGGGTGTTCACCAATTCCGCGCTCCCATCGGCTCCGAGCACGAAGAGGGGCGGCATCTCGCCCTGCGCGATTCCGCGTGGAAAGACGACATAGACGCGGCGGCCATCGTCGAACACGCTGCCCGGCCGCCAAGGTGGGGTGTTCCCTTCGACTTGCAGCCTGTAGCGATAGTTGCGGTGGCTGGCCTGAGGGATCGTGGGCTGCTGGATTGCAGGCGGGCGCGGTTGGACGCGCCCAGGCGGATAAGACCAAGCGACGGAGGGCATGTAGGAGGTCTCATTGGCGCGCAGTTCCAGCAGATACGTCCGCCGGTCCGTGTTGATGACAAGATTTGTTGAGATGTCGGGCCGGGTCGGTTTGACGAGGATATGGACGCGGGCGGTGCGCCCATTGCCGCTTTCAGTGTCGCCAATGATCCAGCGCGTGGTGTCTCCGGCTGCAATTGGTCCCGCGCCTGTCAATTGCTCGCCGGGTTCGAGCGCGATGTTGGTGATCTGACCCGGAGCGGCATAGATCTGGTAGAGCGCGCCTTCGCTGTAAGGGAATACCTGGATCGCATTGTAGTAGCCCTCGCGGCGGGGTTCGACGCGGGCGGCCGCATTGGCATTGATGACGCGCGCTTCTGCCGTTGCGGCATCCGCATCGCCGCCCCGCGCCGGGGTCCAGGGCGGTGGCGTGTGGATCGCGCGAAGTGGTTCTTCTAACACGGGGGGCGGAGGCGCGGGCAAAGCGGGGACATCGCTGTCATAGTCGATTTCGGGCGGGGTGTAGGTTGCGCAGGCGCTCAGCAGGAGGCACGCAGTCAGTGTGATTGGAATAGTGCTGTGTACTCGTTTCATTGCTGAAGCTCCCGGGACCAATTGATGGCGTGGACGTAGATGCCGAGGGGGTTCTGGCGGAGCCGTTCGGCGCTGCGCGGTGGCTGGACCGAAATGGTCAGGATCGCCGTCCAGCGCTCGGTCGTGGCGAGGCTACCGTCCTGATAGCGGCGTTCTGTCCAGGCGATGCGGAAACTGTCTGGCGAGGCGCGAATGACGCTGGAGACATCGACCGAGATCTGAACCTCCCCGACTTGTGCGAAGGGATCGTTTGACCGGGCGTGGTCATTCAGCGCCATCGCGCCGCGATCGGTGGTGAACTCATAGGCGCGCAGCCAGTTTTGGCGCACAATGATGGGGTCGGCCGGGATCGCGCGGACCCGTTCGATGAACTGTGCGAGGTGATAGGCGATCTGCGGATCAGCCACCTCGTAGTCGGCAGTGGCGGGGGCGACACTGCGGGCTTCTCCCAGCTGGTCGACCTCGACGACCCAAGGGACAACGGTGCCCCGCGCGGATTGCCAGACGAGACCGAAGGCCAGTCCGGCCGACAGAAACAGCGACCCGAAAGCCATGAGCCGCCAATTCTTGGCCTGCACGCGGGCCGATCCGATGCGGTCATCCCAGACCTGTGCGGCCTTCTGATATGGGGTCTCGGGTTCCGGGGTCTTGCCGTAATTGAGCGAGGGGCGTTTGAACATCATAGATCCCTTTCTGAAAGGCTGACAGAGGTGCCTCCGCCGGGGCTGTCGCCTGAACGCAGGGCATGGGTGGCGGCGGTTGCACCATGGTGAAGCGTTTGTGTGCGACCCATGCGGGCGGCCCAAGCGGGTGGGCTGGACGCAGATGTTGCGGTACTAGAACTACCGCCACCGGTGATCGCCCCACCGCTGGCCGCAGCCGCCGTCCGTGCTCCACCTTGGGCGCTGTCGCTCAAGGCTGATGCGGCCCGGCGCAAGGGGCTGGCGGCGACACCGGCTCCAGCCCGCGTGATACCACCGACCCCAGACGCAACCCC
>JBARXR010000341.1:0-11865 GCA_049647445.1 Jannaschia sp. | reverse complement strand
GGCGAGCACCGTTCCCGCGCGATCGATCACGACCACGTCGACGTGCGCGTCGATCATCTTGAGCACCCTGTCGCGCGCCTCCGCGGCGATGACCGGCGCGAGGGTCGGCACGCGCCCCATGGCCTCCAGAGCGGTGTTGCAGTCGGTCAGGTCCTGTCCCGCCAACTCCGACAACCAGACGAAATCCACCTGCGACCGGTCGGAGTGCAGATCGACGGCACCCCGGGCAAGCTTCGTGATCTTGCCGATCCCGCCCCCGATCGTGACCCGCTCGATCGGATGGCGCGCCAGATACTTCAGCATTCCCCCGGCGAAATCCCCCATGTCCAGCATCGCGTGATCCGGCAGGTCATGCATCCGCTGCACCACGCGCTCACTCGTGGCGCCCGTGCACCCCGCCACATGGGTCAGCCCGCTGGCCCGCGCCACGTCGATGCCCCGGTGGATCGACGCGATCCAGGCGGCGCAACTGAACGGTCGCACGATCCCCGTGGTCCCGAGGATCGACAGCCCGCCCTCGATCCCCAGACGCGGGTTCCATGTCCTTTTCGCGATCTCCGCCCCGCCCGGCACCGAAATCGTGATCTCGACGTGCGGACTCATCCCCAGCCGCGCGGCAACCTCCGCCACCGCTTCATCCATCATCGCACGGGGAACGGGGTTGATCGCCGGCTCGCCCACCGCGATCGGCAGGCCCGGCTTGGTCACCGTGCCGACCCCTTCGCCCGCGCGGAACACCACACCCCCGTCCGAGGTCCGAACCCGCACCCGTATCGTCGCACCGTGGGTGACGTCCGGGTCGTCCCCTGCGTCCTTGACGACAGCGGCATCGGCCCAGCCATCGCCCGTCGCGGCATCGACGATGCGAAACGTCGGCCGCTGCCCGCGCGGCAGGGTGATCGTCACCTCGGCCGGCACGATCCCGGTCCAGAGCCCCTCGACCGCCGCCGTCGTCGCGGCGGTGGCGCAGGCCCCGGTCGTCCAGCCCCGGCGGAGTGTCTTGCCCTCATCCATCCCCTACCCATGCCATGTGGTCCCCGTGCCGCCAATGGCCCCCGCAATGTCGCGCGGCATCTTTCGCACCGCAGCCAGTCGCGCCATACCAAGGGGATGACCGACTCCCTGCCCCTTCCCGTGCTTCCGGGTGCCGACTGGCCCACGCTCGACAAGGGCTGGGTCTGGCTCTGCGGGGCCGGTCCGGGTGATCCGGGGCTTCTGACGCTGCACGGGCTCAATGCGCTGCGGCAGGCGGATGTGATCGTCTATGACGCGCTCGTGGGCGAGGCGATCCTCGACTGGGCGCCGCAGGCGGTCAAGGAATACGCGGGAAAGCGCGGCGGCAAGCCCTCGGCACGGCAGCGCGACATCTCGCTGCGCCTCGTGGACCTCGCGCGGCAGGGCAAGCGCGTGCTGCGCCTCAAGGGCGGCGATCCCTTCGTCTTCGGGCGCGGCGGAGAAGAGGCGCAGACGCTGGTGCAGCACGGCGTGCCCATCCGCATCGTGCCGGGGATCACGGCGGGCATCGCCGGGCTGGCCTATGCGGGCATTCCCGTGACCCACCGCGACGTCAACCAGTCGGTGACCTTCGTGACCGGCCATGACGCCACCGGCAACGCCCCGACCGCGCTGGACTGGGCCGCGATCGCGCGGGGCAGCCAGGTCATCGTGATCTACATGGGCATGAAACACATCGCCGCCATCGCCGCGCAACTGATCGCCGCGGGCCGCTCACCCTCCGAGCCTGTCGCCGTGACCACCACCGCCACGCTGTCGGCGCAGCGGACCCTCGAGACGACGCTTGCCGGTTGCGCCACGGACATCGAAGCCGCCTTGCTGGAGCCGCCCGCCATCATCTGCATCGGTCAGGCCGTCGCGCTGCGGCAGGTTCTCGACTGGCAGGCGATGGCACGCGGCGAGGCGCCGCGAAACCTCGACCCGCTCGACCGTCGTCGCCCCGCCGAGGCTGGATGACCGCTTCCGCGTTTCCGGCGTGCAAAGATGCAAAACCGATTTGCAAATGTCGGGACTGATCCTCGCCGCCCCCGCGTCGGGCAGCGGCAAGACCACGGTCACGCTCGGCCTGCTGCGCGCGCTGCGCGACCGGGGCCTGCGCGTCCGGGGCGCGAAATCTGGACCTGACTACATCGACCCGCGGTTTCACGAAGCGGCCAGCGGCGCCGCTTGCCCCAATCTCGATGCCTTCGGCATGTCGCCCGAAATGATCGCCGGTCTGGCAAGCGGGCCGGGACTTTTGCTCATCGAAGGCGCCATGGGCCTTTTCGACGGCGCCCCGCCGCAGGGGCGCGGGGCGGTGGCGGACCTTGCGCGCTGGCTGCGTCTGCCGGTCATCCTGATCGTCGACGCGGCGCGCATGGCGCAGTCGATCGGCCCCCTCGTCACCGGTTTCGCCACGCATGATCCCGATGTCCATGTCGCGGGTGTCATCCTGAACCGTGTCGGCTCACCCCGCCACGAAGCCATTTTGCGCACCGCCTGCCCCCTCCCCGTCCTTGGCGCCATTCCACGCGACCCGGCCCTCGCGACCCCGTCGCGTCATCTGGGCCTCGTCCAGGCCCAGGAACGCCCGGACCTCGACGCCTTTCTGGGCCACGCCGCGCGCGTCATGGCGAACGGGATCGACCTCGACGCCCTTGTCGCCATGGCACGGCCCCTGCCCGATGCCCCGCGCGTCGCCCTGACACCGCCCGCCCAACGCATCGCCGTGGCCCGTGATGCCGCCTTCGCCTTCGCCTACCCGCACCTCCTCGATGGCTGGCACGCGGCGGGCGCCGACATCGCGACGTTTTCGCCCCTCGCCGACGAGGCCGCGCCACCGGCTGACCTGGTGATCCTGCCCGGCGGCTACCCGGAACTGCACGCGGGCCGGATCGCAGCAAACGACACCTTCCTCGCCTCGCTGCAAGGTCGCGCGGTCTATGGCGAATGCGGGGGATACATGGTCATGGGCGAGGCCCTGACCGATGCCGACGGCACGACCCATGTCATGGCCGGGCTGCTGCCGCTTGCCACGTCCTTTGCGACGCGGCGACTGCATCTCGGCTACCGTCACCTCTACGCGGAGCGCGGCCCCTTCGCCGGCGCATGGTGCGGACACGAGTTTCATTATGCCACGACGCTGCGCGCCGAAGGCCCGCCCCTGTTCACCGCCACGGACGCCGAGAGCACCGCGCTGCCGCCCATGGGGCTGCACAGGGGCGCGGCCAGCGGATCCTTTGCGCACCTGATCGCCGCAGCGCCGGAAATGTAGCGGCACAATCAAGGACTGGACGCGTCACGACAGGGGGGCGTAGACCCGAGCGATGACAGCCACGACCGATATCCTGCCCGACGACAGTCGCGCGAAACGCAACGTCGTCGTCCTCGTCCTGGCGCAGGCCATGCTGGGCGCGCAACTGCCGGTGAACTTCACCGTGGCGGGCCTGATCGGCCTGACGCTGGCCCCGACTCCGGTGCTGGCGACGCTGCCGATCTCGCTGATCGTGTTCGGCTCGATGACCACGGCCCCGTGGATCAGCCCGCTGATGCAGCGCCGGGGCCGACGGTTCGGCTTCGTCCTCGGGGCCTCGGCGGGGGCCTGCGGGGCCGCGATCTCCATGCTGGCGCTGACGCTGGGCAACTTCTGGGTCTTTCTTCTCGGCGCCTATCTGACCGGCATCTTCATGTCGACGCTGGGGTTCTATCGCTTCGCCGCCGCCGACACCGCCAGCGATGCCTTCCGGCCGAAGGCGATCAGCTATGTCATGGCCGGTGGCCTGATCTCCGCACTCGTCGCGCGCACGGTCGTCACCCAGACCGAGACCGCGACGATCATTCCCTTCCTCGCCACCTATGGTGTCGTGCTGGCGCTGAATGCCGTCGGCATGTGGCTGTTCTTCCTGCTGGATATTCCGCCGCCCCGCAAACCCATGGCGGGCGATGCGCGCGGGCGCACCCGGACGGAACTGCTGACCTCGCCGGTGATCCTGGTCGCGATCATCTGCGCGATGGTGACCTATGCGCTGATGAACCTCGTAATGACCTCGACGCCGCTGGCCGTCGTCGGCTGCGGCTTCGGAGTGTCGGATGCCTCGAACATCGTGACGTTCCACGTGCTTGCGATGTATGGCCCCAGTTTCTTCACCGGGCACCTGATCGTGCGGTTCGGCGCGACACGGATCATGGCCTCGGGGCTTGCCCTGCTGGCCGCCGCGGGTCTGGTCGCACTCTCGGGTGTCGATCTGCCCCATTTCTATGCGGCGCTGATCCTGCTGGGCATCGGATGGAACTTCGGCTTCATTGGCGCCACGACCTTGCTGACCGCCAACCATGCCCCGCATGAGCGTGGAACGGTGCAGGGCCTGAACGATCTTCTGGTCTTCGGCATGGTCACGCTGGCCTCGCTGAGCTCGGGCGGCCTGATGGGCTCCGCCATCGACGCCGTATCGGGGTGGCACAAGGTCAACCTTGCTATGGCCCCGTTCCTCGTGCTGGCCGCCGGCGCGCTTGTCTGGCTGGCGATGTGGCGGCGGCGGACCGCCTAGGACGGACCGACGGGCTATCGGCAACGGCGCGCGCAACTCCTTCCGCAAGTCATCGCGGGGGCGTCTCACCCTTGATCACCCCGTGCATCGGTGGACGGATCCCGGCTTAGCTGCGGCCCTTCCAAGGGACCAGGATGCTTTCGGCCTTGCGCATCAGGATGTCGATCCCGAAGCCGATGATGCCGATCAGGATGATCCCCATGACCACGATATAGGTCTGCTGGAACTTCGAGGCGGCCGTGATCATCATGCCTGCGCCGACGTTGGCCGCCACAAGCTCGGCCGCCACGACCGTGCCCCAGCACACCCCCATGGCCACCCGCGCGGCGGTGAAGATCTCGGGCAGGGAATTCGGGATGATGACGTGGCGCAGGATCTGCGTCTTCGACGCGCCGAGCGAATAGGCCGCGTGGACCTTGGTTATGTTCACACCCGACACGCCCGCCCGTGCCCCGATCGCCATGATCCAGAGCGCGGCGAGGAACAGCAGCACGATCTTGCCGGTCTCGTCGATGCCGAACCAGATGATGATCAGAGGGATCAGCGCAAGCGGCGGCACCGGCCGCATGAATTCGACGATCGGGTCGAACCAGCCCCGGAACCAGTTAGACAACCCCATGGCATAGCCGAGCGGGATGCCGACGATCGCACCCAGAACGAAGCCCAGAAGCACGCGGAACAGGGAATAGCCGAGGTGTTCCCAAAGGGTGAAGTTGCGAAATCCGTCGCGGGCCGTCTCTACCACCGCCTGCCAGACCCGTTCGGGCGACGGCAGATAGAGCGGCTGCATCTGCAGGCCCTTTTCGGGCACGAAGTTCAGACTGCCGCGTTCGGACATCGTGATGCTGCCGTCGGCGGTGGCAACGGTGACACCGGGCGTGATCGGCTGGCCGTTCACCGCGATGATCGCATAGCCATCCGCGTCGCCGCCGATATCGTTGTCATCCACCCGGATCAGCTTGGACCGATAGGTGCCGACCGTATCGACGTCATTGAGCGCAAAGCCGTCCCCGGGATCGACCACGGGGGCGGCCACATCGGACCCGACTTCGTGAACCGCGATGCGGACCTCGGCGTCATCCGTCTGTCCGGCGGCATTCCGGGCGGTGTAGGAAAAGCCTGTCTCGCCCTCGAACGGGCCGGGCATGTGGATGGGCGACAGCGCCGAGCCGGTGAAGGCGCCCCAGATCAGGAACAGGACGAGGATCGAGATCACGCTGGCCCAGCGGTTCGGGCGCACGGCACTTTCGTCCCCGAACGTGACCGTTTTCAGCGCCGTGTAGTCCTTCGGTCTGCGGTTGCGGGTCAGGAAGGTGACGACCACCGCCGATGCGGCGAAGAGCACGACATAGGTCACGAGAATGAGGACGCCGGTCATCTGGAGGCCTCCATCCGGGTGCAGGCGCGATCAGGCATTCTCGGACCTTCCCATGATTTCCTCTTCCATCTCCCAGATCATCGACAGGATCTCATCGCGGGTCCGCCCGAACTCCGGGTCTTTCTTGACCTTTCGCAGATCGGCGCCGACGGCGGCCTCGGCGAAGGGCAAACGGTATTCGCGGTGAATGCGCCCGGGACGCGGCGCCATGACGACAAGGCGTTCCCCCAGAAGCAGCGCCTCCTCGACCGAGTGGGTGATCAGGATGATCGTCTTGCCGGTCTCTTTCCACAACTCGAGCACGAGGCCCTGCATCTTTTCGCGGGTCAGCGCGTCGAGCGCGCCCAGCGGCTCATCCATCAGGATCACGTCGGGGTCGTTTGCGAGGCAGCGCGCCAGCGCGACGCGCTGCTGCATCCCGCCTGACAATTCATAGATCGCCTTGTCCTTGAAATCCCTTAGCCCGGTGATCTCCAGAAGCCGGTCCGCTCCGGCGCGGCGCTCGGCGACGGACGTGCCCTTCATGCGCGGACCGAATTCGACGTTTTCGCGCACGCTCATCCATTCGAACAGCGCACCCTGCTGAAACACCATGCCGCGTTCCGCATCAGGACCCTTGATGGCATGACCGTTCAGCGCAAGCCTGCCTTCGGTCGGCGCAAGGAACCCCGCCACGATGTTCAGAAGCGTGGTCTTGCCGCAGCCCGAAGGGCCCAGCACACTCATCAGTTCGCCCGCCTGAATGGACAGCGAGACATCCTTGAGCGCCTGAACGTGTCCGCCGTTCGGCAGGTCGAAGCGCATCGAGACGTTCTCGATGGTCAATCCGGTCATGGGTCGTTCCCCCGTGTGATCGTCCTGCCCCGCGTCGACGCGGGCCCGTGTCCCCTGCAAGCCGTGCGGAATGACCCCGAAACGGTTCGGGGCGGCACCGTGGCCGCCCCGGGGGATCCGCTCACATCTCGCCGGCGGTCGCCAGCGGGCCGGTATCGACCGCATCCGCATAGCTGTCGCGCGCCGCCGGGATCGACCCGGCTTCGACGAACACGCCTGCGACGCCCTTCATGAACTCCTGCGCGCCGCCGCCCAGCCACTTGGGACCCATCTGCTCTTCCAGCGACGGGAACACGAAGGTGGCCATCGTCGCCGCGGTGGCGGCCTCGTCCATGCCGGCATCCTGGGCAATGACCGGGATCATCGCCTCGGCTTCGGCACCGCCCGCATTCCACATGGCATTGGCGTCCGCCGTGACCTTCAGGAACTTGGCGATGAGGTCGGGGTTCTCGGCCACGAACTCGGCCGGGGCGGAGGTCACGTCGAACACGAGGATCCCCAGCTCTTCCTTTTCGGCGCCGGTCAGCAGGACGTTGCCGAACTCCTTCATGCGGCGCAGCGCGCCGCCCCAGCCGCAGACCATGTCCAGCGCGCCCTGCTCGAAGGCGGCGGCCCCTTCGGCGGGGGCCATGTCGACGATGTCCATCGTCGTGATGTCGACGTTGAAATGGTTCATCTGGCTCAGAAACCCGTAATGGGCGGCAGTCCCGATCGGAACGCCGACCTTCTTCCCGGCGAGGTCGGCCGCATTGTCCTTGTCGATCTCGAGCGCGTCGGCCACGACGCAATTGTCGTTGTCCGAATAGCTGACGGCGACGTCCACGATCTTGAGGTCCTGGCCCGCCGAGGTGGCGACCACGAAGGGCGGCACGCCCTGGCTTACGGACAGTTGCACGTCGCCCGAGGCCATCGCCGCCGACATCGCGGTGCCGGTGTCGAACGCGACCCAATTGACCGTGATGCCCATTTCCTCGTCGTAGGTGCCGTTCACCTTGGCGAATTCGAAGGGCATGGGCCATTCGAGGAAATAGCCCACGGTGATTTCGGACATATGGGCGTCGGCCAGCGCGGCCTGGCCTCCGGCCAGCAGGGTCAGCGCGGCGGTGGCACCCAGCAGCTTGGACTTGAGGGTCATGAGGTTCGTCTCCCGGTTGATTGTGCGTTGTCTTGGAAAGCTCTCGCGGCCCCCCTTGTTGCATCCTGCCGGCCATTCCGGCCGGACGCCCCGGCACAGCGTAGAAGCAGCGCCCCCCGGGTGACAACCGCACCCGCAATCTGGACCTATCAGCCAGATGGGAACTGGCCCTATCAAACCGCGGACATGTCCGGGTTGGATCGCAGCGGATCACCGGAATTTCGCCCCAACCTCATGGCCTTGCCTTCATATGCGGCGATCAGGGCAAACAAGCGGCAGTCAGGGGACCAAACCAAAAAATGCGCGCCTCCGGGACAAGCTGCACGGATCGCGAATCCGCCGCCGTCACCGTCGACCGCGTCGTCCTGACAGCCGCCCCGTCCGGCTCGGGTTTGCCGCGATGACGGTCCTGACCGACGGGCCGAAGACAGGCTGAGGGCGGATGACGTCACGCGATGACGGTGAACTGGTCATAGGGCCATCCCTGCGCTGGCCCTATCCGCCCCTTGCTTTCCATGCGCAAATGCGGCGATATTTTCGTCAGCAGCGCCCTGCGTCGGCGCCCCAAGCTGCCCTCCCGGAGACCCGCTTCATGGATACGCTCACCCCCAACGACATGACCGCCGTGGTCGAGGCCGACCGCGCCCATGTCTGGCACCATCTTCTGCCCCACAAGCCGCTGGAAACAAACGATCCCCGCATCATCGTCGAAGGCCGCGGCATGCGTGTCTGGGACCAGAAGGGCAAGGAACACCTCGATGCCGTCTCGGGGGGCGTGTGGACCGTCAACGTCGGCTATGGCCGGACCGAAATCGCCGATGCGGTGCGTGACCAGCTCGTGAAGCTTAACTTCTTCGCCCAGACCGCCGGATCGATTCCGGGCTCGCTCTTTGCGGAAAAGCTGATCTCCAAGATGCCGGGACTGACCCGCGTCTATTACGCCAACTCGGGCTCGGAGGCGAACGAGAAGGCCTTCAAGATGGTCCGCCAGATTTCCGCACGCCACCACGGCGGCAAGAAATCCAAGATCCTCTATCGTCACCGCGACTACCACGGCACGACGATCACCGCGCTTTCGGCGGGCGGTCAGGAGCATCGCAACGCCGAATACGGCCCCTTCACGCCGGGGTTCGTCTCCGTTCCCCACTGCCTCGAATACCGCGCGCATGAGCAGGGGCTGGAGGGCGAGGACTACGGCGTCGCCGCCGCCAACGCCATCGAGGACGTCATCCTGCGCGAAGGTCCCGACACCGTGGGCGCGATCTGCCTCGAGCCGGTGACCGCCGGTGGCGGCGTCATCGTGCCGCCCAAGGGCTACTGGGAGCGGGTGCAGGAAATCGTCGAGAAATACGACCTGCTTTTGCACATCGACGAAGTCGTCTGCGGCGTGGGCCGGACCGGCACGTGGTTCGGCTATCAGCACTATGGCGTAAAGCCCGATTTCGTGACGATGGCCAAGGGCGTCGCCTCCGGCTATGCCGCCATCTCGTGCTGCGTGACCTCCGAAAAGGTCTTCGAGATGTTCAAGGGCGATGCCGCCGACCCGCTGCATTACTTCCGCGACATCTCGACGTTCGGCGGATGTGCCGCCGGTCCCGCCGCCGCCCTTGCGAACATCGCCATCATCGAGCGCGAGGACCTGCTGGAGAACACGCTGGCCATGGGCGACTACATGCTCGACCAGCTGCACGCGCTGGCCGACAAGCACGCCGTCATCGGTCAGGCGCGCGGCAAGGGCCTGTTCCTCGGTGCCGAACTCGTCTCCGACCGCACCACCAAGGAACCGATGGACGAAAAGCGCGTTCAGGCCGTCGTCGCGGATTGCATGGCGCAGGGCGTCATCATCGGGGCGACCAACCGCTCGATCCCGGGGTTCAACAACACGCTGTGTTTCTCGCCCGCGCTGATCGCCAAGAAGGACGACATCGACCAGATCATCGAGGCTGTGGACGGGGCACTGGGCCGGGTATTTGGGTGAGAGCGGGTACACCATGCAGACCCCGTCGTAATCGGAGCGCACTTCCAATTGCCCAAGCCGCCTCAAATTATGATTGATGTGTAATTTAAATTCAAAAGTCCGCATAGAATGACTTCCATCCTAAAATCGGAGTGAATTCCTGGGCAAACTTTTTAACGTGTCGAAGATGCGTCCTGTCATATGCGATCCGGAGGGCCTTATTTTCTTTGAGCATATCTTTCAGAAAATCCGGGCGCATAACCGCACCTGACGTCTACTGCTGAGCAATTTCATCTAGCAGAGAAGTCACTTCGTCGGACAGCGCTGAATCAAACGCTTCAATGGCTGATGAGGCCGAGCGGTTTTGGTAGTATAACTTGAGCGCCTCCCTCTACGCCGCCCGCTTGAAAAGACCGAACATTTTTAGACCCTAGTCCTCGTCTAAATCGCTCTACGCTTCACAATCTGTAACTTTATTGATCAATGCAAGATCTCTTCCAGTGCGTTTTACGTCATCTCCATCGGCGACCTTGCAAACAACCCTCACCCCAGCCGCACGACCCTCTTGCCGAAGTTGCGCCCCGCCAGCAGATCGCCGAATGCCTCGGGCGCGGCCTCCAATCCCTCGACCACCTGTTCGCGGTAGTGGATGGATCCGTCCGCCAGCCATCCGGTCATGTCTCTGACGAACGCCTTGTGCTCCGCCTCCCCGAAACTGTCGAACACGATGAAGCCCTGCATCTTCACCTTCATGCGCAGGACCGTCGACAGGATCTGTGGTCCCCGGTCAGGCCCGTCCGGCAGGCCGGTCAGGTTGTACCACGCGACCATGCCGCAGACCGGGACGCGGGCGAACGGATTGAGCAGCGGCAGCACACCGTAAAGGACGCGCCCGCCGACGTTCTCGAAATACACGTCCACCCCGTCCGGACAGGCGGCCCTGAGCTGCGCCTCGAAATCCTCGGCCCGGTGGTCGATGCAGGCGTCGAAGCCCAGCGTCTCGACGGCATGGGCGCACTTCTCGGGTCCGCCCGCGACGCCGACCGCACGACAGCCCTTGATCTTCGCGATCTGGCCGACGGTCGATCCCACCGGGCCGGTCGCGGCGGCGACGACGACCGTCTCGCCCGGCTTCGGCTCCCCGATATTGAGCAGGGCGGCATGGGCCGTGAACCCCGGCATTCCCAGAATGCCCAGCGACCATGACGGATTCTCCGGCGACGGACCGAGGTTGACCACGCCCTGCCCGTCCGACACGGCGAAATCCTGCCATCCGCTGCCCGCAAGCACATGGTCGCCCACCGCGAACCCGTCGACGTCCGACGTCACGACCTGGGCCACGACCTGCCCGGTGATGACGCCGCCGATCTCGACCGGCGTGGCATAGGATTTCGCGTCGTTCATCCGTCCGCGCATGTAAGGATCGAGCGACAGATAGACCGTCCGGAGCAGCATCTCTCCGGCCCCGGCGACGGGAACGGGCACGGCCTCCTGACGCAGCGTGTTCGCGTCGAGCGCGCCCTTGGGGCGTTCGGCCAGGACGATGCGGCGGTTGGTGTCGTGGGATTGGGGCATGGCGACGTCTCCGGATGGATGCTTGCAGTGCGCTCTCCAGAGCACCGGCACGGGCCGAGGTCAAACCCCCGGGCGATGACGCGCTATTCTATGTCCAGACGCATGGCGCTATAAGGCCAGTCATGGGCGTTGCAGTCGAAACCTTCATCCTCGATCCCGACCACACCGGCACGTTGCAGCGGCAGCTGCAGGAAATCGTGACGGGCGGCATCCTGTCGGGCCGCTTCCGCCCCGGGGACCGGATGCCGTCGTCGCGGGGTCTGGCGCGCCACCTCGGGATCAGCCGGATCACCGTTTCACGGGCCTATACCGACCTCGTGGCAAACGACTACCTCAGCGCCCGGGGACGGTCGGGCTATTTCGTGTCCGACAGCGCCCCGCGCCCGCCCGTCCTGACACCCGCTGGCAACCAGCCGGTCGAGAGCCGCGTCGACTGGTCGCGCGC